>JAFMLG010000003.1 GCA_017852335.1 Actinomycetota bacterium | reverse complement strand
CCGCGCGGAGGACGGTCCGGCGCGCGGGAAGGTGCGTCGGCGGTGGCTCCGGGGCGACGGGCGGGGCGACCGCGACGGCGGGTGCGGCCGGGGCGAGCGGCGCGTCGGGCCGCGGGTTCGTCCACCTCCACGTCCACACCGAGTACTCGATGCTCGACGGGGCGTCCCGCGTCACCGACCTCGTCGGCGCCGTCGCGGCCGACGGGCAGCCCGCCGTCGCGATCACCGATCACGGCAACCTGTTCGGACTGG
Source organism: Actinomycetota bacterium (assembly GCA_017852335.1). Taxonomy (GTDB): domain Bacteria; phylum Actinomycetota; class Nitriliruptoria; order Nitriliruptorales; family Nitriliruptoraceae; genus CSBr16-57R1. Next base: position 72,782 of record JAFMLG010000003.1, on the reverse strand, counting down.
TCGAGTTCGACCGGACCGCCCGCGCGCGCGGCGTGCGACCGATCCTCGGCGCCGAGCTGTACCAGGCGATCGGGTCGCGCCACGACCAGCAGCAGGGGGGTGCCGATGGGAAGCAGCGCGCGCACCACCTGACGGTCCTGGCCGAGTCGACGACCGGCTACCGCAACCTGATGACGCTCTCGACGCGGGCCTACCTCGAGGGGTACTGGTACAAGCCGCGCATCGACATGGAGCTCCTCGAGGCGCATCACGAGGGGCTCGTCGTCCTGTCGGGCTGCCTCGGCTCCGAGGTGAACCAGCACCTCCTGCGGGACGACGTCGACGCCGCGCGGCGCTCGATGGCGGCGTACCGCGACCTCCTCGGCCCCGACCGGTACTGGGTCGAGCTGCAGGACCACGGCATCCCCGATCAGCGCCGCGTCTGGCCCGAGCTCGAGCGGCTCGCGGCGGAGCTGGGCCTCCGGACGGTCATCACGAACGACACGCACTACACGGGGGCCGACGACGTCGCGGCGCACGACGCGCTGCTCTGCATCCAGACCGGGTCGAAGCTCTCCGACCCCGGGCGGTTCCGGTTCGAGTCGGACCGGTTCTACGTCCGCTCCGCCGCCGAGATGCGCGCGGAGTTCCCCGACCACGGCCCGGCGCTGGACGCGACCCTCGAGATCGCCGAGCGGTGCGACGCCCCCATCGAGCTGGGGCTGGACCTGCTGCCGCGGTTCCCGACGCCGGGCGGCGTCTCGGAGGCCGAGCACCTGCGGGACCTCGTGATGGAGGGGGCACGACGCCGCTACGGCGATCCGCTGCCCTCCGCGGTCGCCGAGCGCGTCGCGTACGAGCTCGGCGTCATCGAGCAGATGGGGTTCCCGGCGTACTTCCTGATCGTCGCCGACCTCTGCCGACACGCGCGGTCGGTCGGCATCCGGGTCGGCCCGGGTCGCGGCTCGGCCGGCGGCTCGGTCGTCGCGTACTGCACGGACATCACGCGCGTCGACCCGATCCGCCACGGACTGATCTTCGAGCGGTTCCTCAACCCGTCCCGGAAGGAGATGCCGGACATCGACATCGACTTCGACGACCGGCGTCGCGGCGAGATGATCCGGTACGCCGCGGAGCGGTACGGGTCGGACCACGTCGCGCAGATCGTGACCTTCGGGACGATCAAGGCGAAGTCCGCCATCCGCGACGCCGCGCGTGTGCTCGACCAGCCGTTCAAGGTCGGGGACGACCTCGCGAAGATGATGCCGCCGGCCGTGCAGGGCGTCGACGCGACGCTGGCCGAGGCCCTGAAGAAGTCCGCCGAGCTCCGCACGGCGCGGGAGGACCCGGCGTACCGCGAGGTCCTCGAGGTGGCCGAGCGGCTCGAGGGGCTGAAGCGCCACCACGGCATCCACGCGGCGGCCGTCATCATCGGTGCCCGACCGCTGTCCGAGGTCGTGCCGCTGATGCGGGCCGAGGGCGGTGAGGTCCTGACCCAGTACGAGATGGAGGCGGCCCAGGCGGTCGGTCTGCTCAAGATGGACTTCCTCGGTCTCCGCAACCTCACCGTCATCTCGGACGCCGAGCGCCACGTCCGGACGAACCGCGGCGTCGAGCTCGACATGGACGACCCCGAGCTCCTCGGGGAGATGGACGACCCCCGGACCTACGAGATGCTCGCGACCGGCGAGACGCTCGGGGTGTTCCAGCTGGACTCGGCCGGGATGCAGGCCCTCGTCCGGCGCCTGCGCCCGACGCGGTTCGAGGACATCTCGGCGCTGCTGGCGCTGTACCGACCGGGTCCGCTCGGGATGGACATGCACATCGCGTTCGCGGACCGGAAGAACGGCCTCGAGGCCGTCACGCACGACCACCCGGACCTGGCGGCGATCCTGGGCGAGACCCACGGGGTCATCGTCTACCAGGAGCAGGTCATGAAGGTCGCGACGGACCTCTGCGGCTTCACGATGGCCGAGGCCGACGCGCTCCGGAAGGCCGTCGGGAAGAAGCAGCGGAAGCTGATGGAGGCCCAGAAGGAGCAGTTCGTCGCGGGCGCGCTGGCGAACGGCTACGAGCGCGCCTTCGTCCTGCGGCTCTGGGACCTCATCGAGAAGTTCGCCGAGTACGGGTTCAACAAGGCGCACACCGTCGCGTACGGCGTCGTCAGCTACCAGACCGCCTGGCTGAAGGCCCACCATCCGGTCGAGTACATGGCGGCGCTGCTGACGAGCGTCCGGAACAACAAGGACGTCAAGCCGCTGTACCTGAACGAGTGCCGCCGGATGGGCATCCCGGTGCGTCTTCCGGACGTGAACGACTCCGAGGCCGACTTCACGCCGCGCGGTGAGGAGATCCTGTTCGGACTCGCCGCGGTCCGCGGCGTCGGTGAGGGCGTCGTCGAGCGCATCGTCGCCGCGCGGACCGAGCACGGCCGCTTCATCGACTTCGCCGACTTCTGCGCGAAGGTCGACGCCTCGGTCCTGAACCGCACGGTGCTCGAGAACCTGATCCGCGCCGGGGCGTTCGTCGGGCTCGGGCATCCGCGCCGCGGGCTGCTCGAGGTCCACGAGGGCGTCGTCGCCGAGGCCGTCGCCCGCAAGCGCGCCGAGGCGGCCGGGCAGTTCAGCCTCTTCGACGAGGGCGGCGCCGACGACGACGGTGGTGCGCCCCCGGTCGAGATCCCCGACCTCGAGTTCCCGGCCGGCGAGCTGCTCCGCCTCGAGCGCGAGCTCCTGGGTCTCTACGTCTCGGCCCATCCGCTGGACGGGGCGGAGGCGCTGCTCGAGCGGCTGGTCGACACCCGGGTCGTCGAGCTCGGCGAGCGCAGCGACGGCGCGACCGTCCGCATCGCGGGGGTCCTGACCGCGCCGACGAAGAAGTACACGCGGAAGGGTGACGCGTACCTGACGGCCACCGTCGAGGACCACACGGGGCAGGTCGAGGTCGTGTGCTGGCCCTCGACGTACCTCGCCGCCCACGAGGTCCTCGTCGAGGACGCGGTGCTGGTCCTGCGCGGCCGGGTCGAGCGGCGGGACGAGGCCGTGAAGCTGACCGTGGACGAGGTCACGACGCCGGACCTCTCCGAGGTCCAGGGCGCCCCGGTCGTGGTGCGGCTCGACGCCGCGCAGTGCACCCCCGAGGCCGTCGCCCGGCTCGAGGCGGTCCTCGGCAACCATCCGGGCGTCGCGCCGGTGGCCCTGGAGGTGCGGGAGGCCGACGGGACCGCGCGGCGGTTCCGGCTGGGGGATCGGCTGCGGGTCGAGCGCCGGGCCGGCCTGTTCGGCGAGCTGAAGGCCGCGTTCGGTCCGGAGGTCGTGGAGGACCGTCAGGTCCGGACCCTCCGGCCCGCGGTCCCCGACACGCCGCCGTACCGCCGCGCGGGCTGATCGACGCCCGTCCCGACCCCGGACGGCGACCGCGACGTCGGTAGCATGCCGCGCGCCGCGTCCCCGGAGGTCCCCGTGGCCCGCCTGCGCGTGCTGGACCTCCGCGGCGACGCCTCGGACCCGCGCGACCGTCTCCCGCGGCCGCGCGTCGACCTCGCCGCCGCCCGCGAGGGCGTCCGGGCCACCCTCGCCGCCGTGGCGCGGGACGGCGACGCCGCCCTCGTCGCGGCCACGCGCCGCTTCGACGAGGTGGACCTCGCGGACGGGCCCCTGACCGTCCCCGACGAGGTCCTGGACGCCGCGCTGGACGGTCTGGATCCGATGCTGCGCGCGGCGCTCGAGCGCGCCGCGTCCCAGGTGCGCCGGTTCCACGAGCGGGCCCGGCCGCAGGACTGGGAGGAGGAGGCCGACGGCGTCCGCATGGGGGTCTGGTGGCGTCCGGTCGCCCGGGCCGGCGTGTACGTCCCCGGGGGGAAGGCCGTCTACCCGTCGACCGTCGTGATGACGGTCGTGCCCGCCCGCGTCGCCGGGGTGGAGGAGATCGTCCTCTGCACCCCGCCGACCGGTGTCGGTCCCGACGGGCGGCGCGACGGCTGGCCGGACCGCACGATCCTCGCCGCGGCCCGCCTGCTCGGCGTCGACCGGGTCGTCCGGGTCGGCGGGGCCCAGGCCGTCGCGGCCATGGCGTTCGGGACGGGGAGCGTGCCGCGGTGCGACCTCGTCGTCGGACCGGGGAACCTCCACGTCGCCCTCGCGAAGCAGGAGCTGGCCGCCGAGGGCCGCATCGGCACCGACGGGTACGCCGGACCGACCGAGATCGGCGTCGTCGCCGACGCCACCGCCGACCCGCGGGTGCTGGCCGCGGACCTCGTCGCCCAGGCCGAGCACGACGAGCTCGCGACGGCGGTCCTCATCACCGACGCCCCCGAGCTCGTCCCCGCGGTCGAGGCGGCGCTCGAGACCGAGGTCACCGCGGCCCGGCACCGCGAGCGGGTCGAGGCGGCGCTGGCCGGGCAGGGCACGGTCGTCCTCGTCGACGACGTCGACGGCATGGTCCGCGTCGCCGAGGCGCTGGCCGCCGAGCACCTCGAGGTCCAGACCGCCGACGCGGCCGCCGTCGCCCGCCGGATCCGGTACGCCGGAACCACGTTCATCGGGGCGACGACGCCGGTCAGCCTCGGCGACTACGCGGCCGGTCCCAACCACACGCTCCCGACGTCCGGGACGGCGCGGTTCCGGGGCGGACTCACGACCGCCTCCTTCCTCGTCCCGGTCAACGTGGTCGCCTACGACGAGGCGGCGCTGCGCGAGCTCGCACCGAGCGTCCGGGCCCTCGCCACCGCCGAGGACCTCCCGGCGCACTGGCGCGCGGTCGAGGTCCGGCTGGACGGGGCGGGGCCGTCGTGAGCGGCGCCGGTCCGGTCGCGGTCCGCCCCGAGCTCGCCGACGTCGAGCCGTACGGCGCGCCCCAGCTCGACGTGCCCGTCCGTCTCAACACCAACGAGACGGCCGAGCCGCCGCCGGCCGCGTTCCTCGCCGAGCTCGGGGCCGCGGTCACGGACCTCGCCCTGCACCGGTACCCGGACCGCGAGGCCGTGGCGCTGCGGTCCGCGCTCGCCGCGCGGGAGGGCCTGGACGCCGACCGGGTCTGGGTCGCGAACGGCTCCAACGAGGTCCTGCTCCAGCTGCTCCAGGCCTACGGCGGTCCGGGCCGTCGCGCCCTCGGCCTCCGGCCCGGCTACTCGATGTACCCCGAGCTCTGCCGGACCTCCGGGACGGCGCTGGACCTCGTCGCCCTCGGTCCCGACGGTCGGCCCGACCTCGACGCCGTCGCGGCCGTCGCCGCCGAGCGCGACCCGTCGGTGGTCCTCCTCGCCAACCCGAACAACCCGACGGGTGCGCTCGTCGGTCCCGACGTCGTGCGGTCGGTCCACGACGCCGTCCGCGGCCTCGTCGTGGTCGACGAGGCGTACGTCGAGTTCGCGCCGGACGGCGCCTCGGTCCGGCCGCTCCTCGACGAGCTGCCCCGTCTCGTGGTCTCCCGGACCTTCTCGAAGGCGTTCCGACTGGCCGGGCTCCGGGTCGGGTACCTGCTGGGGCCGGCGGCCGTGATGGCGGACCTGCGGCGCGTCCGCCTGCCCTATCACCTCGACGCGATCGCCCAGCGGGCGGCCGAGCTGGCCCTCGCGCACGAGGAGGCGTTCCTCGCCCACCGGGCGGCGACCGTCGCCGAGCGGGACCGCGTCGCGGCGGCGCTGGCCGCGCTCCCGGGCGTCGTCGTGCACCCCTCGGCCGCGAACTTCCTGCTGGTCGAGACGCCGGTCGTGGACCTGTTCGACCGTCTGCTGGCGCGCGGCGTGCTCGTCCGCGACGTCGCCGCCGCGGTCGACCGGCCCGGCGCCGTCCGCATCACCATCGGGACCCGCGCAGAGGACGACGCCCTCCTCGGCGCGGTCACCGCCGTCCTCGCCGCCGACCGAACCTGACCCGACCCATCGCACGACCGAACGGGGGACCCATGGCCCGCACCGCCCGCGTCGAGCGCCGCACGCGCGAGACCGCCGTCGTCGTCGAGCTCGACCTCGACGGCCCCGCGTCGGCCGAGGTCGCGACCGGCGTGCCGTTCCTCGACCACATGCTCGAGCAGCTGGGCCGCCACGGGCGGCTCGCCCTCCGCGTCCGGACCGAGGGCGACCTCGAGATCGACGCCCACCACACGGTCGAGGACACCGCCATCGCGCTGGGCCAGGCGCTGGCCGAGGCCTGGGGGGACCGGGTCGGCGTCGAGCGGTTCGGTGACGCCAGCGTCCCGATCGACGAGGCGCTGACCCGCGTCGCCGTCGACCTCGCCGGACGCCCGTACCTGGTCTGGGAGGTCGAGACCCCGATCGAGCTGATCGGGACGTTCGAGACGCCGCTCGTGAAGCACTTCTTCGAGGCGCTCGTCGCGAACGCCCGCATCACCCTGCACGTCACGAACGTCTCCGGGGACAACACGCACCACGTCTACGAGTCGGTGTTCAAGGCGCTCGCCGTGGCGCTGCGGCGCGCGGTCGCCGTGACCGGTGACGGCGTGCCGTCGACGAAGGGCGTGCTGCAGTGACGCGACGGCCACGTGCCGCCGTCCTCGACTACGACGCGGGGAACGTCCGCTCGGCGAAGCGCGGGCTCGACGTCGCCGGCGCGGACGCGGTCATCACGTCGGACCCGGACGTGGCCCGTGCCGCGGACGTCCTCGTGATCCCCGGCGTCGGGCACTTCGGGACGTGCAGCCGGCGGCTCCGCGAGCAGGGCCTCGAGGAGGTCGTCCGCGCCTTCGTCGCCGCCGACCGGCCGGTGCTCGGAATCTGCGTCGGGATGCAGCTGCTCTACGCCGGCTCCGAGGAGTCCGAGGAACCCGGCCTGGGGCTCCTCCCGGGTCGCGTCCGCCGGCTCCCGCCCGGGGTCGTGGCGCCGCACATGGGCTGGGACGTCGTGCGGGCCACGACGGCGGGGGAGGAGCTCCTGGTCGGGGTCGACGGCGAGCGGTGCTACTTCGCGCACTCCTACTTCGCCGTCCCCGAGGACCCCGCCCACGTGCTGGCGACGTGCGGGTACGCCGGGACCGAGTTCCCGTGCGTCGTCCGCGAGGGCAGCGTCGTCGGCACGCAGTTCCATCCCGAGAAGTCCGGTGCGGTCGGCGCCCGGCTCCTCGCGGCCTGGCTCGGGGGTGCGACGTGGGACTGACCCTGTATCCCGCGGTCGACATCCGGGACGGCCGCGCCGTCCGTCTGACCCGGGGTCGCGCCGACGCCGTGACCGAGTACGCCGACCCGGTCGAGGCGGCCCTCGGGTTCGCGGCGGCCGGGGCCGAGTGGCTCCACGTCGTGGACCTCGACGCCGCGTTCACCGGCGAGCCGCGGAACCGTCACCTCGTCGGGCGGATCGTCGCCGAGACGGGCCGCCGCGTCCAGGCCTCCGGCGGTGTCCGGACCCTCGACGACATCCGGACCGCGCTGGACCTGGGGGCGTCCCGCGTCGTGGTCGGCACGATGGCGCTGACCGATCCCGCGTTCGTCCCGGCGGCCCTCGAGGTGGCGGGGGACCGCCTCGCCGTCGGCCTCGACGCCGAGGACGGCCGGCTCCGGGCCCGCGGCTGGACCGAGGACGCGGGGGACCTGATGGGGACGCTCGCGCGGCTGACCGAGCTCGGGGTCGCCCGCGTCGTCGTGACCGACATCGCGACCGACGGGATGCTCTCGGGGCCGAACCTCGAGCTGCTCCGTGCGGTCGCGGACGCGACGACCGCCGCCGTCACGGCGTCGGGCGGGGTCGCCTCGGTCGCGGACCTGGTCGCGCTGGCCGGCCTGCACCCGCGCGTCGACGCCGCCATCGTGGGTCGGGCGCTGTACACGGGGGACGTCGACCTGGCCGAGGCGCTGGCGGCCGTCGCCGCGGTCGCGCCATGAGCGCGGCCGGTGGTCCGGCACGCGGCGGGGCGGGGGCGGATCCGGACGGGCTCGCGGTCCGCGTCGTCCCCTGTCTCGACGTCGACGCCGGGCGGGTCGTGAAGGGGGTCCGGTTCGTCGGGCTCCGGGACGCCGGGGATCCGGTCGAGCTCGCCGCGCGGTACGACGAGGAGGGGGCCGACGAGGTCGTCCTCCTCGACATCTCGGCGTCGTCCGACGGCCGGGCGACGATGCTCGACGTCGTCGCCCGGTGCGCCGAGCGGCTCTCCGTCCCGCTGACGATCGGGGGCGGCGTCCGCGCCCCCCGGGACGTGCGCCGGCTCCTCGGCGCCGGTGCGGACAAGGTCTCGGTGAACACCGCGGCGGTGGCCGATCCGGGCCTGATCGACGCGGCCTCCGCCGCCGTCGGGGCCCAGTCCGTCGTCCTCGCCGTCGACGCGCGGCGCCGGGACCCGTCCGACCCCGGCGCCGGCTGGGAGGTCGTGACCCACGGCGGTCGGACGGCGACGGGACGCGACGCCGTCGCGTGGTGCCGGGAGGGCGTGGCCCGGGGTGCCGGCGAGATCCTGCTGACCTCGATGGACCGCGACGGGACGCGTGACGGCTTCGACCTGCCGCTGCTGGCCGCGGTCACCGGCGTCGTCGACGTCCCGGTCATCGCGTCGGGCGGCGCGGGGACGACGGTCGACATGGTCGCGGCCGTCCGGGAGGGTGGCGCGGCCGCGGTGCTCGCGGCGTCGCTGTTCCACTTCGGTGAGCTCCGCGTCGCCGACGCGAAGGATGCGCTCGCCGCGGCCGGTCTGCCGGTCCGTCGGACGCCCGCGCCCTGACGTGCGGCCGCTCGGCGTCAGCCGAGCGCCGATCGGACCGCACGGTGGACGTCGCCGACGACATCGGAGGGGACGTTGTCGACCGCGCAGTCGGGGCACCGCACGAGCGGCAGCACCAGCTCGAGGAGGTACGGCGGGCCGGTGGTCCCCTCGACGGTGACGCCGCGGACGGTCCGCCGCGGCGGGAGGTCGAGGGCGGTGTCGCAGGCGCCGCACCGATCGGGGGTCCCGGACCGACCGAGACGGCGTCGTCGGCGCGCGGTCGGCACGGCGCCGAGCGCGGTCCGGACGGCCACGGTCTCGGCGTCGGACCGGTGCCCGTCGGGGCAGACCCCGAGCGTCCGCGGCGGGACGGCGACCTCGACCGCGCCGGCACTCCCGGACGCGGCCGCTCGGCGCTGGGGCCGTAGCGGTGACCCGCAGCGGGGGCAGCCCGGGCCGGTGGCGGTCATCCGCCGAACGCGTCGAGCAGGTCCTCGGTGAGCCGGCGCTCGCAGACGTCCTGCGGGGCCGACTCGAGGCAGGTGACGTAGTCCCGTGCGGCGGTGCCGAGACGACCGCCCGTGCCATCGGCCAGGAGCAGGACGGCGATCCACGTCGTCGCGATCGCCGTGACGAGTCCGAGTCCGCCCGCGACGCCACCGACGACGACCATGCCCCGACCCCGTCCGGCCGCGGTCCGGCCGCGGGCGACCACCACGAGGACGATCGCGGTGATCGCGACGGCGAGTCCGAGGAACGGGACCCACCCGAGCAGGGCCGCGCTCAGGCCGACGGCGAGCGCGGCGACGGCGGCGCCGGGGGCGCCGCCGGTGGTGGTCGGTCCCGGCGTCGGTCGGTCCGCCGTCGTCTCGCCACCGGTGCCGCCCGACGGCGCGTCGCCGGCCGGTGGCGCCGCGGGCAGGGGGTCGGACCCCGGCCTGCCGGCGTCGGCGACGTGAGCGGTCCACGCGACGCCGTCCCACCAGCGGTGGTCGTGACGTCCGGTCGGGTCCGGGTACCAGGCCGGCGGGAACCGCATCGTCGCTCCGGTGCTCGGCGCGGGCTCCCGGTGGGGGCCGCACGGTCGGCGCGCGACGGTAGCCGCGGGCCGGCCGTCGATAGGCTCGACCCCGGACGCCGCGGACGCGCCCGAGGGGGAGTCGTGACCACGCCGACCCCGTCGGACGCCGTCGATCCGGCCTCGCTGCGGTTCGGGCCCGACGGGCTGCTGCCCGCCGTCGTCCGCGACGTCGACGGCGACGTGCTGATGCTGGCCTACATGGACCGCGAGGCGCTCGCGCGCACCCTGGCCGACGGCACGACGGTCTTCTACAGCCGGTCGCGGCAGGAGCTCTGGCCGAAGGGCGCGACCTCGGGGCACGTCCAGCGGGTCGTGGACGTCCGTGTCGACTGCGACGCCGACGCGTTGCTGGTCACCGTCGAGCAGACGGGGGTCGCCTGCCACACCGGGGCGCGGTCCTGCTTCCACCGCGACCTCGCGTCCGGCCGGGATCCGGCCGCGGGCGTGCCCGGTCCGCCCGGCTCGTGAGCGCCGCGTCGGTCGTCGACGGCCTCCCCGCCGAGCCGGAGCCGGCGGCGTTCCGCGTCGCCGCGGCCGCGCACGGGGTCGTCCCCGTCATCCGGCGGATCCTCGGCGACCTCGACACCCCGCTGGCGGTCTACGACCGGCTCCGCGGTGACGGTCCCAGCTTCCTCCTCGAGTCCGCGGAGCACGGCGAACGGTGGGGGCGGCACTCCTTCGTCGGCGTCGACCCGTTCCTCGTCGTGCGGGCCCGCTCGGGTCGGGCCGTCCTCGAGGGCGAGGTCCCGGCCGGCACCCCCGAGGGGGGCGGGGTCCTCGCGACGCTCCAGCATCTGCTCGGCGTCCTCTCGGCACCGCGCGTCCCGGGCGTCCCCCTCCACGGCGGCGCGGTGGGGTACCTCGGGTACGACGTGGTCCGCGAGGTCGAGCGGCTGCCCGACACCGCCACCGACGACCTCGGCCTGGACGACGCGGTGATGATGTTCCCGCGGCACGTCGTCGCCCTCGACCACCTGCGTCAGACGGTCACCGTCGTGACGAACGCCGTCGTCCACGGGCTGGACGAGGCCGGGATCGCGGCGGCGTACGCGGCGGCGGTCGCGGCGAACGCCGCGGTCGTCGCCCGCCTGGCCGGCCCGCGCCCCGCGCGGCCGGCCGTCCCCCCACCGGCACCCGTCCCCGCCGACGAGCTCCCGGCCGCGACGTCCTCGATGCCCGACAGGGCGTACGTCGCCGCGGTCGACCGCATCCAGGACCATGTCCGTGCCGGCGACACGTTCCAGACGGTGCTGAGCCAGCGCCTCTCGGTCCGGACGGACGTCGATCCGCTCGACCTCTACCGCGTGCTCCGCGTGATCAACCCGTCGCCGTACCTCTTCCTGCTCGACACGGGGGACGCCCACGTGGTGGGGTCGTCACCGGAGGCGCTCGTCCAGGTGCAGGACCGGCGCGTCGTGACGTGGCCGATCGCCGGGACGCGCCGCCGCGGGGACGACGCGACCGAGGACCGCGCGCTGGCCGATGAGCTCCTGGCCGACGCCAAGGAGCGGGCCGAGCACGTCATGCTCGTCGACCTCGCGCGCAACGACCTCGGGCGGGTCTGCGCGCCGGGGTCGGTCCGGGTCGACCAGCTGATGGAGGTCGAGCGGTACAGCCACGTCATGCACCTCGTCAGCGCGGTCAGCGGCCGGCTCCGCGACGGGGTCGGCGCGGTCGACGTGCTGCGGGCGACCTTCCCGGCCGGGACGGTCTCGGGTGCGCCGAAGGTCCGGGCGATGGAGCTCATCGACGAGCTCGAGCCGACCCGGCGCGGCCCCTACGCCGGGGCGGTCGGGTACCTCGACCTCGCCGGCGACATGGACACCTGCATCACCATCCGCACGGTCGTCCTCCACCGCGGCGTCGCCCACGTGCAGGCCGGCGCCGGTGTCGTCGCCGACTCGGTCCCGGCCGCGGAGGAGCGCGAGACGCGGGACAAGGCGCGGGCGATGCTCGCCGCGATCCGTGCGGCCGAACGGCTCCGGGCCGGCGCGGGGACCTGAGTGGTGGTGGTCCCCGACGTCCTCGCCCGGCAGCTCGACGACGCCCGCCGGCGCGTCGCCGAGGCCGCGGCCCGTGAACCGCTGGCGGATCTGCGGGCCCGCGCCGCCGCGGGGCCGCCGCCGCCGTCGTTCCGGGCCGCGCTGACCGGTCCGGGCACGGCGATCGTCGCGGAGGTGAAGCGGGCCTCGCCGTCCCGCGGCGGGCTCGCGGCGATCCCCGACCCGGTCGCCCGCGCCCGGTCCTACGTCGCCGGTGGGGCGGCGGCGATCTCGGTCCTGACCGCACCGCTCGGGTTCGAGGGCTCGCTGACGGACCTCGAGGTCGTGTCCGACCTGGGCGTCCCGACCCTCCGGAAGGACTTCGTCGTCGACGTCCGTCAGGTCTGGGAGGCACGGGCCGCCGGGGCCGCGGCGGTCCTCCTGATCGCGATGGCGCTGGACGACGACCACCTCCGGACGCTCGCCGCGGCCGCGTCCGAGGCGGACCTCGACGTGCTCCTCGAGGTCCACGACGCCGCCGAGATGGCCCGTGCCACCGCGCTCGGGGCCGACCTCGTCGGTGTGAACGTCCGCGACCTCCGAGACTTTTCCGTGGACCGCGGCCGGTTCGCGCCGCTGGCGGCGCTCCGCCCGTCCGGAGCGGTCCTCGTCGCCGAATCAGGGGTCGAGGGGCCGGCCGACGTCGCCGGCTACGCGGTCGCCGGGGCGGACGCGGTCCTCGTCGGGGAGCATCTGGTACGCAGCGAGGACCCGACGGCCGCGACCGCCGCCCTGGTGGCGGCGGGATCGACGACCGGCACGACCGGAGGTGCGGCATGAGCGCGGGGACCGCCGACGCGGACGTCCGGCCGGGCTACTTCGGACCCTTCGGCGGCCGCTTCGTGCCCGAGGCGCTGTCCGGGGCGCTGGACCAGCTGGAGGCGGCCTGGGAGGCCGCCGCGTCCGACCCGGCCTTCCTGACCGAGCTCGACACGCTCCGCCGCCAGTACGGCGGGCGTCCGACCCCGCTCTACCGGGCGGGCCGCCTCAGCGAGGAGGCCGGGCTCGAGGTCTGGCTGAAGCGCGAGGACCTCGCCCACACCGGCTCCCACAAGCTGAACAACGTCGTCGGCCAGGCGCTCCTCGCCCGGCGCATGGGCAAGCCGCGCGTCATCGCCGAGACCGGCGCGGGCCAGCACGGTGTCGCGACGGCGACCGCGGCCGCCCTCCTCGGCCTGTCCTGCACCGTCTACATGGGCGCCGAGGACTGCCGGCGGCAGCGGCTGAACGTCGTGCGCATGCAGCTCCTCGGTGCGACGGTCGTGCCCGTCGAGTCCGGGACCCGCACGCTGAAGGACGCCATCAACGAGGCGATGCGCGACTGGGTGACGAACGTCGCGGACACCCACTACCTCATCGGGTCGGCGATGGGGCCGCACCCGTTCCCGACCCTCGTCCGCGAGCTCCAGCGGGTCATCTCCACCGAGATGCGCGCGCAGTTCGCCGCGCAGGCCGGCGGGCTCCCCGACGCGGTCGTCGCCTGCGTCGGCGGCGGATCGAACGCCATCGGCGCCTTCGCCGACTGGATCCCCGAGCCGGCCGTCCGGCTGGTCGGCGTCGAGGCGGCGGGGGAGGGCGTGGCGACCGGAAGGACCGCGGCGACCGTCTCGTCGGGTCGTGAGGCCGTCCTCCACGGCTCGCGGTCCCTCGTCCTCGTCGACGACGAGGGACAGGTCCGGCCGGCGCACTCGGTCTCGGCCGGGCTCGACTACCCGGGCGTCGGCCCGGAGCACGCGTGGCTCGCCACCAGCGGTCGGGCCGAGTACGTCGCGGCCACGGACACCGAGGCGCTGCACGGCTTCCGGCGGACCTGCGAGCTGGAGGGGATCATCCCGGCGCTCGAGCCGGCGCACGCCGTCGGCTGGCTGCTGCGGCACGGACGGGACCATCTCGGCGAGGGCGCCCGTGCCGTCCTGAACCTCTCGGGCCGCGGTGACAAGGACGTCGACGAGGTCGTCCGGGTCGCGGGGTGGGACGTCGGCGTCGACCGCGCGTTCCGCGGCGGGGAGGCGTGACCGCGGACCCCCGCGGGCCGGCCGCCGTCGCGGCGGCCTTCGGACGGGCCCGGGCCGAGGGTCGGGCCGCGCTGGTCGCGTACCTCACCGCCGGCTACCCGGACCCGGCGACGTCCCGGGCCTGCCTCGCCGCGGCCGCGGCGGGTGGTGCCGACGTGATCGAGGTCGGACTGCCGTTCTCGGACCCGATCATGGACGGCCCGGTCATCCAGGCCGCGAACCAGGCCGTCCTCGACGCCGGGGTCCGACTGGACGAGCAGCTCGCGATCGCGCGCGACGGCCTCGCCGGTGCCGGCGTCCCCGGGGTCGCCATGACCTACACGACCGTCGCCGACACGCGGGGATGGACGCGGTTCGCCGACGACTGCGCCGCGGCCGGACTCGACGGCGCGATCCTCCCGGACCTGCCCGTGCCGGAGGCCGGGCCGTGGCGCGCCGCGGCCGGCGCCCGCGACCTGGCGACCGTGTTCCTCGCCGCCTCGGTCTCGACGGACGCGCGCCTCGACGACATCGTGGCGGCCAGCGTCGGCTGGGTCTACGCCGTCGGGCTGCTCGGCGTCACCGGGGTCGACGCCGTCGACGACGCGGCGACGCGGATCCTCGTCGACCGGATCCGGGCGCGGACGTCGACGCCGGTCGCCGTCGGCATCGGTGTCCGTGACGCCGGTGACGCCGCCCGGGTCGCCGGGTACGCCGACGGCGTCATCGTGGGATCGGCCCTGCTGCGGGCCGCCGCGGACGGCGACCCGGCCGGTGCCGCCGGTCGCGTGGAGCGCCTCGTCGCGGACCTGCGGCGGGGGGTGGCCGGCGGCTGACCGTCGCTAGCATCCGGCGGGCCCGTCACCAGGACGGGTCCCGGGTGCCGCGGAGCGGCGGACCCGGTCCGGTCGGCCCCCGTGCTGGAACCGGCAGACAGGGCGGACTCAAAATCCGCTGCCCGCGAGGGCGTGTGGGTTCGACTCCCACCGGGGGCACCCGCGGGGACGGACCGAGGACGGAGGACGGCGGTGGCCGACGGCGGCGCGACCCGGGTCCTCATCGCCGAGGACGAGGCCCTGATCCGCCTCGACCTCAAGGAGATGCTCCTCGAGGAGGGCTTCGAGGTCGTGGGGGAGGTCGCCGACGGCGCCTCCGCCGTCCGGCTCGCGCGCGAGCTGCGGCCCGACCTCACGGTCCTGGACGTCAAGATGCCCGTGATGGACGGGATCGAGGCCGCCGAGGCCATCTCGAAGGAGCGGCTCGGCGCGATCCTCATCCTGACCGCGTTCAGCCAGCGCGACCTCGTCGAGCGGGCCCGGAGGGCCGGGGCGCTCGCGTACCTGGTGAAGCCGTTCCAGAAGCACGACCTCCTCCCGGCGATCGAGATCGCGACCTCGCGGTTCCGCGAGCTCAGCGGCCTCGAGGCCACGGTCGACGACCTCCAGGGGCAGCTGGCCTCGCGCAAGGTCGTCGAGCGGGCGAAGGGGCTGCTCCAGGAGCGGGAGGGCATGAGCGAGTCCGAGGCGTTCCGGGCGCTGCAGCGCGAGGCGATGCGCCGACGCCTGACGATGGCCGCGGTCAGCGAGGAGACCATCGCCCGTCTCGGCGGCGACGCCGGCTAGGGTCCTCCCCACGACCGTGGTCGTAGCCGCGGTCGAACCCTTCTGGAGGATCCATGCGCACCCGAGTCCGTGCGGCCGCGTCGGCCGCCGCCCTCGCCCTCGTGCTCGTCGCCTGCGGCGGCGACGAGGCGGCGGGCCCCCTCACCGTCTGCTCCGACATCCCCTACCCGCCGTTCGAGTTCGAGGACCCGGACGCCGCCCTCGGCTACTCGGGCTTCGACATCGAGCTGATCGCCGCGATCGGCGAGGAGCTCGGCCGCGAGGTCGAGATCGTCGTGACCGGCTTCGACGCCCTCACGTCGGGCACGGCCATGGCCGCGGGCACCTGCGAGCTGGCCATCTCGGCGATGACGATCACCGCCGAGCGTGACGAGCAGATCGACTTCTCGGACCCGTACTACGAGGCCGACCAGTCGCTCCTCGTCCCGAACGGCTCGATGATCTCGTCGCTCGCGGACCTCGTCGACGGCGTCGTCGTCGGCGTCCAGACCGGCACCACGGGCGAGCTGTACGCGAACGAGAACGTCCCCGGCGCCGAGATCCGCGCCTTCGAGGGCGGAGGCGACCTGCTCACCGCCCTGGCCGCGGGTCAGGTCGACGCCGTGATCCAGGACCTGCCGGTGAACGTCGAGGAGGCCGCGAAGGGCGCGACCACCGTCGTCGAGACCTACCCGACCGGCGAGTTCTACGGCATCGCGTTCGAGGAGGGCAGCGACCTCGTCGGGCCCGTGAACGAGGCCCTCGCGGCGGTGCGCGCCGACGGCACCTACGACGCGCTGTTCCAGAAGTACTTCCCGACCGGCGGCTGAGCCGGTCCGGACGTCCGCCGGGAGGGGGCCCTCGGGCCCCCTCCCGCGCGTCCGGGGCCGTCGCGGCCTAGGGTCCCGGTCACGGAGGGGACGGGGGGCCGGTGACGCGGCGGCAGCGGCAGCGGCTCCTGCGCGGGGCCCTCTACGCCAGCGCGGTCCTCGTCGTGCTCGCCCTGGTCGCCGTCGCGGACTGGGAGCTCCTCCGCCGGAACTTCCTGGACGTCGACATCGCGGCCGAGATGTTCCCCGACGTGCTGCTCGTCGCGGCCCGGAACACGATCCTCTACACGGCGCTCGCGTTCACGTTCGGCCTGGCCCTGGGGCTCGTGCTGGCCCTGATGCGGCTGTCCAGCATCGCGCCGTACCGCTGGTTCGCCACCGCCTACATCGAGGTGTTCCGCGGGCTGCCGGCCCTCCTGACGATCTTCCTCGTGGGGTTCGGGATCCCGATCGCGTTCCAGACCCGGTGGCCGGTGCTGGCCCAGATCACCCTCGGGCTCGGCATCGTGGCCGCGGCGTACATGGCGGAGACGATCCGGGCCGGGATCGAGGCGGTCCCGCGCGGGCAGATGGAGGCCGCACGGTCGCTCGGGATGTCCCGCGGCCGGGCGATGGCCTCGATCGTCATCCCGCAGGGCTTCCGGATCATCGTCCCCCCGCTGACCAACGAGCTGGTGCTGCTGATCAAGGACACGTCGCTGCTGTTCGTCCTCGGCACGACGCCGGCGACGAAGGAGCTGACGAAGTTCGGCCGCGACGTCCTGACCTCGCGTGCGAACGCGACGCCGCTGATCGTGGTCGGAGCCGTCTACCTGCTGATCACGATCCCCCTGACGCAGGTCGTCGCCGTGCTCGAGCGTCGTAACGCGAGGTCCCGATGAGCGCCGTCCCGGCCATCCGCGTGGAGGGGCTCCAGAAGTCCTTCGGCGCGAACCACGTCCTGCGCGGCATCGACTTCCGGGTCGACGTCGGCGAGGTCGTCTGCGTCATCGGTCCGTCCGGATCGGGGAAGTCGACGCTCCTTCGCTGCGTCAACCGGCTGGAGGAGGCCGACGACGGCTCCATCCTGATCGAGGGCGAGGACATCCGGGACCCCGACGCCGACGTGGACCTGCTCCGCAGCCGGATCGGCATGGTGTTCCAGTCCTTCAACCTCTTCCCGCACCTCTCGGTGCTGCGCAACCTGACGATCGCACAGCGCCGCGTCCGGCGCCGCGGGCGCGACGGGGCCGACCGGGTCGCGCGCGAGAACCTGGCGCGGGTCGGCCTGGCGGAGAAGGCCGACGCCTACCCGGCCCACCTGTCGGGCGGCCAGCAGCAGCGCGTGGCGATCGCGCGGGCGCTGTCGATGGAGCCGGACATGATGCTGTTCGACGAGCCGACGTCGGCACTGGATCCGGAGCTGGTCGGCGAGGTCCTGGCGGTGATGCGCGACCTGGCCCGCGACGGCATGACGATGATGATCGTGACCCACGAGATGGGGTTCGCCCGCGAGGTCGCGGATCGCGTCGTGTTCATGGACGGGGGCGTCGTCGTGGAGGAGGGCCCGCCCGATCGCGTCCTCGGCGACCCCGCGCACGAGCGGACGCGGCGCTTCCTGCAGATGGTGCGCTGAGGCCTCAGAACAGCGCGCGCGCCAGCCGTGCCCGCGCGGCCGGGACGTGCGGGTGGTCGTCCCCGAGCAGGGCGAACAGCGCCAGCAGCTCGCGGCGGCCCGCGTCGCGGGCGTCGCCATCGGAGGACTCGACCAGTCGGAGCAGCACGTCCAGCGCCTCGACGTCGGCGCCCGTCGCGGCGAGGGCCCGGGCCAGGGCCGCGGCGGCCTCGGGGTCGCCGGCCTCGGCCCGGGGACGCAGCGCGTCGAGGTCCGCCCCCGCGGCCTCGGCGACGGCGGCCCGGGCCAGGACGCGGTCGACGCCCGGTGCGCCGGGATGGGGCGCGACGAGCGTCCGTGCCCCGGCGGGGTCCTCCGCCACGACGAGCTCGGCCAGCGCGACGGCCAGCCCGGCGTGCGTCGGCGAGGCCCTGAGCGCCGCCTCGAGGGTCGCACGGGCGGCCTCGGGGTCCCGGGTCGCCGCGGCGGCCAGGGCCCGGTCCTCGGCGGAGGGCACGAGCCGGTCCAGGAACGCCTCGACCTGCGCGAGCGGGACCGCGCCGGTGAAGCGGTCGACGACGCGGCCGTCGCGCAGTCCCATCACCGCCGGGATGCCCTGCACGCCGAACCGCTGCGACAGGGCCGGCGCACCGTCCACGTCTACCTTGACCAGCACGACCTCGCCGCCCCTGCGGGCGACGGCGTCCTCCAGCATCGGGCCCAGCGTCCGGCAGGGTCCGCACCACGCGGCCCAGAAGTCGACGACCACGGGGACCGACCGGGACCGTTCGACCGCGTCCCGCTCGAACGTCGCCTCCGTCGCGTCGACGACCGCCGTGCCCGCCATGCCGTGCTCCTCGGTCCGGTCCCGGCCCGTCGGGGCCCGGGGGGCCGGAAAGTAGGCTGTGCGGCGGCGCCGCCGCGCCGCGCCGGACCGTCCGCGCGGGCGGGCGGGGGCGCGGGGCGGGACCATGGCCGGGCGCGCACGGCGGGCCGCCCCCGAGGCGGGGCGACCGCTCCTCCTCCTGCTCGACGGCCACAGCCTCGCGTACCGGGCCTTCCACGCGCTGCCGGACACGCTCCGGACGGCCGCCGGCGAGGCGACCAACGCCGTCCACGGCTTCCTCTCGATGCTGCTGAGACTCCTGGACGAACGCGGACCCGCCGCGGTCGCCGTCGCGTTCGACGTCGGGGAGGACGAGGAGCGCGTCGAGGCCTACGCCGAGTACAAGGCCGGCCGGGACGAGATGCCCGACGACCTCTCGGGCCAGATCGATCGGCTGCACGAGGTGCTGGAGGTCCTCGGCGTCCCCGTCGTGGAGGTCGAGGGCGTCGAGGCCGACGACGTGCTCGCCACCCTCGCGACCCTCGGGGTCGCAGCCGGCCACCGCGTCGAGATCGTGACGGGCGATCGGGACGCGATGCAGCTCGTCGACGACGACGTCACCGTCCTCTACACCCTCCGCGGCATCAGCGAGGTCGGGACGATGACGCCCGCCGCCGTCCAGGAGCGGTTCGGCGTGCCCCCGGACCGGTACGTCGAGCTGGCGGCGCTCCGCGGCGACGGCTCGGACAACCTGCCGGGCGTCCCCGGCGTCGGGGCGAAGACGGGGGCGGACCTCATCACCCGGTTCGGTGGGGTCGAGGGGATCTACGCGCGCATCGACGAGGTCCCGGGCAAGAAGGTCCCGGCGATGCTGAGGGAGCACCGCGACGTCGTCGCGCGGAACCTCGCGCTGATGCGGCTCCGCCGCGACGTGGCCGTCGGCGTCGGCATAGAGGACCTGCGCCCGGGGGAACCGGACGCCGAGGGCTTCACCCGGCTCTTCGCCGAGCTCGAGCTCCGCACGCTCGGGGACCGGGTCCGTCGTCAGCTGCTCCCGGAGGCCCCGGTGGCACCGGCCCACCCGGCATCGGAGCACGCCGGCGAGCCGCGGCGACTGGCCGCGGACGAGGTCGCGTCGTGGCTCGACGCCGCCGACGCCCCCGTGGCGGTCGCGGTCCTGACCGAGGGGCGGCCGCCGCACGTCGCGGTCCGGGCCGTCGGCCTGGCCCGTCCCGGCGCCGACCCGGTCGGGCTCGACGCCGCCGCCGTCGGCCCGGGCGCGAGCCCCGCCTGGGACGCGTGGCTGAGCGACCCGGACCGGCCGAAGGCCGTCCAGGACCTGAAGCTGCTGCTCCACGCGCTCGACGCGCCGGACCGGCGTCCGGCCGGGGTCGTCCTCGACGTGACGCTGGCCGGGTACCTCCTCGCCCCCGACCAGCGGCATCACGACCTCGAGGCGCTCGTCCCGGCCCATCTCGGACGGCCGGCGGCGAAGGCCGGCGGGGCCGAGGGTCGGCTCGCCCTCGACGTGGACGGCGACGACGCCTGGCGCACGGCGGCCGCGATGGCGGCCGACGTCCGCGATCTCGCCGAGCCGCTGACCGCGGCCCTCGCCGAGCGGGGGCAGACCGCGCTGCACGACGACGTCGAGCTCCCCGTCGCGGCCGTCCTGGCCGGGATGGAGCGGACGGGCATCGCCGTCGACACCGCGGTCCTCGACGAGCTCCGGGGCGAGCTGGCGGGACGGGTCGCGCAGCTCGAGGCAGAGGTCCACCGCCACGCGGGGCATCCGTTCAACGTCGCCTCGGGTCCGCAGCTGCAGACGGTGCTGTTCGAGGAGCTCGGCCTGCCGCTGACGCGCCGGACGAAGACCGGCCACTCGACCGACGCGGCGGCCCTGGCGGACCTCGCCGCGGCCCACCCGATCGTCGGTGCGGTGCTGGAGTGGCGCGAGGTCTCGAAGCTGCTCTCGACGTACGTCGACGCGCTGCCGCCCCTGGTGGACGCCACCACCGGCCGCATCCACACGACGCTGTCCCAGACGACCGCCGCGACCGGTCGGCTCTCCTCGTCGAACCCGAACCTCCAGAACATCCCCGTGCGCCGGCCGGAGGGTCGGGCCGTACGGCGCGCCTTCGTCGCCGGGGACGGGTTCGCGACGCTGCTCGTCGCGGACTACTCGCAGATCGAGCTCCGCATCCTCGCGCACCTCTCCGAGGACGAGGGCCTGCTCGCGGCGTTCGCGGCCGGGGAGGACGTCCACGCGACCACGGCGGCCCGGCTCTTCGATCTGGATCCGGCCGAGGTCGACGCCACGCTGCGGGACCGGGCGAAGGCCGTGAACTACGGACTCGCGTACGGACTGACGGCGTTCGGCCTGGCGCGACAGCTCGGGCTGCCGCCCGACGAGGCGCAGGGCATCGTCGACGCCTACGACGCGAGGTTCCCGGCGGTCCGGGCGTACCTCGACGACGTCGTCACCCGGGCGGCGAAGGACGGCTTCACGACGACGCTGTACGGGCGCCGGCGGTACCTGCCGGACCTGACGTCGGGTGACCGGACGCGGCGCGGGATCGCCGAGCGCATGGCGCTGAACGCGCCGATCCAGGGCACGGCGGCGGATGTGATCAAGCTGGCGATGGTCGCGCTGGACCGCGCCCTCGCGGCGGAGGGGACGGCGTCGCGTCAGATCCTCCAGGTCCACGACGAGGTCGTCCTCGAGGTCGCCCCGGGGGAGGAGGACGCGGTCCTCGGTCTGACCGTCGCGGCCCTCTCCGACGTCGCCGAGCTCCGCGTCCCGCTCGTCGTCGACACGGCGTTCGGGCGGACCTGGTTCGACGCGCAGAAGCACTGAGGGTCGGCGCCGCCGGCCGCGCGGGTCCCGACCTCAGGGGTGGGGCCACCCGTTCGCCGTGCAGCCGTCGAGCCCCTTCGACTGCTGCATCATCAGAGGGGCCGTCGCCCCCGGTGCCGGGCAGGCGACGTGCCCGTACCCGAGGACGTGCCCGACCTCGTGGTTGACGAGGTAGAGGCGGTAGGTCGCGACGTCCGGGAACCCGTACGCCCCCGTCGCCCACCGCCACGCGTTCAGGGCGACGATCCGACCGTTCCAGCAGCTGTACACGCCGGCGGTGTCGAGGCCCGCCTCGGCGCAGAGGGCGTCGACGACGTCGGGCGGGGCGAGGACGAGCCGGGCGTCCGCCGCGTCCGGGTCGTCGACGCGGACCAGGCGTCGCTGCCGGCCCCAGGACCGGACGTCGCCGAGCGCCGTCTCCGCGACGGCCGCGACGGCGGCGGGGTCGGCCCCGGTGGCCGGGTCGACCTCGACCGTGTAGCGGAGCAGCGGTCCGCGTCCGGCCGCGGCGCCCCCGGCCGCGACCAGGAACCCCTCTCGGCTGCGCCCGTGCGGTGGCGCCCCGGTGTCCGCGTCCGCGTCCGCGCCCGCGCCGACGTCGGGGTCGGCGGTGGCGGCGGAGGGACCCGGCGCCGCCGTCGCCGGACGCGCGGTGTCGGCCTCCGCCGGCGGGCCGGGGACCGGGGCCGGCGTCGTCACCACGGGAGGTGTCGCGCCGGGGTCCGCCGGGGCCGTCGCGGTGAGGACCGGGGCCGCGGCCGCGACGACGGCCGCGACGCCGAGGGCGGCGGTCCGGCGCATCAGGACCGGTCCGTCACGCGTCGACGTCGACCGTCGCCACCAGCGGACCGGCGTCGCGGTCCCAGACCAGCCCGCCCGCGGCCACGTCGGTGACCGTGCAGGTGTAGGTCCCCGGCGGGCCGGCCATGCGGAACCGGATGCGGCCGAACAGGTCCGTCGCCCCCGCGACCGTCCGAGCCCGCTCCGGGCCGGCCACGTGGGCCTCGACGGCGATCCCGGGGCATCGGGCGTCGTCGGCCGCTCGGACCTCGACCGTGAACACGACCCGGTGCGACCCGTCCCCGAGCCGCTCGGTCCCGGCGTGCGCGAGGGCCGCCACCCGGACCGGTTCGGCGAGCAGCCCCGTCTTCGGCAGCGAGTCGTGCAGCGGCACGACGCCGTCCGGACCGACGCGGCGCCGCCGGGCCCGTCGGAGCCAGCCGTCCCGCGCCACGTCCGCCCCGTTCCCGCCGCCGACCGGGCGGGACGCTACCGGCCGGGATCCGCTCGTCGGGGGCGGGCCCGCGGCGCTAGGCTCCCGACCGGCCGTCCGTTCGGGCGCGCCACCCCCATGTCCGTCCGCCGTCCCGCGCGCACGCGCGCGCCCGGCCCGAGCCGAGATCCCCGACCCATGTCCGACGCCCCCACCTCCACCGACGGCCTCGTCCTGCCCGACCCGGGCGGGACCCTGACCTCCGGCGGCGACCCGATCGTCGAGAACGACCTCAGCGACGCCGAGTTCGAGGCCGCTCTCGAGACCTCCGTCCGCGCGATGGAGGAGGGGCGCGTCATCGAGGGCGTGGTCGTGAAGGTCGACCCGGACGAGGTCCTCCTCGACATCGGCTGGAAGTCCGAGGGCGTCATCCCGGCCCGCGAGCTCTCGATCAAGGCCGACGTCGACCCGAAGAGCATCGTGGAGGTCGGCGACGTCGTCCAGGCGATGGTGATGAACCGCGAGGACGACCTCGGTCGCCTCGTCCTCTCGAAGAAGCGGGCGCAGTACGAGGCGGCCTGGGGCTCGATCGAGCGCATCTACCACGAGGACCGCACGGTCCAGGGCACCGTCATCGAGGTCGTCAAGGGCGGTCTCATCGTCGACATCGGGCTCCGCGGCTTCCTCCCGGCCTCGCTGGTCGACATGCGCCGCGTGCGGGACCTCGCGCCGTTCATCGGACAGGCGCTCGAGTGCAAGATCATCGAGCTGGACCGGAACCGGAACAACGTCGTGCTCTCGCGGCGCAAGTTCCTCGAGGAGACCCAGAGCGAGTTCCGCTCCGAGTTCCTCAACGCCCTCCAGGCCGGTGAGGTCCGGGCCGGCGTGGTCTCCTCCATCGTCAACTTCGGCGCGTTCGTCGACCTCGGCGGCGTCGACGGGCTCGTCCACGTCTCCGAGCTGTCCTGGAAGCACATCGATCACCCGTCGGAGGTGGTCGAGGTCGGCGACCAGGTCGAGGTCGTCGTGCTGGACGTCGATCTGCAGCGCGAGCGCGTCAGCCTCTCGCTGAAGCAGGCGCAGGAGGACCCGTGGACGCGGTTCAGCCGCGAGCACGGGGTCGGCTCCGTCGTCCCGGGCGAGGTCACCAAGCTGGTCCCGTTCGGTGCCTTCGTCAAGGTGGCCGACGGCATCGAGGGGCTCGTCCACATCTCCGAGCTGGCCGCCGACCACGTCGAGGCCCCCGAGGCGGTCGTGAACGTCGGCGACGCCGTCGAGGTCCGGGTGATCGACGTCGACGAGGAGCGTCGCCGCGTCAGCCTCTCGATGCGTCCGGCCGGCTCCGCCCCGGCGACGACGCCCGCGGTGACCTCCGAGCCGGCCGAGGAGGCCCCGCGGGCGGCGTACTCGTCGGGCGACGAGGCGTCGGCCGGCGGGGCGATGGCCGCGGCCCTCGCCGCGGCCGGCCTCGGCGACGCCGCCCCCGCCGAGGACGCCCCCGCGTCCGAGGCCCCGGCCGAGGCCGAGGCCGACGAGGGGACCGCGGCCGACGCGTGAGCGAACGGACCGTGCGGTGACGTCGGCGGGGCCGCGCGTCGTCGGGCTGACCGGTGGCATCGGCAGCGGCAAGTCGACCGTCGCCGAGCTGCTCCGCGGCCACGGCGTCCCGGTCGTCGACGCCGACGTCGTCGCGCGCGACTGCACGGCGCCGGGCTCGCCCGGCCTCGATGCGGTCCTGGCGCGGTTCGGTCCCCGGGTCCGCGCGGCCGACGGCTCGCTCGACCGGGCGGCCCTCGCCGCGATCGTGTTCGCCGACCCGGTGGCCCGGCGCGACCTCGAGGGCCTGACGCACCCGTGCATCCGGGCCGGGATCGCGTCCCGCCTCCGCGCACTGGCGGCGACCCGTCCGACGCCGGAGGTCGTGGTCGTCGAGCATCCGCTCCTCGTCGAGACGGGGGCGGTCCGGGACGTCGACGTGGTCGTCGTCGTCGAGGCCCCGGCGGACGTGCGTGTCGCGCGGACCGCGGCCGGGCGCGGCATGGATCCGGCCGACGTCCGGGCCCGCATCGCCAGCCAGACCGATGACGCCACGCGTCGGGCCGCCGCCGACCACGTGCTCGTGAACGACGGGGACCGCGCGGCGCTGTCCGACGCCGTCGCGGCGCTGCTGCCCGTCCTGGTGGCGTCCGGACGGTCGTCGTGAGCGCGGACCTCCACGCGCACGCCTCGGACGCGACGCCGTTCCGGGTCGTGAGCGAGTTCGCGCCGGCCGGCGACCAGCCGCGGGCCATCGAGGGCCTGGCGGAGGCGCTCGCGGCGGGCGAGCGGGCCGTCACGCTGCTCGGTGCGACGGGGACCGGGAAGACCTTCACCGCGGCGAAGGTGCTGGAGCGGCTGCAGCGGCCGGCCCTCGTCATCGCGCCGAACAAGACGCTCGCTGCCCAGCTCGCGAACGAGTTCCGCGAGTTCCTGCCGGACAACGCGGTCGAGTACTTCGTGTCGTACTACGACTACTACCAGCCCGAGGCCTACGTCCCGCAGACGGACACCTTCATCGAGAAGGACGCCACGATCAACGAGGAGATCGACCGCCTCCGCCACCGCGCGACGATGGCGCTGCTCACCCGCCGGGACGTCGTCGTCGTCGCCTCGGTCTCCTGCATCTACGGCCTGGGATCGCCGGAGGAGTACCTCCAGCACATGCTCCTCCTCAGGGTCGGCCAGCCGGCCGGCCTCGAGGCCTCCATGCGCCGCCTCGTCGACCTGCAGTACGACCGCAACGACCTGAACCTCACCCGCGGGACGTTCCGCGTACGCGGGGACGTGCTCGAGGTGTTCCCCGCGGACGAGGAGCGGCCGGTCCGTGTCGAGTTCTTCGGCGACGACGTGGAGCGCATCGTCCGGGTCGATCCGGTGACGGGGGAGGTCTCGGCCCCGGTCGACCACGTGGCGCTGTTCCCGGCCTCCCACTACGTGGCCTCGCGCGAGACGGTCGAGCGGGCCGCCCGCGACATCGAGGCCGAGCTGGCGGACCGGCTGGCCGAGCTCGAACGCGGGGGCCGCCTGCTCGAGGCGCAGCGTCTCCGCATGCGGACCAACTTCGACCTCGAGATGATCCGTGAGCTCGGGTTCTGCAACGGCATCGAGAACTACTCGCTGCACTTCGACGGCCGGCGGCCGGGCGAGCCCCCATCCACCCTCCTCGACTACTTCCCGTCGGACATGGTCGTCCTCATCGACGAGTCCCACGTCACCGTCCCGCAGATCGGTGGCATGTACGAGGGGGACCGGGTCCGGAAGGCGACCCTGATCGAGCACGGCTTCCGCCTGCCCAGCGCGGCGGACAACCGACCCCTCCGCTTCGCGGAGTTCGAGGCGCGGGTCGGCCGGACGATGTACCTCTCGGCCACCCCCGGGGCGTACGAGCTCGAGCGCTCGGACTCGGTCGTCGAGCAGCTGATCCGTCCGACCGGGCTCGTCGACCCCGAGGTCGTCGTCCGTCCGACCCGGGGGCAGATCGACGACCTGCTCCGCGAGATCCGCGGCCGGGTCGAGCGCGACCAGCGCGTGCTGGTGACCACGCTGACGAAGCGGATGGCGGAGGACCTCACCGACTACCTGCTCGAGAACGGGGTCCGCGTCCGGTACCTCCACTCGGACGTCGACACCGTCGAGCGGGTCCAGATCCTCCGCAGTCTCCGACTGGGGGAGTTCGACGTCCTCGTCGGCATCAACCTCCTCCGGGAGGGACTGGACCTGCCGGAGGTCTCCTTCGTCGCCATCCTCGACGCCGACAAGGAGGGGTTCCTCCGCAGCGAGCGGTCGCTGATCCAGACCATCGGACGCGCGGCGCGGAACGTCGACGGCACCGTCGTGATGTACGCCGACGGCGAGACCGACGCCATGCGCCGGGCCCTCGAGGAGACGGCCCGGCGCCGCGAGCTGCAGCTCGCGCACAACGCCGCCCACGGCATCGACCCGCAGACGATCCGGAAGCGCGTCGGGGACATCATCGCCGCCGTCCGCGCCGAGGAGCTGGGGGAGGAGTACACGCCCGTCGAGCGGACGGACCGCGCGGCCGAGGACCGTGGGGCCGGGCTCCTGCCCCGTGAGGAGCTGCGGGCGCTCATCCACCGCCTGGACGAGGAGATGCAGGAGGCCGCGGCCGAGCTGCGGTTCGAGTACGCGGCCCGGTTGCGCGACGAGCTCGCGGACCTCCGACGCGAGCTGGCGGCGATGGAGGCCGCGAACGCCTGACGAGCGGGCCGGCGGCGTAGCCTCCCGACGGTCGCCGGCACCGGCCGGCGCCGCTCCCGGACCGAGGAGCCGTCATGGCCTCCACCCTCCAGACCATCCACACGAACGTCGGGTACCTCGTCGTCCTCGTCGTCCTCGTCGCCGCCGTGGTCGCGTACCGCGCGGCGGCGCAGCCGCCGGTCTCCCGGCTCTCGTCGCTGACGATGGTCCTCCTGGACCTGCACGTCACCGTCGGGATCGCCCTGTACGTCGCGGCGGGCTGGTGGGACGGCGGAGCGCTGGTCGCGTACGTCCACCCCCTGCTCGGCGTCGCCGCCCTCGGCGTCGGTCACGCGGGGCTCGCACGGGCACGCCGCTCGGGGTCGTCGCGGGCGGCCGCCCAGGGTCTCCTCGGGACGCTCGGCCTCGTCGTCGCGGCCGTGTTCGTCGCCAGCGTCTGACGCCGGCGCCGCGGCCTCACCAGCCGCGGGCCCGCCAGGCCGCCAGGTGCGGCCGCTCGGCGCCGATGGTCGTCCCGTCGCCGTGGCCCGGGAGCACGCGCGTCGCGTCGTCGAACCGGGCGAACACGCGGTCCTCCAGGCCGTCCATCAGGCGGGCGAACCGATCGGCGTCGCCGCCGGTCGCCCCGGGACCCCCGGGGAACAGGCTGTCCCCCGTGAACAGCCACGTCGCCGCCGCACCGTCGACCGCGAACAGCAGGGACCCCTCGGTGTGGCCCGGGACGTGCAGCACCTCGACGGCGAGGTCGCCGACCGGCAGCACCTCGCCGTCCTCGAGCAGGCGGTCGGGCCGGGCCGGGTACAGCGCGACGTCCCCGGCGTGGCCCCAGACCGGGAGTCCCGGCGCGGCGCGGAGGTCGGCCCAGGCCCGGACGTGGTCCCAGTGGCCGTGCGTCTGGACGACGGCCACGGGCCGCAGGTCGGCGAGCATCGCCCGGACCGCCGGGGCGTCGTCGGCCGCGTCGACCACCAGCGCGGTCCGCGTCCGGGCGTCGGCGAGGACGTAGACGTCGTTGTCCATCTCGGAGACCGAGCGCTTCCGGACCAGGAGCGGTCCGTCCCGCCGCTCGAGGAACGGTCCGCCCGGGACGACGTGGTCCGCCGCGTCCGCCCTCGCCCCCATCGGCCCCTCCGGGAGCCGTGGGCGCGTCCGGCCCCGGGGCCCGTCCCGGCCGAGCGTAGGCTCGCCCCCCGCCGCGGGTCCGCGGGCGGGACGTCGGTGCGGTCCGGGACCGCCGCGGGGGTGCGCGGGTGACGACGGGCGCACGGGCGCGGGGTCGTCGCCCCGCGGGTGGTGGCCGGACGCCGGTCGTGCCGTCGGCCGGCCACGACCGCATCGTCGTCCGGGGGGCGCGCGAGCACAACCTCCGCGACGTCGACGTCGAGCTGCCGCGGGACCGCCTGACCGTCTTCACGGGGCTGTCGGGCTCCGGGAAGTCCAGCCTGGCCTTCGACACGATCTACGCCGAGGGGCAGCGCCGGTACGTGGAGTCCCTCTCGGCGTACGCGCGGCAGTTCCTCGGGCAGATGGACAAGCCCGACGTCGACTTCATCGAGGGGCTGTCCCCGGCGATCTCCATCGACCAGAAGTCCACGTCGCGCAACCCGCGGTCCACGGTCGGGACGATCACCGAGGTCTACGACTACCTCCGCCTGCTGTACGCCCGCATCGGGCGGCCGCACTGTCCGGACTGCGCGCGACCGATCGCCCGCCAGAGCGCGGAGCAGATCGTCGACCGGGTGGACGAGCTGGCCCCCGGCACGCGGTTCCAGGTGCTCGCCCCGGTCGTCCGCGGTCGCAAGGGGGAGCACGCCGCCCTGCTCGCCACCCTCGCGGCCGACGGGTACGCCCGCGTCCGGGTCGACGGCACGGTCCACCCCATCGAGGAGGTCCCGCGTCTCGCGAAGACCCGGAAGCACACGATCGAGGTCGTCGTCGACCGCCTCGTGGCCGGCCCGGACGTGCGGCGACGGCTCTCGGACTCGGTGGAGACCGCGCTCCGGCTGGGGGAGGGCGTCCTCGTCGTCGAGGTCCTCCCGTCCCGCGACGCGCCGGAGGGTGCGCCGTCGGAGGAGCGGACCTTCTCCGAGCACCTCGCCTGCACGCACTGCGACGTCTCGTTCGAGGCGCTGGCGCCGCGCAGCTTCTCGTTCAACTCGCCGTACGGGGCCTGCGGGACCTGCTCGGGGCTCGGGGTCCAGCTGACGGTCGACCCCGACCTCGTGATCGGCGACCCCGACCTGACGGTGGAGGAGGGGGTTGTCCTGCCCTGGGCGACCGGGATGCAGGCCAGCTACTACCGACAGCTGCTGCGGGCGGTCGTCGTCCACCACGACGCCGATCCCGGGCTGCCGTGGCGGCGGCTGCCGGCCCGGGTCCGTCGGGCCGTGCTCGAGGGGATGGAGGAGCGCGTCCTCGTCGAGTTCCGGAACCGGTACGGACGCGTCCGGTCGTTCCGTGCCAACGTCGAGGGCGTCCTCCCCTCGCTGCTCCGGCGGCATCAGGAGACCGACTCCGACCACCAGCGGACCAGCATCGAGCAGTACATGCGCGAGGTCCCCTGTCCCGACTGCGAGGGGCGACGGCTCCGGCCCGAGGTCCTCGCGGTGACCGTCGGGGACCGCTCGATCGCCGAGCTCACGGCCCTCCCGGTCGGGGAGGCGGACGCGTTCGTCGACGGCCTGGCGCTGGACGACCGCGAGACGCTGATCGCCGGTCGGGTCCTGAAGGAGATCCGGGCCCGGCTCCGGTTCCTGCTCGACGTGGGGCTCGAGTACCTCACGCTGGACCGCCCGGCCGGCTCGCTCTCGGGCGGGGAGGCCCAGCGGATCCGGCTCGCGACGCAGATCGGCGCAGGGCTCGTCGGCGTGCTGTACGTGCTGGACGAACCCTCGATCGGGCTGCACCAGCGGGACAACGAGCGGCTGATCGCGACGCTCGTGCGGCTCCGCGACCTCGGGAACACGCTCCTGGTCGTCGAGCACGACCGCAGCACCATCGAGACCGCCGACCACGTCGTCGACATCGGGCCCGGCGCCGGTGAGCACGGCGGGACGGTCGTCCACAGCGGTCCGGTCGCCGAGCTGCTGGCCCTGCCCGAGGGTCGATCGCTGACCGGGGACCACCTCGCCGGGCGCCGCGGGATCCCGGTGCCGTCGGCGCGCCGCTCCGGGAGCGGCGAGGCGGTCGTCGTCCGCGGCGCGGCGGCGAACAACCTCACCGGCCTGGACGTCCGGTTCCCCCTCGGCACGTTCACCTGCGTGACCGGCGTCTCCGGCTCGGGCAAGTCGACCCTCGTGAACGGGATCCTGTCGCGGGTGCTGATGCGCCACGTCTACGGCGCGCGCGAGCTGCCGGCCGCGCACCGCCGTGTGGACGGGCTGGACCACGTCGACAAGGCCGTCATCGTCGACCAGTCGCCGATCGGCCGGACGCCACGGTCGAACCCGGCGACGTACACCGGCCTGTTCGACCACATCCGGAAGCTGTTCGCGTCGACGCAGGAGGCCCGGGTCCGCGGGTACCAGCCGGGGCGGTTCTCGTTCAACGTCAAGGGCGGCCGGTGCGAGGCCTGCAGCGGTGACGGGACGCTCCGCATCGAGATGCACTTCCTCCCGGACGTCTACGTCCCCTGCGAGGTCTGCAAGGGGCTGCGGTACAACCGCGAGACGCTGGAGGTCCGGTACCGCGGCCGCTCCATCGCCGAGGTCCTGGACCTCTCGGCCGAGCAGGCGCTGGCGTTCTTCGAGCACCTGCCGACGATCCGGACCCACCTCGAGACGCTGGTCGACGTCGGGCTCGGGTACGTCCGCCTCGGCCAGCCGGCGACGACGCTCTCGGGCGGCGAGGCGCAGCGGGTGAAGCTCGCGGCCGAGCTCCGGAAGCGCTCGACGGGCCGCACCGTCTACATCCTGGACGAGCCGACGACCGGGCTGCACTTCGAGGACGTCCGGCGCCTGCTCGAGGTGCTGCACCGTCTCGTCGACCGCGGCAACACCGTGATCGTGATCGAGCACGACCTGGACGTCGTGAAGACCGCCGACCACGTCATCGACCTCGGCCCGGAGGGCGGCGGCGGGGGCGGCCGCGTCGTCGCGGCCGGCACGCCCGAGGAGGTCGCGGCCGTCGCCGGGAGCCACACGGGCGCCCACCTCCGGCCGCTCCTCCCGGGCTGACGACCGTGGAGAACCCGGCGCTCGCGTTCCGCCCCGCCCCGGGCACGGTCCCCGACGCGCCCGGCTGCTACCTGTTCCGCGACGCCCGGGACCGGGTCCTGTACGTCGGCAAGGCGAAGTCCCTGCGGTCCCGGCTGGCGTCGTACTTCGGGAGCTGGGACGGCCTCCCCGAGCGGGTCCGCGGGATGCTCGTCGGGGCCGCCCGCGTCGAGTGGATGGTCGTCGACTCGGAGGCGGCGGCGCTGCATCTCGAGTGGACGCTGATCCAGCACCACCGGCCCCGCCACAACGTCCGGTTCCGCGACGACAAGTCCTACCCCGAGCTGGTCCTGACGACGTCGGAGGACATCCCGCGGGCCCGCGTCCAGCGCGGCCGGGTCGCGGCCGGGGACCGCCGCTTCGGTCCGTACGCCAGCGCCGCCGACGCCCGGGCGACCCTCGACCTGCTGCTCCGGGTCTTCCCCGTCCGGACCTGCAGCGACGGGGTGTACGACCGCGCCCGGCGCAGCGATCGCCCCTGCCTCCTCCACCACATCGGGCGGTGCGCCGCACCCTGCACGGACGAGGTCGATCCCGCCGGGCACCGCGAGCTGGTCGACGGTCTCGCGGCGTTCCTGGGCGGACGCACGGCCCCGGTCCTCGCCGAGCTCGAGGACCGGATGCGGGCGGCGGCCGGGGAGGAGCGGTTCGAGGCCGCGGCCGTGCTCCGGGACCGCCTGGACGCGGCCCGCCGGGTGACCGAGCGGCAGCAGGTGGTCCGACCCCATGACGAGGACCTCGACGCGCTCGCGGTCCACGGCGACGACCTCGAGGCCGCCGTGCACGTCTTCATGGTCCGGTCGGGACGGCTCGTCGGCCAGACCGGGTGGGTGGCGGAGCGACAGGACGGTGGGGACCTCGGGGCGCTGGTCACCTCCTGCCTGCTCCGGCTGTACGGCGACCGGCCGGACGACGTCCCACCGACCGTCCTCGTCCCCGCCGAGCCGGAGGATCCGGAGGCGCTCGCGGACCTGCTCGCCGAGCGCCGCGGGGGTCGCGTCCGTCTCACCGTGCCCCGACGTGGCGACCGCCGTGCGTTCCTGGACCTCGTCGGCGAGAACGCGCGTCAGGCCTTCGAGCGGACCCGCCTGCGGCGGGCGACGGACCTCGCCGCCCGCAGCGCCGCCCTCGAGGAGCTGCGGGACCGGCTCAGCCTGCCCGAGGCACCGTTCCGGATCGAGTGCTTCGACATCTCGCACCTCGGCGGGACCGAGGTCGTGGCCTCGATGGTCGTGTTCGAGGACGGCCTGGCCCGTCGCGACGCGTACCGACGGTTCAAGCTCCGGGTCGACGCGAACGACGACCCCGCCGCGATGCGCGAGGTCCTCCGGCGCCGGTTCGAGCGGCTGCTCCGCGAGCGGGCCGAGCCGCTGCGCCCCGACGACCCGCGTCGGCGCGGCTTCGCCACCGCGCCGGACCTGGTGATCGTCGACGGCGGTCCGACGCAGCTGGCGGCGGCCCTCGAGGGCGTCGCCGACCTGCCCCTCGAGGGCGTCTCGTTCGCCGCGCTGTCGAAGCGCCTGGAGGAGCTGTGGCGGCCGGGCCGTCCGACCTCGGTCCTGCTCCCTCGCGGCAGCGAGGCCCTCTACCTCGTGCAGCGCCTCCGCGACGAGGCGCACCGCGTCGCCGTCTCGTACCAGCGGACGCGGCGGACGTCCTCCGTCCGCGGCAGCGCGCTCGAGGACGTGCCCGGCATCGGACCGGCCCGCCGCCGCGCGCTGCTCCGCACCTTCGGCTCGGTCACGGGGGTCCGGGCGGCCAGCGACGAGGCGCTCCTGGCCGTGCCCGGGGTCTCGCCTACGCTCGTCGCGGCCCTGCGGGACCGGCTCGGCGGGCCGGAGGACCCGGCGTGAGCGGCATCGACGCCCCGGACGCGGTGGCCGCACCGCCGACCGTCCTGGTCATCACCGGCCTCTCCGGCGCCGGACGCTCGACGGCCTCGGACGCCCTCGAGGACCTCGGCTGGTTCGTCATCGACAACCTCCCACCGGCGCTGATCCGTCCCGTCGCGGACCTCGCCTCGGCGCCGGGCTCGTCGGTCGCCCGTCTCGCGCTGGTCACCGACGTGCGGGGCCGGGAGTTCTTCCCGGCGCTCCAGGGCGCCATCGCCGAGCTCCGGGCGGCCGGCACCGACGTCCGCATCGTGTTCCTCGAGGCCGACGACGACGTCCTCGTCCGCCGCTTCACCGAGACGCGCCGGCGTCACCCGGCCGAGTCCGGGGAGGGCCTGCTCGCGGGCATCGCGGCCGAGCGGCGGCTGATGGCCGACCTCCGGGAGGACGCCGACCTCGTGGTCGACACCTCGCGGACGAGCGTGCACGACCTGCGCGACCGCATCGTCGGGCTCCTCTCCGGGGGGACCTCGGCGCGGCTCCAGGTCAACGTCGTCTCGTTCGGGTTCAAGCGCGGCACGCCGCGCGAGGCCGACCTGGTCATCGACGTCCGGTTCCTGCCGAACCCGCACTGGGTCGAGGCGCTCCGCCCCCTGACGGGACTGGACGCGCCGGTCCGCGACCATCTCTGGGCGGAGCCGGCCACCGCGCCGTTCCTCGAGCGGCTCGAGGGGCTGCTCGACGTCGTCATGCCCGGGTACCGCGCCGAGGGCAAGCACTACCTCACCGTCGCCATCGGCTGCACGGGTGGGAAGCACCGCTCGGTCGCGATCGCCGAGCACGTCGCGGCGCACCTCGCCGAGGACCCGGAGCTCGCGGTCCGGACCGTCCACCGGGACCTCGGGGCCGAGTGACCGACGGCGCCGCCGCCCGGGTCGTCGCCGTCGGCGGCGGTCACGGCTGCGCCCGGACGCTGACCGCCCTGCGGGGCCTGGGCCTGGCGCCGACCGCGGTCGTCAGCGTCGCGGACGACGGGGGGTCCTCCGGACGGCTCCGGCGGGACCACGGCGTCGTGGCCCTGGGGGACCTGCGTGCGGCCCTCCTCGCCCTGGCCCCGGCGGGCGACCGCACCGTGATGCGCGACCTGGTCGGACATCGCTTCGGCGCGGGGGACCTCGACGGCCACAGCCTCGGGAACCTCGTGCTGCTCGCACGTCTCGAGGCCCGGGACGGCGACCTGCTCGCGGCGCTCGACGACGTCGCGCGGCTGCTCGGGGTCGTCGGCCGCGTCCTCCCGAGCGCGACCGACGCCGTCACCCTCGTCGCCGAGACGTCCGGGGGCGAGGTGAGGGGCCAGGCCGCGGTGGCCGGGACCCGGCGCATCCGACGCGTCCGCCTCGAGCCGTCGGAGCCCACCGCCCCCACGGCGGTGGTCGACGCGCTCCGCACCGCGGACCTGGTCCTGCTCGGCCCCGGCTCGCTGTTCACGAGCCTGCTCCCGAACCTCCTCGTGCCGGGCGTCGCGGCCGCGCTGGCCGCGGCCACGGCCCGGATCGTGCTCGTCGCGAACCTCCGGGAGCAGCCGGGCGAGACCGAGGGCATGTCCCTCGTCGACCACGTGGCGGCCCTCCGGGCGCATGCGCCGGATCTCCGCGTGGACGCCGTCCTCGCCGACCCGGCCAGTCCGCTCGGGGCCGAGGTCCCCGGCGGTCCGCCGGTCGTGCCCGCCGCGCTGGCCGGTCGGCGCGGGATATCCCACGACCCGGCCCTGCTCGGGGCGGCGCTGACCGACCTCCTCGGATGAGCGCCGGGTTCACGGGTGACGTCCGCGAGGAGCTGGCGGGGCTGCCGCTCGCCTCCGAGCGCGAGGCCCGCGCGGAGCTGCTCGGCCTCGTCCTCGCGGCCGGCGCGGTCGGTGCGGCGGGGGCGCTGGCCGCGGCGGGTGACGGGGCCCGCCCCGGCGACCTCCCGCTGGGACCGCTCTGCACGCCCGACGGGCTCGTCGTCGCGGTCCCGTCGGCGCCCGTGGCCCGCCGGGCCGTCGCGCTGGTGCAGCGGGCGCTCGGGGTCCGGCCGGCGCTCTCGGTCCGGCGTCGCGGCCGGGGCGGGGCCGAGCACCGCGTCGTCGTCCCCCTCGACCCCGTGCGACGGCGCGACGCGCTGCCCCGGGGCCGCCCGACGCCCACCGAGGACGGGGCGGACCCCGAGACGCTGGCCCTGCTGCGGGGGGTGCTCCTGGGCGGCGCCGCCGTCTCGGCGCCCGGACGGGCCCCTCACCTCGAGCTCGGGCCGCTGGTGCCGCCGGCGGCCGCGCTGATCGTCGCGGCGCTGGACCAGGCCATCGGGGTCCGCGCGGGTCACGACCCCGGTCGGCGCCGCGTCACGCTGAAGTCGGGCCGGGCGATCGGGGACCTGCTGGCCGCGGTCGGCGCCACCCGGGCCTTCCTCGCGTTCGACGAGCGGCGCCTGCGTCGCGAGCTCCGCGCCGACGCGACCCGCCTCGCCAACGCGGACGCCGCGAACGTCGCCCGCAGCGCGCGGCGGGCGGGGGAGGAGGTCGCGGCGATCCGCGCCGCCGTCGCGGCGGCCGGGTGGGAGGCGTTCGACCCCGAGCTCCGGGACGTGGCGCTGGCCCGTCTGACCAACCCGGAGGCCAGCCTGCGCGAGCTCGTCGCGCTGCTCGGTGTCCCGCGCGCCACGCTCCACCGCCGCCTGCGCCGCGTCGAGGAGGTCTCCCGTCGGGCGGTCGGGGGCCCGTGATAGCGTCGTCGGCTCCGCCACCGCTCGTCCCCGCCGGAGTGCCGTCATGACCGTCCGCATCGCCATCAACGGCTTCGGCCGCATCGGCCGCAACCTGTTCCGCGCCGTCCGCGAGCAGGGCGTGGACGTCGAGGTCGTCGCCGTGAACGACCTCACGGACCCCGCCTCCCTGGCTCACCTCCTGAAGTACGACAGCGTCCACCGGCGGTTCCCGGGCGACGTCCGGGTCGAGGGCGGGGACCTCGTCGTGGACGGCCGGACCGTCCGCGTGCTGTCCGAGCGGGACCCCGCCGTCCTTCCGTGGGGAGAGCTCGGCGTCGACGTGGTCGTCGAGTCGACCGGGTTCTTCACCGAGCGCGACGGGGCGGCGAAGCACCTGACCGCCGGCGCGCGCAAGGTGATCATCTCGGCACCGGCGAAGGGCGAGGACATCACGATCGTCATGGGGGCGAACGAGGGGGAGTACGACCCCGCCGCCCACCACGTCATCTCGAACGCGTCCTGCACCACCAACTCGGTCGTCCCGATGGCGAAGGTCCTCCACGAGGCGTTCGGCATCGCCCAGGGGCTGATGACGACGGTCCACGCCTACACCGGCGACCAGCGCATCCACGACGCGCCGCACTCGGACCTCCGCCGCGCCCGTGCGGCCGCCGTCTCGATCGTGCCGACGACCACCGGCGCGGCCCGCGCGGCGGCGCTGGCGCTGCCCGAGATGAAGGGACGGCTCGACGGCATGGCCCTCCGCGTCCCGATCCCCGACGGCTCGGTGACCGACCTCTCCCTGGTCCTCGAGCGGGACGTCACGGCCGACGAGGTGAACGCCGCGATGCGGGCCGCCGCCGAGGGGCCGCTGCGCGGCGTCCTCGAGTACTGCGAGGACCCGATCGTCTCGATCGACGTCGTCGGGAACCCGCACAGCTGCGTCTTCGACTCGCTGGCGACCATGGCGTCCGGCCGCCTCGTCAAGGTCCTCGGCTGGTACGACAACGAGTGGGGCTACTCCTGCCGCCTCGCCGAGCTGACCGCGCTGGTGGCCGCTCGCCTGTGACCGTCCCGCTCCTCCGCGGGATCCCGACCCTCGACGACCTCGAGGCGGCGGGACGTCGCGTGCTCCTCCGCGCCGACCTGAACGCGCCGCTGCGCGACGGCGTCGTCGCGGACGACCTCCGGGTCGCCGCCAGCCTCCCGACGCTGCGCGAGCTCCTCGACGCCGGAGCGGCCGTCGTCGTCTGCTCGCACCTCGGGCGTCCGGACGGCCCCGGGGCGCCCGGGACGTCCCTGGCGCCGGTCGGGGACCGCCTGGCCGCACTGCTGGGCCGCCCCGTGCTCCGCAGCGCCGACGTCGCCGGCCCCGACGCCACCGCGCGGGCCCGGGCGCTGCGTCCCGGCGAGGTGCTGCTGCTCGAGAACCTCCGCTGGGAGGCGGGCGAGACGGCGGGCGACCCCGAGCTGGCCGCCCGGCTGGCCGCGCTGGCGGACGTCTACGTCGACGACGCCTTCGGTACGGCGCACCGGGCGCACGCCTCGGTCAGCGGGGTGCCGGGGCGCATCCCGGGCTACGCCGGGCGCCTGCTCGCGCGCGAGGTCGAGGTGCTGGGGGGCCTGGCGGACGCGCCGGCACGGCCGTACGTCGCGGTGCTCGGGGGGGCGAAGGTCAGCGACAAGCTCGTGGTCCTCGCGCGACTCCTCGAACGGGTCGACGTCCTGGCGGTCGGCGGTGCGATGGCCTCGACCTTCCTGCTCGCGGAGGGCCACGCGGTCGGGTCGTCCCGCGTCGAGGCGGACCGGGTCGAGGAGGTGGCCGGCCTCGTCGCGGCGGCCCGGGAGCGGGGGGTCGAGGTGATCCTCCCCGAGGACCTCGTCGTCGCGCCGGCCTTCGCGGCCGACGCGCCGGCGACGACCGTGTCCGTCGACGCGGTCCCGGCCGACCGGATGGCCCTCGACATCGGCCCGGCGACGACCGGCCGCATCGCCGCCGCCGTCGCCGCCGCCGGCGCGGTGTTCTGGAACGGCCCCATGGGCGTCGCCGAGTGGCCGGCGTTCGCGCACGGCACCCGCGGCGTCGCCGAGGCCCTCGCCGCGGCACCGGGGTTCACCGTCGTCGGCGGCGGGGACTCCGCGGCCGCCGTCCGGGCCCTCGGTCTCGCGGACCGCATCGACCACGTCTCGACCGGCGGTGGCGCCTCGCTCGAGCTGCTCGAGGGCCGGGCGCTGCCCGGCCTCGAGGCCCTGCGCCGTCGACCCGACCCGGCCTGACCCGATCCGCCCCGTCCCCCGACCCCCGAGGACCCCATGACCGACCGCACCCCGCTCGTCGCCGGCAACTGGAAGATGCACCGCG
This sequence comes from Actinomycetota bacterium, assembly GCA_017852335.1. GTDB lineage: Bacteria > Actinomycetota > Nitriliruptoria > Nitriliruptorales > Nitriliruptoraceae > CSBr16-57R1. Next base: position 34,715 of record JAFMLG010000003.1, on the reverse strand, counting down.
ACCACCTCGAGGCCATCCAGCTGGTCCAGCGGCTCGCCTACCACCTGACCGAGGAGGACACCGACGGGCAGGAGGTCACCGTGCACCCGCCGTTCACGGCGCTCCGCTCGGTCCAGACGCTGATCGACTCGGACCGGCTCCGCCTGATCCTCGGCGCCCAGGACTGCCATCCCGACGCCGAAGGGGCGCACACGGGGGACGTCTCGGTCCCGATGCTCGCCCGCCTCGCGGTGGGCTACGTCATCGTCGGGCACTCGGAGCGCCGCCTCCACCACGGCGAGGACGACGCGCTGGTCGCCCGGAAGGCCCGGGCCGCGCTCGGCGGCGGGCTCCGTCCGATCGTCTGCGTGGGCGAGGGTCAGGCCGTCCGCGACGCCGGTCGGGCCGAGGAGGTCGTCCTCGCGCAGGTCCGCGGCAGCCTCGAGGGGGTCGAGCCCGACGACCCGGCCCGGGTCGTCGTGGCCTACGAGCCCGTCTGGGCCATCGGGACGGGTCGGACCGCCACCCCCGACGACGCGCAGGCGATGGCGGCCGCCATCCGGGCCGAGCTCGCCGAGCGGTCCGGGGCGGCGTTCGCGGCCGGGGTCCGCATCCTCTACGGCGGCAGCGTGAAGCCGGCCAACATCCGGAGCATCATGGCGCAGCCGGACGTCGACGGGGTCCTCGTCGGCGGGGCCAGCCTCTCGGCCGAGGACTTCGCCCTGATCGTCGGGCACCGGCGGCTCTGACCCGCGGCGGAGCGTCCTCGCTACGCTGCCGACGGCCGTTCCGGACCGTGGTCCGGCGGGCTCCCGGGTGGTCCGGGCCCGTGTGGCGGCCGGGACGGACGTTCGCATGGGCCGCCGCCGGGACGCGCTCGAGACCCTCCTCGGGCCCCTCGAGCAGGACGTCATGGACGTCGTCTGGGGCCTCGGGGACGCCACCGTCCGCGACGTCCACGAGCGGCTCCGCGACGACCGCGACATCGCGTACACGACGGTGATGACGACGATGGCGCGGCTCGCCCGGAAGGGCCTGCTCGAGCGGGACACCAAGGATCTCGCGCACCGCTACCGGCCCGCGGTCGAGCGGGACGCCTACGCCCGCGGCGCGACCCGTGACGTGCTGTCGTGGCTCCTCGAGCGGTACCCCGAGCCGGCGGCCGCCTACCTCGCCGAGGTCGTCGGCGACGTCGATGACGTCACGCTCGACGAGCTGCGGCGGGCCGTCGCCCGTCGACGCGCCGACGAGGACTGAGCCGGGTGGGGCAGGGGATGCTGCTCGCGCTGCCGGTCGGCTCGCTGCTGCTGCGGCTCGCCGTCGCCCTGGGCGTCGCGCTGCTCCTCGTCCGGATCCTCGACGTGGTCGGGCTGCGCTCGCCGCGGGCCCGGGTCCTCGCGGCCGTGTCGCCCTTCGTCGTGACGGCCGCGGTCGCCCTGCTCTCCAGCGGTGACCCGGCGCTGCCGTCGCTGCTCCAACCGACCGTCGGCGCCGGCACCCTCGCGCTCCCGCTGGAGGACCGCTACCTCGGCTTCGCCCCCCGGACCGTGCCGTGGCTGCTGCTCGTCTGGCCGGCCACCGCCGGGGCCCTGCTGCTCCGACGCGGTGCGCGTGCGCGTCGCCGCCGTCGCCTGCTCACGGCGGCGGCCGAGCCGGTCGCGCCACGGACCGCCGCGGTCGTCGCGCGCCTCGCGCGGGCGCTCGAGGTCGCGCCGCCCCGGACCCTGATCGCGCCCGTCGTCCCCGGCGGCGCGACCCTCCTCGGCGTCCGCGCGCCGCTGCTCGTCCTCGACGCCCGCCTCGTCGCCACGCTGGACGACGGCGAGCTGGAGGGCGTCCTGGCCCACGAGCTGGCCCATCTGGCGCGACGCGACAACCTGGTCGCCTGGTTCGCGGCGGCGGTCGGCGACGCGGTCTGCTTCCTGCCCGGCGCCGCCGGTGCGATGCGTCGGCTCCGGCGCGAGCGCGAGGCCGCTGCCGACCTCCGCGCGGTCGAGGTCACCGGCCGTCCCGCGGCCCTGGCCAGCGGACTCCTGAGGGCCCTCGACCTCGCGGCGCCGCCGCGGCGACAGCCGGCCGGCTGCGCCGCCCTCGTCGAGGCCGGTGGGGTCGTCGGACGGGTCCGCCTGCTCGTGGAGCAGCCCGCGCCCGGCCGGCGTCGCCACCGCGCCGAGGTCGCCCTCGCCGCCGCCACCAGCCTGCTCGCCGTCGCCGCGGCCGTCGCCGTGCCCGCGGCCCTCCGGGGTGAGGAGGGACAGCGCGACGCGGTCGGCGTGCTCCTCGGCGCGCCCGCCGCGTCCGCGGCGGAGGCGTCGGCGTCCGACGCCCTCCCCGAGGCGCGGGCCTTCGCCGTGTACCGCCGGGCCGGGGCCGGCGCCGGGAGCGCCGCGGCGTCGTCCACCCGCCCCGCCGTGCGGGGGGACCTGCTGGCGCTCGACCGCGTCGGGGTCGCGGCGACCTGCGCGGCGGCGCCGGCGGCCTGCCGGACCGTCGTCCGGACGCCGGGTCTCGGCCTGCGGCCGGATCCCATCGAGCTGGTCGCCGCTCCGACCGTGCGGTGGCAGGCCACGCCGGTGCTGACCGCCGATCCGGGGGACCGCATCGCGGTCTACTGGCTCTCCCGCCCGGACGCCGCGGCCGTCGCGCCGGCCCCGTAGGCTGCGCCGGTCCGCACCCCGGAGTCGCCCGTGCTCGTCGCCGTCGTCACCGCCCTGCACCTCCTGATCTGCCTCGCGCTGATCGGCCTGATCCTGCTGCACCGGGGCCAGGGGGGCGGCATCTCGGACATGTTCGGCGGCGGCGTCAGCGGGGCCGTCCAGGGCTCGGCGGTGGCCGAGCGGAACCTCAACCGCCTCACGGTCGGCGCCGTCGTCCTGTTCGCGCTCACCTCGATCACCCTGCTGGTCATCGGCTGAGGTGACCGTGCGCGGCGCGGGCCACCGACCCGGCCGTCGGGTCGTCGTCGCGGTCGTCGCGGCCCTCACGACGGCCTGCACGGCGCCGCCGCCGGCGGCCGAGGTCCCCGCGCCGCCGCCCCCGCCCCCGGTGACGGGCGCACCCGGGCCCGCCGTGTCCGGACCGACCACCCTCCGCGTCGGCCTGGGGCCCGCGCCGGCCTCCATCGACCCCCGGCTCGTCATCGACGACGCGGGTGAGCTGGTCGCACGGGCGCTCCACGAGGGCCTCGTCGATCTGGTGCCCGGTGGCGGCGTCGCGCCGGCCGGCGCGGAGACCTGGCGGACGTCCGCGGACGGCACCGAGATCCGCTTCCGCCTGCGTCGCGCGACCTTCCACGACGGCCGGCCCGTGACCGCGCGGGACCACGCCGCTGCGCTGCTGGCGGCCCTCGATCCGTCCCGCCCGCCGTACGGCCGGGAGGGGATCCTGGCGGGGCTGCGGGGCGCGGTGGTGGTCGCCGAGGACGGGACCCGGACCGCCGGCGGTCCGGACGACGTCCTGGCGGCGGGCGGCGTCGAGGTCCGGGGCACGTGGGACCTGGTCCTGCGCCTGACCGCACCGGACCCCGGCTTCCTGCACGCCCTGACCGACGTCAGTCTCGTCCCGCTGCCACCGGGTCGCGACGAGGCCGGGGCCGAGGGGCCGCCGGTCGGGAACGGGCCGTTCCGGCTCCTCGAGCCGCCGGGGGACGACGCCTTCCTGCGCCTGGTCGCGGTCCCGGACCACCACCGCGCACCGCGGGTGGCCGAGCTGCTGCTGCAGTTCCATCCCGACGACCTCGACGGGCGGCAGCGGTGGGAGGCCCTGGCCGCCGGACGCCTCCAGGTCGCCGAGCTCCCCCCGGCCCGACGCGACGACGCCCTCGCGGTCCTCGGCCCCGCACGTCCGGTGCCGCCGGGTCCGACGGCGGGCCACCACGTCCGGACCGAGGCGGCGGTCTACGCGTACGCCTTCGACACGACGGTCGCGCCCTACGACGACGTCCGCCTGCGGCGCGCTCTCGCCGCGGCCGTGGACCGTGGAGCGGCCGCCGCGGCCGCCGGTCCCGCGGCCGTCCCCGCGGCGCGGCTCCTGCCGCCGGGGCTGCTGGCGGACGGGGACGCGGTCGCGGCCTGCCCCCACTGCGTGCGGGATCCCGCGATCGCCGCCGAGCTGTTCGCCGCCTGGGTCGCCGACGCCGACCCCGTCCTGCCCCTGCCCGTGACGCTCAGCGTCCCCCGGCGCGCCGACCACGCGGCCGTCGCCGAGGCGGTCGCCGCCGCGCTCGAGGACGTCCTGGACGTCCGCGTCACCCTCCGCGCCCTCGATCCGGAGGGCCTGACGCGGGCGGTGGCGGCCGGGGAGGCGGCCCTGTTCCGCCCGTCGCTCCGGTCCGGTGTCGGCGGCGCCGCGGCCGCGTCGAGCCTGCTCGACCCCGCGTTCCGCGCGACGGCCCCCCGCCCGGTCGCGGGGACCGGCTGGGGCGACGCGGACTCCGACGCCCTGCTCGACCGCCTCCGGGGAGGCTCGGACCCCGGGGCCGCGGCCGCGCTCGACGCCGCGCTGACGGGGGAGGCGGTGGTCCTCCCGCTGGTCTGGCTCGAGCGGGACCTCGCCGTGGCGCCGGGCGTGCGGGGGTTCGCGCTCGACCCGACGGGCCGGTGGTGGCCGGAGCGGGTCGCCCTCGGGTGACCGGCCGGGGCCACGGGGGCGGTGGTCCCCGGCGGTAGGCTGTGCCGTCCGCGGGACGACCGCGGAGCCACGCGCGAGTGGCGGAACTGGCAGACGCGCACGGTTGAGGGCCGTGTGGAGGAAACTCCTTGGGGGTTCAAGTCCCCCCTCGCGCACGCGACGGACCTCGGTCCGTCCGCTCCGGGACCTCCGCCCCGCGGCGGCGCCGGCCCGAGGGGCTACACCTCCGGGGACGGCCCGCATCGGCGCGTCGTCGCGGTCCACGACGACCGGGGGTGACGTGCGGATCCTCGTCACCGGCGCGACCGGGTTCATCGGGCGCGAGGTCGCGCGGCTGCTCTCCGCCGAGGGCGCGCGTCCCCGGCTGATGGTCCGCCGCCCGACACGATCGCGTCTCCTCGACGAGGTCGACGCGGAGGTCGTCCACGGCGACCTGACGGTGCCCGAGTCGCTGCCGCACGCGGTGGCCGGCTGCGACGCGATCATCCACCTCGGTGGCCGCGCCACCTTCGAGCCGGCGCGCCGTCTCGAGCCGACGTTCGTCGCGGGCACGCGGGCCCTCGCCGACGCGGCCGCGGCCGCCGGGGTGCGCCGGTTCGTGTTCGGCTCGTCGCTCCTCGTCCATGGTCCGTCCGAGGCCGCCATAACGGCCGACACGCCACCGGCGCCGGCCATCGACTACGGCCGGGTGAAGCTTCGGATGGAGCGGGAGCTCGCGGCCCGTGGCGACCTCTCGGTCGCCTCCGTCCGGCTGCCCCACGTCTACGGCGCGGGGGACCAGCTGTTCGCGAACGTGCGGCGCGGCGTCCTCGTCCTGCCCGGGCGAGCGGACAACCCCTTCTCCCATCTGCACGTGCACGACGCCGCGCGGGTGCTGATCGCGGCGGCGCGCTCGACGTGGGAGGGGGCGTGCGGGATCGGCGACCGTGACCCGGCCGACTGGGGCAGGTTCCTCGGCGTGCTGCGACGCCACCTGCCGGGGCTCGTGGTGGTGCGCATCCCGGCGCCGTTGGCGCTGGCCGGGACGGCCCTGATGCGCGTCGTGCGGTCCCGGCTCCGGACCCCGGACATCTTCACCCCCGACACGGTCAGGGCCTGGAACATGCCGCTCTGGGCCGACCCGGAGCTGCTCTGGGACGAGCTCGGGCTGGCCCCCGAGGTCCCGGACATCACCGTCGGGATCCCCCGGACCCTCGACGACCTCGTCGATCGCGAGTGGCGCCATCCGGTCCGCGACCGGCGCCGCGTCTGAGCCGCGAGGGGTAGCGTCGCGTCATGCGCGCCGCCTCCGGCCCCGCCCAGGCCCCCGTCCTGCCCGACCTCCGCCCGGAGGTCGACGAGCGTCCGGACGCCGGTGACGGGGATCACGACCGGTTCACCCACTACGTCGCGCGGCGGGACCTCGAACGCTTCCGCCGGACCGGCCGGCCGGTGACCGCGCTCTGCGGGAAGCGGTGGAGGCCCGACGCGGACCCGAGCCGGTTCCCGATGTGCCCGACCTGCGCCGAGATCGCGGCGGACCGGCTGACGAGGGGGCTGTGAGCGAGGGCGTCGGCGGTCAGCCGGCGTCCCGGGCCCGGCACCGCCGCGTCCGCACGACCGTGTCCCGCTGCTCGAGCAGCACCCGACGCAGCGGGCGGGGCAGGTCCTCGCGGGCCAGCGCCGCGTCCGTGGCGGCGAGCAGTCCGTCCTCGACCTGGGAGTGCGGGAACATCGCCCCCGCGAACTCGATGGCGAAGTCGAGGCTCCGCTCGGTCCAGACGCGGTCCAGCGCCGCGAAGTAGCGGTCGCGGTACGGAGCGAGCAGCTCCGGACGGTCGAGACGGTCGAACGCACCCCAGAGCTGCCGCGCCAGCGTGTGCGAGAGGTCCGCGTCCTCGAGGAGGCGTTCCCAGGCCTCGGCCTTCGCCGCGGCCGTGGGCCGGGCGGCCAGCGCGGTCAGCGCCTGGCGCTCCCCGAGGTCGGTGTCGTCGCGCCGGCGTTCCGCGGCGACGTCGTCGGCGTCCATCGCACCGATCCTGGCCAGCTGCACGACGACGTGCCACCGCAGGTCGGTGTCGACCTCGAGGCCGGGGAACGGCGTCTCCGCACCCAGGCAGGCGCGGAGGACCGCCACGTCGTCGCCGTCCTCGACGAGGGCGGACCACTGCTTGAACCACGCCAGCTGGTGGTCGCCTCCGGGCGCGCAGGCGTCGAGCGCCTCCCGGCACCGGTCGCGCAGGGCCGCCCGCAGCGGGGCCACGTTGGCACGGTCCGCGTACCGCTCGATCGCGGCGTGCGCGCGACCGAGCATGCGCTGTAGGACGCCCACGCCCTCGTCGTGGGCGAGGTTGTTCACGACGAGCGCGACGAAGCCCGAGGCGGGCAGCTCGGCGTCCCGAACCATGTCCCAGGCCGCCGCCCAGACCAGCGCGCGGGGGAGCGGCGCCGCCACGTCGCGGAGATGGGCCGTCGCGGTGGCCAGCGAGGCCGGATCGAGGACCGTCCGGGCGAACGTCAGATCGTCGTCGTTCAGCAGGAGCAGATCCGCGACCGGGAGCCCCGTCAGTCCCGGGACCTCGGTCACCTCACCGGCCACGTCGAGCTCCTCGCGGTGGACGCGGACGAGGGCGCCGTCCCGCCACGCGTAGCACCCCACGGCCAGGCGGTGACGGCGCAGCACGGGCGCGTGGCCCTCGGTCCGCCACAGCGGCGCCGGGTCGGTCTGCCGGATCGCGACGCGGGCGTACGTGCCGTCATCGGCGGCCTCGACGACCGCCTCCAGCGAGTTCACCCCGGTCGTCCGGAGCCACTCGTCGGCCCACGGTCCCAGCTCGCGTCCGCTGGTCCGCTCGAGCGCGGCGAGGAAGTCCGCGAGCGTCGTGTTCCCCCAGGCGTGCCGGGCGAAGTAGTCGCGGCACCCGGCGAGGAACGCGTCCTGGCCGACCCAGGCGACCAGCTGACGCAGGACCGACGCCCCCTTCGCGTACGTGATGCCGTCGAAGTTCTGATGCACGGACTCCACGTCGGGCATGTCCGCCGCCACCGGGTGGGTGGAGGGCAGCTGGTCCTGGAACTTCGCCCACGTCTTCTCGGCGTCGAGGAACGTGACCCAGGCGTCGGTCCAGCGCGTCGCCTCGGTCTGCGACAGGACCGCCATGAAGGTGGCGAACGACTCGTTCAGCCAGAGGTCGTCCCACCACCGCATCGTGACGAGGTCGCCGAACCACATGTGGGCCATCTCGTGCAGCAGCGTCTCGGCCCTGCGCTCACGGAGGGCGTCGGTCACCCGGGAGCGGAAGACGTAGTTCTCGCTGAAGGTGACGGCGCCGGGGTTCTCCATCGCGCCGGCCGAGAACTCGGGGACGAGCAGCTGGTCGTACTTGGTGTAGGGGTACGGGCCGAACACGCCCTCGAACCAGGCCAGCCCGGTGCGGGTCAGCTCGAGCAGCTCGTCCCCGTCGAGGTGGCGCTCGAGGGAGCGGCGGACGAACAGCCGGAGCGGCACCTCCGTCCCGTCCGGGCGGACGTGACGGTCGGCGCGGCCGACGTACCCGCCCGCGACGACCGCCGCGAGGTACGTGCTCATCGGCGGGGTCGGCGGGAACTCCCAGCGTCCGGCCGCCCCCTCCGTCGGGGCCGCGGTCGGCGCCTCGTTCGAGACGACGACCCACCCGGCGGGCGCGTCGACCGTCAGCGCGAAGGCCGTCTTCAGGTCCGGCTGATCGAGGCAGGCGAAGACCTGGTGGGCGTGGAACGGCTCGAGCTGGCTGTGGAGGTAGACGACGCCGTCGGTCGGGTCGACGAAGCGGTGAAGGCCCCGCCCGTCGCGGGTGTAGGACATCGTCGCCTCGACGACGACGACGTGGGCACCCGGCGTCAGGTCGGGCAGGACGATCCGGGTGGCGGCGATCGCGTCCGCCGGCAGCGGCACCCCGTCCAGCGTCGCCGTGCGGACCTCGGCGGCGAGGTGGTCGAGGAACGCGGTGCCGTGGGCCCGGACATCGAGGTGCAGCTCGGACCGGGCGGTGAACGTCCGGACGTCATCGGCGCCGTCCGAGAGGTCGAGATGGACCACCGTCCGCGGTACGGCGAGCAGGGCCGCGCGGGTCCCGGCCTCCTGCTGGGTGAGGTTCGCGGTGACCGCCACGTCGCCTCCGGGTCCGGGTCGTCGCGAGGCTAGGGCGGGCCCGGCTCCCCGCGCCTAGCCTCGCGGCGCCGTGGGGACCGGCGAGCGGTCGGACGCGGGGGCGGGCACATGGCACCGGACGGGCTGGGGTCCTGTCCGCCGGACCGCGGACCGCCGGACTGCGTGTCGACGGCCGACGCCTCGGGGGATCCGCGGCGACGGCTCGAGCCGCTCGCGGTCGCCGGGTCCGACGACGCGGTCCTCGCCGCCGTGCACCGCGTCCTCGCCCGTGTCCCCGGCGGGCGCGTCCTGGAGCGTGACCGTCGGCGCGTCCGGGTCCGCGCGGTCTCGCGCGTCCTCCGCGTGCGGACCGAGGTCGTCGCCGTGGTGGTGTCGGGGGCGGTCCACCTGCGGCTCGCCGGTCCGCGCGGGCTCCTCGATCCGCGCGGGCTGCGGGCCCGCGGCCGCGAGGTCCTCGTCGCCGTCGACGCGGAGGTCCGGGGCTGGGCGCCGCCGGACGGGCGGTGGCTCAGACGTTGAACCGGAAGTGGACGACGTCGCCGTCGTGCATGACGTACTCGCGACCCTCCACCCGGAGGCGGCCCGCGTCCCGGGCCGCCGCCTCGCCCCCGAGCGCCACGTAGTCCTCGTAGCCGATCACCTCGGCGCGGATGAACCCGCGCTCGAAGTCGGAGTGGATCGTCCCCGCGGCCCGCGGGGCGGTCGACCCGTCGGGGATCGTCCAGGCCCGGGCCTCGGTCGGGCCCGCCGTGAGGAACGTGATCAGCCCGAGCAGCCGGTACGCGGCGGCGATGAGACGCTCGAGTCCGGAACCCTCGACGCCGAGCTCCGCCAGGTACTCGGTGCGCTCGGTCTCGTCGAGCTCGGAGAGCTCGGCCTCGACCCGGGCCGAGACGAGGACGGCGACGTCGCCCCGCTCTGCGGCCAGCGCGGCGACGGCGGCGCTGGCGGCGTTCCCGCGGGCGAGGTCCGCCTCGGCGACGTTCGCCGCGTACAGCACCGGCTTCTCGGTCAGCAGGGAGAGCTCGCGACGGACGCCGGGCTCGAGCTCGCCCGGGAACGACCGTGCGGGTGCACCGCCGTCGAGGTGGGTCCGTAGGGCCTCCAGCGCCTCGACCTCGTCGCGCAGCGCCCGGTCGCCACCCTTCGCGGCCCGACGGCTTCGGTCCAGGCGCTTCTCGACGGTCTCCAGGTCCTTCAGGAGCAGCTCCGTCTCGACGACGGCGATGTCGGCGACCGGGTCGACGGCACCGCGGACGTGGATGACGTCGGGGTCGTCGAAGCACCGCACCACGTGACAGACGGCGTCGACCTCGCGGATGTGCGCGAGGAACTGGTTCCCGAGCCCCTCGCCGCGCGACGCGCCCTCGACGAGACCGGCGATGTCGACGAACCGCATCGCGGCCGGGACGACCTTCGCCGAGCCCGCCAGCTCGGCCAGCCGGTCCAGCCGCGCGTCGGGGACGGGGACGACGCCGACGTTCGGCTCGATCGTGCAGAAGGGGAAGTTGGCCGCCTCCGCACCGGCGCGGGACAGCGCGTTGAAGAGGGTCGACTTCCCGACGTTGGGGAGGCCGACGAGTCCGACGGAGAGGGCCATCCCGGGAGCCTACGCCGGCCGGGGCTAGGGTCCGCGCGTGCGTCTCGTCATCGCCCGCTGCTCGGCCACCTACGTCGGTCGTCTCTCCTCGACCCTGGCGTCGGGGCTGCGACTGATCATGGTGAAGGCGGACGGCTGCGTCGCCATCCACGCCGACGTCGGGGCGTACAAGCCGGTGAACTGGATGAACGCCCCGAACCTCCTCGCGGAGGAGCCGGACCGCTGGGTCGTGACCAACCCCGCGGGGGAGCGCCTCGAGATCCTCCTGGAGGAGGTCCTCTCCGACGAGGTCGTCCCGCTCGACACCGAGCGCGGCCTCGTGCTCGACGGCGTCGAGCGCGAGCTGCAGCTGCTCCTCGCCGCGCACCCCGACCACGTCGAGCCGGGACTGGTCACGGTCACCCGTGAGTTCCGGACCGACCTCGGACCGGTCGACCTGCTCTGCCGGGACCCGGACGGCGCGGCCGTCGCGGTCGAGATCAAGCGTGTCGGCGAGATCGACGGCGTCGAGCAGCTGACCCGGTACCTCGACCGCATGGGGCGCGACCCCGAGCTGCGGCCCCTGCGCGGGATCCTCGCCGCGACGACCGTCCGGCCGCAGGCCCGCGTCCTCGCCGAGTCGCGGGGCATCGGCTGGGTCGAGGTGGACCTCCAGCGGCTGCGCGGCGAGGAGGACCCGACCCCGCGGCTGTTCTGAGCCCGACCGCGGCGACGCCGGCCCGTCAGGCCAGACGCGCGCGGAGCGTCCGGACGGCGCGGCGGAGCGACGGGTCGAGGTCGGCGCCGGCCGCCGGGACGATCCACCGCAGCGCCGCGCCCCCGCCCCCGACGTCCTCCCCGGCGTGGACGGACCGGTCGGGGTCGGCGTGCAGCAGGAACCGGAGGTCGAGGTGGACGTGCCGGTCGGGCCCCGGGTGCTCGTCGACGTGCACGAGGACCGGGGCCGGGCCGGGATGGCGGGGGACCAGACCCGTCTCCTCCTGGGTCTCCCGCAGGGCCGCGAGGGCCGGGTCCTCCCCGGCCTCGACGTGCCCGCCGGGCTGGAGCCAGCGGTCCAGCCGCCGGTGCCGATGCAGCAGGAGGCGGCCCGCCGGGTCGAGCACGAGGGCGGAGGCCGTCACGTGGGCCGGCAGCGTCGTCCGGGCGAACGGGTCCGGGTCCCCGCCCAGCAGGCGCCGCAGGTGCGCGACCGCGTCCTCCTCCTCGGCGTCGGTGGCGGCATGACCGTCGAGCAGCGCGGCCAGCGCGCCGCGGCGCGGATCCGCGCTCAGAGGACGCGCTTCCCGGTCACGCGGCCCGCGTCGTCGAGGTCGTAGAGGACGGGGACCCCGGTCGCGAGCTCGACGGTGACGACCTCCTCGGGGCCGAGGTCGTCGAGGCGCATGACGATGGACCGGTTGGAGTTGCCGTGGGCGACGACGAGGACGTCGCGACCGTGACGCAGATCGCCCATCACGGCCCGGTCGAAGAAGGGCAGCGTCCGGGCGGCCGTGTCCCGGAGCGACTCGCCGCCCGGCGGCGCGACGTCGAACGACCGGCGCCAGGTGTGGACCTGCTCGGCCCCGTACCGCTCCGCCGTCTCGGCCTTGTCGAGGCCCGCGAGGTCCCCGTAGTCGCGCTCGTTCAGGGCGGCGTCGCGGATGACGGGGACGTCCAGCCCGGTCTCGGCCAGGATGATCGCGAGCGTGTCCTGCGCTCGGCGGAGGGCGCTCGTGTAGGCGACGTCGAACCCGATGCCGCGGAGCGCCGCCCCGGCCGTGCGGGCCTCCTCGCGCCCGCGCTCGGTCAGCGGGACGTCGACCCAGCCCGTGAACCTGTTCTGGAGGTTCCAGAGGGACTGTCCGTGACGGACCAGCGCCAGCGTCGGCATCACGACCTCCCCGTCGCCCCGGAGGACGCTACCGCTCGTCGGCTACCGTCCCGCCCCGGGCCACCGGCGCGGTGCGCCCGCTCCCACCGCGACGCCGGAGCCCGCGCATGGACAGCCTCGGAAGCCGCGACACCCTCACGGTCGGCGGCCGTGCGTACGACATCCACCGCATCGACGCCGTCCCGGGGGCGGAGGACCTGCCCTACAGCCTCCGGATCCTGCTCGAGAACGTGCTGCGGAACGAGGACGGGCGGCACGTCCTCGCCGAGCACGCCGAGGCGATCGCGGCCTGGGACCCGGGGGCCCAGCCCGACCGGGAGATCGCGTTCACGCCGGCCCGCGTGCTGCTGCAGGACTTCACCGGTGTCCCGGCCGTCGTGGACCTCGCGGCCATGCGCGAGGCGATGGTCGCCCTCGGCGGCGATCCGTCGCGCATCGATCCGCTGGTCCCCGCCGAGATGGTCATCGACCACTCGGTCGTGGCGGACGCCTTCGGTTCGCCGGAGGCGCTGGGCCTGAACATCGACCTCGAGTACGCCCGCAACCGCGAGCGGTACGGCTTCCTCCGGTGGGGCCAGGAGGCGTTCGAGCGGCTCCGGGTCGTCCCGCCGGGCACCGGGATCGTCCACCAGGTCAACGTCGAGCACCTCGCCCGCGTCGTCTTCACCGACGAGCGCGACGGTCGGCTCCGGGCCTACCCGGACACGCTGGTCGGGACCGACTCGCACACGCCGATGGTCAACGGCCTCGGCGTCGTCGGATGGGGGGTCGGGGGCATCGAGGCCGAGGCCGCGATGCTCGGCCAGCCGATCTCGATGCTGGTGCCGCGCGTGGTCGGGTTCGAGCTGACCGGCGAGCTGCCCGAGGGCGCGACCGCGACCGACCTGCTGCTCACGATCACCGAGCGCCTGCGGCAGCACGGGGTCGTCGGGTCCTTCGTCGAGTTCCACGGCCCCGGGGTGGCGGCGGTGCCGCTGGCGAACCGCGCCTCCATCGGGAACATGTCCCCGGAGTACGGCTCGACGATCGCGGTCTTCCCGATCGACGAGGAGACCCTGCGGTATCTGCGGTTCACCGGCCGCGACGAGGAGCGGGTCCGGTTGGTCGAGGCGTACGCGAAGGAGCAGGGCCTCTGGAACGGCGTCGGTCGGCGTGCGCGGTACTCGGCCGAGCTGACGCTGGACCTCTCGACCGTCGAGCCCTCCCTCGCCGGGCCGCGGCGTCCGCAGGACCGCGTGCCCCTGCGGACCTCGCGCGCGTCGTTCCGGTCCTCCCTCGGCGAGCTCGGCCAGGACGCCCCGCGGTCCGTCCCCGTCCAGCTGGCCGACGGCACTCGGTTCGACCTGGCGGACGGTGCGGTGACGATCGCCGCCATCACGTCCTGCACCAACACCTCGAACCCGGAGGTGATGGTCGCGGCCGGTCTGCTCGCGAGGAACGCGGTCGAGCGGGGGCTGCAGCGGCGACCGTGGGTCAAGACGTCGCTCGCCCCCGGGTCGCGCGTCGTGATGGACTACTACGACCGCGCCGGGTTGACGCCGTACCTCGCGAAGCTCGGCTTCGACCTCGTCGGCTTCGGCTGCACGACCTGCATCGGGAACTCGGGACCGCTCATCCCCGAGGTCAGCGCCGCGGTCCGGGAGCACGACCTCGCGGTCAGCGCCGTGCTCAGCGGGAACCGCAACTTCGAGGGTCGGATCAACCCGGACGTGCGCCTGAACTACCTCGCCTCCCCGCCGCTCGTGGTCGCGTACGCGCTGGCGGGGACGATGGACCTCGACCTGACCTCCGAGCCGCTCGGGACGGACCCCGACGGTCGGCCGGTCACGCTCGCGGACCTCTGGCCCTCCCCGGCCGAGGTCCGGGAGGTCATCGAGTCCTCGCTGGAGCGGGACATGTTCGTCCGCGGGTACGCCGACGTGTTCGAGGGTGACGAGCGGTGGCGGGAACTCCCGACGCCGGCCGGAGCGACGTTCACCTGGGACCCGGACTCGACCTACATCCGGCGTCCGACGTTCTTCGACGGGATGCCGGCACTGCCGGAGGCCCCCGCCGACGTCCGCGGGGCCCGTGTCCTCGCGGTGCTCGGGGACTCGGTCACGACGGACCACATCTCGCCGGCGGGGTCGATCAAGCCGGACAGCCCGGCGGGGGAGTACCTGCGCGACCACGGCGTCGAGATCCGCGACTTCAGCTCGTACGGGGCCCGGCGCGGCAACCACGAGGTGATGGTCCGGGGCACGTTCGCGAACATCCGACTCCGGAACCGCATGGTCGAGGGCGTCGAGGGCGGGATGACCCGCGACCTCCTCGGCGACGGCTCGGTCGTGACCATCCACGCCGCCGCCGAGCGCGCCCGCGCGGCCGGCGTGCCCCTGGTCGTGCTGGCCGGGGCCGAGTACGGCTCGGGGTCGTCCCGGGACTGGGCGGCGAAGGGGACGGCGATGCTCGGCGTCCGCGCCGTCATCGCCCGCTCCTACGAGCGCATCCACCGCTCGAACCTGATCGGGATGGGCGTGCTGCCGCTGGAGTTCCCGCCGGGGGAGGACGTCGCCTCGCTCGGGCTGACCGGCGACGAGACGATCGACGTCCTCGGCGTCGCGGACCTCGCCGACGCGGTCCCGGGGACGGTCACCGTCGTGGCGCGGCGGTCCGACGGCGACGAGGTCCGGTTCGAGGCCCGGGTCCGGATCGACACCCCGGGCGAGGCCGAGTACTACCGCCACGGCGGCATCCTCCCGTACGTCCTGCGCCGACTGGCCGCGTGATGCTGCGCCGGACCCCCGTCGGACTGGTCGGTCCGGACCGCTGCCTCCCGGGTCGGGAGGAGCCGCTCCCGGTCCGCGGCGTCCACGCCGTGCACGGGCGTCCGACCGTGCCGCCCTGGCCGGCCGGGCACGAGGTCGCCGTCCTCGGGATGGGCTGCTTCTGGGGCGCCGAGCGGCTGTACTGGGGCCTCGACGGCGCCTTCACGACCTTCGTCGGGTACGCCGGCGGCGTCACCCCGAACCCGACCTACCGCGAGGTCTGCTCGGGGCTGACCGACCACGCCGAGGTCGCGGTCGTCGTCCACGACCCCGCGGTGCTGCCGTACGAGGGCATCCTCGCCACCTTCTGGGAGCAGCACGACCCGACGCAGGGGATGCGGCAGGGGAACGACGTCGGCACGCAGTACCGCTCCGTCATCCTCACGACGACGCCCGAGCAGGACGCGATCGCGCAGGCGAGCCGGGACCGGTACGCCGCCGCCCTCGCCGAGGTCGGGGCCGGGGCGATCACGACGACCATCGAGCCGCTGGGCGCGCTGTACCCGGCCGAGGACGAGCACCAGCAGTACCTCGCGAAGCACCCCGACGGCTACTGCAACCACGGCTTCTGTCAGGCCGCCTACCCGGCGGCGTGACGTGAGCGCGGCCCGCGCGCGGCCCGGTCCGGTCGGCGACCTCCCGGAGGACGTCTATCCGTCGGACCCGTGGCGGCTCGTCGAGCGCGCCTTCGACGAGCGGCGCCTCGGCTGGGCCGAGAGCGTCTTCGCCGTCGCGAACGGCTTCATCGGCATCCGCGGCATGCACGACGAGGGCCGTCCGGTCCACGAGGCCGCGACGCTGCTGAACGGGTTCCACGAGACGTGGCCGATCGTCCACGCCGAGCAGGCGTACGGCTTCGCGCGGACCGGACAGACCATCGTGAACGTCCCGGACGCGACGCTGCTGAAGCTGTACGTTGACGACGAACCGCTCCACCTGCCCAGCGCCCGGCTGCTGGCGTACGAGCGCGTCCTCGACCTCCGGGCGGGAGTCCTGACCCGCGAGCTGGTCTGGTCGACCCCCGGGGGGAAGCACGTGACCATCCGGTCCTCCCGGATGGTCTCGTTGGAGCATCGGCACCTCGCGGCGATCGTGCACGAGGTCGAGGTCGACGCGGATGCGGCGGTCGTCGTCTCGTCCCAGGTCCTGAACCGTCAGGACGCCCGGGCCCTCGACGAGCCGCGCGGGGCGGGACACGACCCCCGCCGGGCGCGGCCGTTCCCGGGTCGCGTCCTCTCCGCCCGCTCCCACGTCGCCGACGGCGGCCGCCTCGTCACCGGATACCGGACGACCGCGTCGGGGATGAGCATGTGCGTCGGCGTCGACCACGTCATCGCCACGGCCGACACCCACACCACCGCGACGACCTGGACCGAGGACCTCGCGAAGCACGTGGTCACGGTCGAGGCCACGGCGGGTCGGACGCTGCGCATCGAGAAGCACGTCACCTACCACACGTCCCGCGTCGTCCCGGCGGAGGAGCTGGTCGACCGGGGACTGCGCAGCCTCGACCGCGCCGTCGCGACCGGCATCGAGGGACTCCACGTGGGGCAGCGCGCGGCCCTCGACGCGTTCTGGGACCGGGCCGACGTCGAGGTCGAGGTCGACGCGACCCCGCGGGTCCAGCAGGCGGTGCGATGGAACCTGTTCCAGCTGCACCAGGCCTCCAGCCGCGCCGAGACCGCCGGCATCGGCGCGAAGGGGCTGACGGGCGCGGGGTACGAGGGGCACTACTTCTGGGACGCCGACGTCTACGTCACGCCGTTCCTGACCTACACCGAACCGCGCCTGACGCGGAACCTGCTGCGGTTCCGGCACTCCATGCTGCCGAAGGCGCGCGAGCGGGCGGACGAGCTCTCCGAGCACGGTGCCCTGTTCCCCTGGCGGACGATCAACGGCGAGGAGGCGTCGTCGTACTACGCGGCGGGAACGGCTCAGTACCACATCAACGCCGACATCGCGCACGCCATCGGGCGGTACCTCGACGTCCGCGGCGACCGCGAGCTGCTCGTCGAGATCGGCGCCGAGATGCTGGTCGAGACGGCCCGGATGTGGTGCGGGCTCGGGTTCCTCAGCCCGGACGACGACCGCTTCCACATCCACGGCGTCACGGGGCCGGACGAGTACACGACCGTCGTGAACGACAACGCCTACACGAACCTGATGGCCCGTCACAACCTCCGTCTCGCGGCCGAGGCGCTGGAGTGGCTCGCGGCCGAGCGCCCGGCGGCCCACCGGCGGCTCGTGCGGGAGCTCGGTCTCCTCCCGGAGGAGCCGACCACCTGGCGCCGGACGGCGGACGCGATGTACGTCCCGTTCGACGCCGAGCGGGGCGTCCACCCGCAGGACGACGGCTTCCTCGAGCGGGAGGTCTGGGACTTCGCCGGCACGCCCCCGGACCGGTACCCGCTGCTCCTCCACTACCACCCGCTCGTCATCTACCGCCACCAGGTGATCAAGCAGGCGGACGTGGTGCTCGCGATGTTCCTGCTCTCCCACGAGTTCTCACCCGAGCAGCGCCAGCGGAACTTCGCGTACTACGACCCGATCACGACGGGGGACTCCTCCCTCTCGGCCTGCGTCCAGTCGATCCTCGCCGCCTCGATCGGCGACCAGGGGCGGGCGGTCGCCCACTTCGAGCGGGCCCTGATGATGGATCTGGCCGACGCGGCCGGGAACGCCGTCGACGGCGTCCACGTCGCCTCGGCCGGTGGGGTCTGGATGGCCCTCGTGTACGGCTTCGCCGGACTGACCGACCACGGCGGTCGCCTGGCGTTCGATCCGACGCTCCCGGACGGCTGGGGGCGCCTCGCGTTCCGGCTGCGGTTCCGAGAGCGGGTCCTGGCCGTGGAGCTGCGTCCCGGTCGGCTGCGGCTCGTACTCGACGAGGGGGAGGCGGTCGAGATCGGCGTGCGTGGTGACGTCCTCGCCGTGACACCCGGAGCCGCCGTCGAGGTCGCCGTCCCGCCGCGCTGGACGGCCGGGGGCGCGGCGTGAGCGCGGGCCGGTTCGGCGTCCCCGGGGACCGCGCGCCCCTCGCGGCCGGTGAGGTCGTCGTCCTCCGTGACGCCCGCGGGCGGCGGTCGCTCGTCACGCTCGAGGACGGCGGGACGTGGCACTCCAACGCCGGGGCCGTGCCGCACGACGGACTCATCGGTCGTCCCGAGGGGACGGCCGTCCGGACGCCGCGCGGGACCGAGGTCGTGGCCCTCCGTCCGACGCGCGAGGACATGGTCCTGAAGATGCGGCGCGGCGCTCAGGTCGTCTACCCCAAGGACCAGGCCATGATCGTCGCGCTCGGCGACGTCCGGCCCGGCATGCACGTCGCCGAGGCCGGGGCGGGCTCGGGCGCGCTGACGCTGGCGCTGCTCGACGCCGTCGGACCCGAGGGTCGGGTGACGTCCGTCGAGCGCCGCGAGGACCACGCGGAGGTGGCCCGCGCGAACGTCGAGCGGTTCCACGGCGGCGCGCCGGCGCGGTGGGACCTCCGGATCGGCGAGGCCGCCGACGTCCTGGCCGGGATCGCCGTCCACCGGGTCGTCCTCGATCTGCCCGAGCCCCGGCCGCTGCTCGACGCCGTCGCGACGGCGCTCGCCCCCGGCGGGGTCCTCGTCACGTACCTCCCGTCCATCGTCCAGGTCGCCCGCGTCACCGAGGCGCTGCGCGACGACGGACGGTTCGCCGACGTCGCGACCACCGAGACGCTGGTCCGCCCGTGGGACGTCGACGGTCCGGCCGTGCGCCCGGCCCACCGGATGGTGGCCCACACGGCGTTCCTGACCCGGGCGCGACGCGTCCCCCGCGTCGAGGACGGCGGCCCGTCCGCACCGCGCCGGCGCGGCCCGGTGGGCTCCGACGTAGACTGAGCCCGACCGCCGTCCGAGGGCGGTCCGTGGAGGCGGCCGTGCCACGCATCCCGGCGCCCGGGCCCGACCGGGACCGCGACGCGGAGTGGGACGCCGGCGCCTCCGGACGGACGGCTCCCGGGCTCGGTGCCCGCTCGGCCCGGCCCTCCGAGCTGACGCGGCTCCGGCGCGAGCTGGCCGAGGCGACGGCCCAGAACGCGCGTCTCGCCGAGACGCTGCGCGAGGCCCGCGCCCGCATCGAGGAGCTCCGCGACGAGGTGGAGCGGCTCTCGGCCGCGCCCCGCTCGTACGGGACCTACCTCGGGCCGGGACCAGGGGGCGGGATGTCCGTCGCGGTCGCCGGCCGGGTCCTCGACGTCGCCTGGTCCGAGGAGGTCCGCGCCGAGGACCCCGTCCCCGGCCAGCAGGTCCTGCTGAACGAGACCCTCGCCGTGGTCGGGCTCGGGGCGTTCGAGGACCGGGGCGAGCTGATGCGCGTCGCCGAGGTCCTCGACGACGGTCGTGTGCTCGTCGTCGGTCGGGGCGGGGAGGAGCGGGTCGTCCATCTCGCCGGGCCCGTCCGGACCGCCGGCGTGCGGGCCGGAGACACGCTGCTCGTCGACCCACGGGCCGGGACCGCGGCCGAGCGCGTCGAGCGCTCCGAGGTCGAGCACCTCGTGCTCGAGGAGGTGCCGGACGTCGACTGGTCGCGCATCGGCGGTCTCGCCGCCCAGGTCGGGGCCGTCCGCGACGCCGTCGAGCTGCCGTTCCTCCACGCGGACCGCTACGCCCGGTACGGCCTGCGGGCGCCGCGCGGGATCCTCCTGTACGGCCCGCCGGGCTGCGGGAAGACGCTGATCGCACGCGCCGTCGCGCGCTCCCTCGCGGACCGCGTCGGGGCCGCGAGGGGCGCCGAGGTCCGGGGGCACTTCCTCAACGTGAAGGGTCCGGAGCTGCTGGACAAGTACGTGGGGGAGACCGAGCGGCAGATCCGCGTCATCTTCCAGCGCGCCCGCGAGCTCTCGGCCGACGGCTCGCCGGTCGTCGTGTTCTTCGACGAGATGGAGGCGCTGTTCCGCACCCGCGGCACCGGTGTCTCGAGCGACGTCGAGACGACGATCGTCCCGCAGCTCCTCGCCGAGATCGACGGCGTCGAGCGGCTCCGCGACGTCATCGTGATCGGCGCGTCCAACCGCGAGGACATGATCGACCCCGCGCTGCTCCGGCCCGGGCGGCTCGACGTCAAGATCCGCGTCGACCGGCCGGACCGCACCGCCGGACGCGAGATCCTCGCCCTCCATCTCACCGCCGACGTCCCGCTCGACGCGACCCTGCTCGCCGCCCACGGCGGCGACCGCGCCGCCGCCGCCGCCGCGCTGGTCGACCGCGCGACCGAGCTGGTCTACGCCGAGGAGCCGGGGACGGAGCTCCTCGAGATGACCTACGCCTCGGGCGAGCGGGAGGTCCTGCACCTCGGCGCCCTCGCGTCCGGAGCGCTGCTCGAGAACGTCGTCGCACGTGCGAAGCGGCACGCCATCCGGCGGGAGCTCGACGCGGGGGGCGACGGCCTCGCGCCCGGCGACCTCGTGGCCGCGGTCGCCGAGGAGCTGCGCGAGAACGAGGACCTGCCGGGGGCCGGACACCCCGGCGACTGGGCCCGCATCGGCGGCCGCCGTGGCGGCACCGTCGTGGCCGTGCGCCCGCTCGCCGGTGACGCCGCGCGCCGACGGCCCGTCGACCCCCACCCCGCCGGGCGGTCGCTCTGACCCCGGCCGGGTACGTCGGCGTCGAGACCGAGTACGGGGTCGCCGTCACCGGTCCCGAGGAGGTCCACCCGGTCCGGGCCTCGACGCTGGTCGTCGACGCCTGGCGCGGTCGGGGCGGTGCGGCGGTGCGATGGGACCACACCGACGAGCAGCCGGACCGCGACGCCCGGATCCCCGAGGTCCGGCCGGACCGTCCCGAGCCCGTGATCGGAGACGCCGGCGCCGCGAACACCGTCCTGACGAGCGGGGCGCGGCTGTACGTCGATCACGCCCATCCGGAGTACGCGACGCCCGAGTGCGCGTCCGCCCGGGACCTCGTGGTCTGGGACGTCGCGGGCGAGCGCATCATGGAGGCCGCGGGTCGCCGCGCGGAGGCCGCGCTGCCGCCCGGTTCGACCGTCCACCTCCACAAGAACAACACGGACGGCAAGGGCGCGGCGTACGGCACCCACGAGAACTACCTCGTCCCGCGCGAGGTGCCGTTCGGGCTGCTCACCCGCCACCTCCTCCCGATGTTCGTCAGCCGGGTCGTGCTGACCGGCGCGGGGCGCGTCGGGAGCGACGCCGCTCCCGAGGCGTCGTTCCAGCTGTCCCAGCGGGCGGACTTCTTCGAGGCCGAGGTCGGCCTCGAGACGACCGTCCGCCGCCCGTTGATGAACACGCGCGACGAGCCGCACGCGGACCCGGACCGGTGGCGGCGCCTCCACGTCATCAACGGGGACGCGAACCTCTGCGAGGTCGCGACGCTGGTGAAGGTCGGGGCGATGCTGCTCGTGCTCCGCGCGGTCGCGGCCGGCGCGCTCGGGGACCCGACCGAGCTCGAGGATCCGCTCCGGGCGTTCCGGACCGTCAGCCGGGACACCACGCTCCGCGCGACCCTCCCGCTGACCGACGGACGCCGGGTCACGGCCCTCGACCTCCAGGAGGGGCTCCGCGACGCCTGCGCCGACCTCGTCGCTCGGGAGGGGGCCCGTCCGGGGGAGGAGCTGGTCCTCGGATGGTGGACCCGCCTCCTCGACACCGCCCGCGCCGATCCGGCGGCCCTCGGGGGCCTCGTCGACTGGGCGACGAAGCTGGCCGTGCTCGAGGCCTACCGCGAGCGGCACGGCCTCGGACCCGAGGACGCCCGCGTCCGGATGCTGGACCTCCAGTACCACGACGTCCGGCGCGACCGCGGGCTCCACCACCGGCTGGTGGCGGCGGGCCGGGTCGTGCGCCTCACGACCGACGCCGAGGTCGAGCGGGCGATGACCGTGCCGCCGGAGGACACGCGGGCGTGGTTCCGCGGGCGGTGCATCGCCCGGTTCCCGGACGCGGTGGTGGCCGCGGGGTGGGACAGCGTCGTCCTCGACACGGGAGCCGAGGCGCTCGTCCGGCTCCCGCTGGACGAGCCCGGCCGCGGGACGCGGGCGCGCGTCGGCGACCTCGTCGAGGAGGCGGTCGACGCCGCCGACCTGCTGGCGCGGCTCGGCGGCGCGCCGGAGCTCCCCGGCCAGCTCGCCTGAGGCCACGGCTACGCTCGGCGCGCGCACCGGGCCGCGTCCGGTGCACGGGGACCCGGAGGGACGGATGGCCGGCACGGAGCGCGTGTCGCGGTCCGGCGACGTCCCGCGGGACGACGACGTCGTGGTGGCCGAGGCGGCGGCGCCGGCCCGCGAGCTGCTGGACGGGGTGGAGGACCTGCTCGACGAGATCGACGAGGTCCTCGAGGACAACGCCGAGGAGTTCGTCCGCGGCTACGTCCAGAAGGGCGGCGAGTGACCGGCGTCGCGGCGCGGTGACGCGCCGACGGCACCGCACGACGACCGGGGGCTGACGTGCGGCGGCGCGTGATCGGGCTCGAGACCGAGTACGGCGTCTCGTTCACGCTCGGGGGTCAGCGGCGCCTCAGCACCGACGAGGTCGCCCGGCACATGTTCCGGCACGTGGTCGCCTGGGGTCGCTCGTCCAGCGTCTTCCTCGAGAACGGGGCCCGGCTGTACCTCGACGTCGGCGCGCATCCGGAGTACGCCACCCCCGAGTGCGCCACGCCGTTGGAGGCCGTGGTCCACGAGCGCGCGGGCGACCGCATCGTCCACGACCTCGCCGTCCGGACGGGGGAGGCGCTCGCCGCGGAGGGCATCCGCGGCGAGGTCCGCGTGTTCAGGAACAACACCGACAGCGCGGGGAACTCCTACGGGTCGCACGAGAACTACCTCGTGGACCGCGCCGGTGACTTCGGACGCATCACCTCCGGACTCGTCCCGTTCCTCGTGACCCGTCAGGTCTTCGCCGGCGCGGGCAAGCTGCTCCGCGGCCCCGGCGGGACCGAGTACGTCCTCTCCCAGCGCGCCGAGCACGTCTGGGAGGGTGTGTCCAGCGCGACGACGCGATCGCGGCCGCTCATCAACACACGGGACGAGCCCCACGCCGACGCCGAGCGGTTCCGCCGGCTGCACGTGATCGTCGGCGACTCGAACATGTCGGACTACGCCTGCTGGCTCCGCCTCGCGACCACCGATCTGGTCGTCCGGATGCTCGAGGAGCGCGCCGCGTTCGCCGCCCCGGAGCTGGCCGATCCCGCCGTGGCGATCCGGGACGTCAGTCGTGACCTGTCGGGACGCGGACCGGTCCGCCTGACCTCCGGTCGCACCCCGACGGCCCTCGACGTCCAGGAGCTGTACCTCGTCGCGGTCGAGCGGTTCGTGGCGGCCCGTCACCCGGACGACGAGCTGGCGGAGCACGCGCTGGGGGAGTGGCGGTTCGTCCTCGCCGCCCTGCGCGAGGATCCGATGCGGCTGGAGCGGCAGCTCGACTGGGTCGCGAAGCTGCGGCTGCTCGAGGCGTACCGCGCGCGACACGACCTCCCCGCGGACGACCCGCGGCTGGCGCTCGTCGATCTCGCCTATCACGACCTGGACCCGCGTCGCGGGCTGCACCACCTGCTGGTCCGGGAGGGGAGGATGCAGCGGCTCGTGGACGACGCGGCCGTGGCCGACGCGATGGAGCACCCGCCCCGCCGGACGCGGGCGGCGCTGCGCGGACGGTTCCTCGCGGCCGCGCGCCGGGCCGGGCGGGACGTCACGGTCGACTGGGTCCACCTCAAGCTGAACGAGCAGGCGCAGCGGACGGTGCTGTGCAAGGACCCCCTGGTCTGGCAGGACGAGCGGGTCGACCGCCTCATCGACGCCCTCTGAGGATCCGCCCATGCATGCCGCCGAACGCCTCGTGAACCTCACCATCGCCCTGCTCGAGGCCCGGCGGCCGATGACCTTCGACGAGCTCCGCCGGCGGACGCGGTACTACCCCCAGCCGGAGCACGCGACCGCACGGCGGATGTTCGAGCGGGACAAGGAGCTGCTGCGGAGTCTCGGCGTCCCGATCCGGACCGAGCAGGCCTACGGGATGGAGGAGCCGGGCTACCGCATCGACCGCCGGGAGTACGAGCTCCGCGACCTCCACCTCGAGCCGGACGAGGTCACGGCCCTCGCCCTGGCGGCCGAGCTGGTCGCCCCCGCGGAGCTGGCCCTGGCGCTGGCCAAGGTCTCGGCGCGTGGTCCGGACCCCGATCCGGACGTCGTCCCGGCGGCGCGGCTCCCGCTGGACGTCACCGCGGTGGACGGGGCCGCCGCCGTCGTGGTCGAGCGGCGTCGCGTCCGGTTCCCGTACCGGACGGCCGACGGCCGGGAGGAGCCGCGCGAGGTCGAGCCGTACGGGGTCGTCCGCCGCCGCCGCGCCTGGTACCTGGTGGGTCGCGACGTGGCGCGCGACGGGCTCCGCGGCTTCCGCCTCGACCGCATGACCGGTCCGCTGGAGGCGGTGGGGGAGGCCGGTGCCTTCGAGGTCCCCGACGGCCTGGACCTCGCCGCCGTCGTCAGCGGGCCCGAGGCCCGGCCGGTGGCCGTCGACCTCGAGGTGACGCCCGAGGGTGTCCGGGACGTCGTCGCCCGCGGCGGCCGGGACGTCGGTCCGGGCGCCCACGGGACGCGCGTGATGCGGGTCGAGGGCCTGGACCGCGTCCGGGACCTGGCCTGGCTGCTCGCGATCTCGCCGGAGGCGGCGGTCCTCGGGCCACCGGAGGTGCGGGACGACGTCGCGCACGGTCTGCACCGCGTGGTCGAGGCCCACGCGGAGGTCCCCTCGTGAGCCGGGTGCCCGACGTCGTGCGGATGCTGACGCTGGTGCCGTGGCTGCTGGAGCGGCCCGGCGCCTCGATCGCCGAGATCGCCGCGGCCTTCGCCACGACCGAGGAGGCGATCCGGACCGAGCTCGACCACCTGGACTACTGCGGACTGCCGGGGCTCGGCGGCGGCGATCTCATCGACGTCCGCATCCTGGGGGACACCGTCGTGGTCGGAATGGCGGACGAGCTCCGCCGTCCGATGCGCACCACGCCGGCCGAGACCCTCCGCCTCCTCCTCGCGGCCTCCCAGGCCGAGCGGATGCTCGGCCCCGCCGCGGGGGCGCTGACCCGCGCGGTCGCCAAGCTGCGCGCGGCGCTCGGCGTCCCGGAGGACGCGGTCGTGGTGGTCGAGCCGGAGGCGGGTGACCTGGTCGAGGAGCTGCGGGCCGCCGTCGTCGCGGGACGCCGGGTCCGGATCTCCTACCGGGGCCGCGGCGACACCACCGCCGTGGACCGCGACCTCGATCCCTGGCGCCTCGAGCTGCACGACGGGGCCTGGTACCTGCACGCCCACGACCACGGGGCCGGCGCGGCCCGCATCTTCCGCCTGGACCGGGCCGCGGCCCTCCGCGTGACCGAGCAGCCCGTGACCGTCCCGGTCCCCGCCGAGCTGGAGGCCCCGCGGTACGTCCCGGGCCCGGAGGACCCCGAGGTCGAGGTCC
This sequence comes from Actinomycetota bacterium, assembly GCA_017852335.1. GTDB lineage: Bacteria > Actinomycetota > Nitriliruptoria > Nitriliruptorales > Nitriliruptoraceae > CSBr16-57R1. Next base: position 9,266 of record JAFMLG010000003.1, on the reverse strand, counting down.
TGCTCGGCCCCGGGGGCACGTGGCTGCTGGACGCCGTCACCGTGGCCCCGGAGGCCACGGGGGCGGCGCCGGGGGGTCGGACGGCGCGGTTCCGCGTCGGGGCCCCCGAGTGGTTCGCACGGCTGATCCTGATGGCGGGCGGCCACGCGGAGGTCCGGGACCCGTCCGGGATGCGTACCCTCGTCCACCGGCGGGCCCTGGCGGGGCTCGAACGGCTCGAGCGCAGCTCGGGCGCCGCGTCCGGGACGTCGGACGCCTGACACGGGAGACCGCACATGGGACGGGTCGGCGGACCGCAGCTGCTCATCATCCTGTTCATCGTCCTGCTCCTCTTCGGCTCGCGCCGCCTGCCGGACCTCGCCGGCTCGATCGGCCGGTCGATGCGGGAGTTCCGCAAGGAGACCGCCGAGGTCGAGGACGGGAAGCAGGCCGGTGCCCCCCGCGACACGGCGCGTGACGAGTCCGGGCGGAGCGGGACCGACCGCGACGCGTGAGCGCCGGTCCCGACCCCCTGCCGAGCGGCGGGGAGGCGGACGAGGCGGCGCGCCGTGACGCCCGGCGTCGCGGGGAGATGCCCCTCTCCGAGCACCTCCGCGAGTTCCGACGTCGCTTCTCGATCGCGCTCGTCGCGATCGGACTCGGCGCGGTCATCGGGTACCTGCTGTTCCCGACCTTCTTCGACGTCCTCCTCGGCCCGTACTGCGACGTGGTCGGGGTGGAGTCGTGCCAGGTCAACGCGTTCCGTGCGACGGACCCGATCGCGGTCCGGATCCGGGCCTCGCTGGTCGTCGGGCTGTTCCTCGGCGCGCCGGTCCTGTTCTACGAGCTGTGGCGGTTCGTGGCGCCCGGGCTGACGAGCCGCGAGAAGCGCTTCACGCTGCCCTTCGTCCTGATGAGCCAGGTGATGTTCGCCCTCGGCCTTGCGTTCGCGGTCTGGTTCGTCCCGACCGGCCTCGAGGTGCTGCTGACGCTGGGCGGCACGGACATCCAGCCGCTGCTCGGTGCGAACGAGTACCTGACGTTCCTGCTGGCCATGGGCATCGGGTTCGGCGTCGTGTTCGAGGTGCCGCTGGTCCTCGTGTTCCTCGGTGCCGTCGGCGTCCTCTCGGCGGCGTCCCTCCGGAGCGCCCGTCGGTACGCCATCGTCGGCAACCTGATCGTCGCCGCGCTGGTGACGCCGACCGACATCCTCAGCCTCGTCGCCGTGGGGGTCCCGCTGGTCGTCCTCTACGAGGTCGCGATCCTCGCCGTGGCGCTGATCGAGCGCTCCCGCCGGCGGGTCTGACGTGCGGCTCGGCCGGCCCCGCGACGCGTCGCCGCGGCGGATCCGGACCACGCGGTGGCGGGCCCCGTGGCGCCTGGTGGTGCTGGTCGTCGTCCTCGCCGTCGGCGTGGGGGCGGTGCTGGCCCAGCAGCGGGCCGCCGCCGAGGACGCCGCCGCAGCGGCGGCCGCACGCGCCCGCCTCGTCCCCCTCCTCGACGAGCTCGACGTCCTGTGGGCCGCCGCGGACGCGACCGGTCCCGGCGGTGCGCTGGCCGCCCTCCGGGACGACGGCGTCCGACCGGACCCCGACGCGGCCGCGGACTGGTCGGGGGCGCACGCGGCCCTGCTGGTCCGCGTGGTCGGCCTCGACCTCCCGGCCCCGGCGCTGGGGGCCCAGCGCCAGGCCGTCACGGCCGTGACCCTGGCGGCGGACGCCGCCGCCCTCGTGGCCCGTGCCGCCGGCGTCCCCGAGGCGAGCGCGCGCCGCGAGCTCGGACTCGAGGCGGTCCGGCTCCGGCTGCGCAGCGAGCAGCTGGTCGCCTCGGCCCTCGCGGCCGTCGAGGAGCTCCGGACCGGCGGTCGGCGGATCGCCCCGCTGCCCCCGCTGCCGGACGGCGTCCGGGCGTGATCGCGGCGCTGACCCCGGAGCGGTTCGCCGCCCGGCAGGCCTTCCCCCTCGACCCGTTCCAGCTCGAGGCCATCGGGCATCTCGCGGCGGGCCGGGACGTCCTCGTCGCCGCCCCGACCGGCGCCGGCAAGACGGTCGTCGGTGAGTACGCCTGCGCCGCGGGACCGGAGGCCGGGGGCCGGACCTTCTACACGACCCCGATCAAGGCCCTCTCGAACCAGAAGTACCGGGACCTCCTCGCCGTCCACGGCGAGGGTCGGGTGGGCCTGCTGACGGGCGACCGATCCCTCGACGGCGATGCGCCGGTCGTCGTGATGACGACCGAGGTCCTGAGGAACATGCTGTACGCGGACGGGGACGTTCTCGACGGCCTGGCGTACGTCGTGCTCGACGAGGTGCACTACCTCGCCGATCGGGAGCGCGGCGCCGTCTGGGAGGAGGTCATCCTCCATCTCCCCGATCACGTCCGTCTGGTCGCGCTCTCGGCCACCGTCTCCAACGCCGAACGGTTCGGCGCCTGGCTGGCGCGCGTCCGTGGCGACTGCGCCCTGGTCCTCGAGGAGCACCGTCCGGTGCCGCTCCGCCACCACTACTTCGTGAACGGGCGCATCCACGACACCTTCCGGACGTCACGGAGCGGTTCCGCCGCCCAGCGCGAGGCGGCCTCCCGGGCGGAGGCCGGCGTCCCGAACCCCGACGTGCTCATGCTCGAGCAGCGCGCCCGTCGACGGACGGTGGATCGCCGGGGTCGCTCGCACCGGGGCGGCCCGCGGCTGCGGTGGCCGTCGCGGACCGAGGTCGCGGAGGAGCTCTCCCGGCGGGGCTGGCTGCCCGGCATCGTGTTCGTGTTCTCGCGGGCCGGCTGCGACGACGCCGTCGCGGAGCTGCGTCGCGCCGGCGTCGCGCTGACCGACGACGGCGAGCGCGACCGCATCGCCGAGCTCGTCGACGACCGGCTCTGGGAGCTGCCGCCCGAGGACCTCGAGGTGCTCGGCGTCTCGGCCTGGCGCCGCTCGCTGCTGGACGGCGTGGCGGCGCATCACGCCGGGCTCGTCCCGCTGTTCAAGGAGGTCGTCGAGGCCGCGTTCCAGGCGGGGCTCCTCAAGCTGGTCTTCGCGACCGAGACGCTGGCGCTCGGCATCAACATGCCGGCCCGGACCGTCGTCATCGAGCGGCTCGAGAAGTACGACGGAGAGGGGCACCGACTGATCACCCCCGGCCAGTACACGCAGCTGACGGGTCGGGCCGGACGTCGTGGGATCGACACGATCGGACACGCGGTCGTCCTGCACCAGCGCGACGTCGAGTTCAGGACCACGGCCGGCCTGGTCGGCGCCCGGTCCTACCCGCTGCACAGCTCGTTCGCACCGTCCTACAACATGGTCGTCAACCTCCTCGCGCGCCATGACGTCGCGGGTGCGGAGTCCGTGCTCCGGCGGTCCTTCGCCCAGTTCGAGCTGGACGCCGAGACCGCGCGCGACGAGGACCGCCTGGCGGAGCTCGCGGGGGAGGACGCTCCGGCGGTGCGGTGCGGTGCGGGCGACTGGGCCGGGTACGCCGACCTCCGGCGGCGCCTCACCGAGACCGAGCGGGCCGCCGGCCGCGCCCGGGGTGGGCGGCGCGCGACGGACCGTGCGGTCATCGACGGACTGCGGGCCGAGCTCCGCGCGCACGCCTGCCACGCCTGCCCCGACCGGGCCGCGCACGTCCGTGAACAGCGCCGCGTCGACCGGGTCGCGTCCGAGACGGCACGGCTGACCGCCGAGGTCGCGCGGCGCGGTGGCTCCCTGGTGACGGCGTTCCACCAGCACATGGACGTGCTGCGGGTCCGTGGTCATCTCGGCGGCGACGACCGGCCGACCCCGTCGGGTCGGCTGCTGGCCGGCGTCCACGGCGCGACGGACCTCGTCGCCACCGAGGCGCTCGTCGGGGGTCTGCTCGACGGTCTCGCCCCGCCGGAGCTCGCGGGACTTGTCGCGCTCCTGGTCCATGAGCCGCGGCGCGACGACGTCCCGGCGCCGGAGCACCTCCCGACGCCGGCCCTCGACCGGGCGGCGGAGCGTCTGCTCGCGCTGGCCGCCGACGTCCGGGCCACCGAGTCGGCGCACGGCGTCTCCCCGCTGCGCGAGCTCGACCCCGGCCTCGTCGCCACCGCCCACGTCTGGGCCCGCGGGGGCAGCCTCGAGGAGGCGGTCGGCGAGACCGGGATGACCGGCGGCGACTTCGTGCGCGGCGTGAAGCAGTGCATCGACCTCCTCGGGCAGCTCCGCGACGTCGCCGCGGGGGAGCGGCGGTCCGCTCTCGGGACCGCGGCCCGGCAGCTGCAGCGGGGCATCGTCGACGCCTGAGGTCGGGACCTAGGCTCCTCGGCATGTCGCATCCCAGCCTCGGGCCGGTCCTCCTGGTCGCGAACCCCCGTGCCGGCACCGGGACCCGGGACGCCGCCGCACGGACCGCAGCGCTCCTCGCCGACCGCGGGATCCGGACGGAGACGGCCGTCACCGGCGGTCCGGGGGACGCGACCGCGGTGGCCGCGGAGGCGGCCCGGCGCGGGGTCGGACTGGTCGTCGCGGTCGGCGGGGACGGCACCGTCCACGAGGTCGTGAACGGCCTCGTCGATCCTGGTGCTCCCGGCGACGCCGGGACCCGGCCGGTGCTCGGCGTCGTCCCGGCGGGGAGCGGCAGCGACCTCGTCCGGACCTTCGGGCTGGACCGGCCGCCCGAGGTGCTCGCCGCCCATCTGGCCTCGCCGCACACGACGCCGCTCGACCTGATCCGGGTCGAGGTCGGGGGGGCGTCCGACCGTCGGGTCCGCCTCGCGGCGAACGCGGTCGAGGTCGGCTTCGGCGGCACGGTCGCGGCGGTGGCCGCCGTCCTGCCGCGTCGTCTCGGTGCGGGCCGCTACCGCGCCGGCATCGTGGTCGCGTGGGGGGCCTTCCGGCGCGTGGGGATGCGCGTCGCGCACGACGGCGGTGTGCACGAGGCCGCGCTGTGCAACGTGGTCGTGGCGAACGGGCAGTTCTTCGGCGGTGGACTCCACGTCGCACCCCGGTCGCTGCCGGACGACGGGCGCCTCGACCTCCAGGCCTGGGGAGGATCCCCGACGGACGTGGTCCGCGCCGCACGGCTGCTCCGGGACGGCTCCCACCTGTCCCGGCCGGACGTCCGTGCATGGTCCACCGCTAGCGTCACGGTCGAGACCGACCGGCCGGTCCGGGTCGAGGCGGACGGCGAGCCGCTCGGCCGGTCGCCGGTGACCTGCACGGTCCTCCCCGCCGCCGTCCGCCTGAAGGTCTGACGATGGACGCCACCCTGCGACGTCGCGGCCTCCTGGTCGAACGGATCCTGGACGCCGATCTCGGGGCCGTCGTCCTGGGTCCGGGCCCCGATCTCCGGTACCTGACGGGGTGGGACGTCCACGAGTCCGAGCGCCCGACCCTCCTCGTCGTGCCGGGGCGGGGGACCCCGGTCCTGGTCGTCCCCGCGCTGGAGGCCCCCCGCGCCCGGGCGGACGCCGAGCTCGCCGGGGTCGACCTGCGGAGCTACGGCGAGACGGACGACCCGCTCGCGGCGGCCGTGGCGGCCGTCCCGGCGACGGGAGCGGTGGCGGTCGGTGACCGGCTGTGGTCGACGACGACCCTGGACCTGCAGGCGCACCTCCCGGGGCGCGTGACCGAGCGGGCCTCCCGCGTCACCGCGCCGCTGCGGGCGGTGAAGGACGCGGAGGAGCTCGTGGCGCTGCGCGAGGTCGCCGCCGCGATCGACGCCGTCCACCGCCGCGTCCCCGGCCTGCTCCGACCCGGCCGCACGGAGGCCGAGGTCGCCGCCGACCTCGCGGCCCTCATCCGCGAGGACCACGACGAGGTCGCCTTCGTCATCGTCGCCGCCGGGCCGAACGCGGCCTCACCCCACCACCACCCGGGTGCCCGCCCGCTCGCGCTCGGGGATGCCGTGGTCGTCGACATCGGCGGGCCGCTCCGCGGGTACCACTCGGACATGACGCGGACGTACCACCTCGGGCCGCCCCCGCCGGGCACCGTCGAGGCGTACGCCGTCCTCGAGGCGGCGCGGGACGCCGGCGTCGCGGCCGTGCGACCCGGCGTCACCGCCGAGGAGGTCGACGCCGCGGCACGGGCCGTCATGACCGCCGCCGGACTGGGTGACGCGTTCCTGCACCGGACCGGTCATGGCATCGGCCTCGAGGTCCACGAGCCGCCCTGGATCGTCGCGGGGGAGGGCACCGTGCTCGCGCCGGGCATGACGTTCAGCGTCGAGCCCGGGTACTACCTCGCGGGTCGGACCGGGGCGCGCATCGAGGACATCGTCGCCGTCACCGCCGACGGGGTCGAGGTGCTGAACCGCGAACCGCGCGGCCTGCGGGTGGTCGCGTGATGGAGGTCCGTCGCGCCCGGCTCGAGGAGATCCGCCCGCTGGCCGCCGAGTACCTCGCCGAGCAGGAGGCGCGGTTCGGGCGGCCCACCTCGCCGCCGCTGCCGCAGGGCGGCGTGTTCTGGCTGGCCGAGGACGCGGACGGGACGGCGCTCGGGTACGCCGCCGGGACGCTGCGGCCGGAGGGGTGCAGCATCGGTCCGATCTTCACGCGCGAGACCGGCCGTCGCCGTGGCACGGGGGCGGCGCTCCTCGCCGCGATCGAGCGGTGGGTGACCGACACCGGCGTCCCCGTGGTCGAGATCGCCGTGAACGCCGACAACCCGGGTGGCGTCGCCTTCCTCGAGGCGTCCGGCTACCGCCCCGGCCGGATCCTGATGGTCCCGGAACGGACGTCCGGCGCCGAATGACCTCCCCCCGGCTCCTCCCGGCCGTCGGCGTCGGGCTCGCCGTCGGCGTCGTCCTCGCGGTCCTGGTCGGGGGGGGCGCGGCCGCGTGGCGGGCGCCGGCCGTCGGCGTCGCGGCGGGGCTGCTCGTCGTCGGTCTCCGGCGCGTCCTCGTCCTCGCGCGCCGCGAGTGGCGTCGGGACGCGCCGGACCGTCGGGCCTACGTCGCGGCCGTCCTACCCCTCGCGGTCGCCCTGCTCCTGGCGGGTCTCGCGACGGCGTGACGTTGTTGCAGGACCACCCGCCCCGTGGTACCCACCGCGCGCCGTCGGGGCCGTCCGGCCCCGGGCGGGTGGGGGACGTCGTGGCGAGGGCACGCCGGCAGGACGGGGACGAGGGGCCGGGGATCGACGACGATCCCGTCGTGGCGGAGGACGACGTCGACGAGCTCGACGACGACCTCGGCGGACTGGCGGAGGACGAGGACCTCGAGGAGGACGACGGCACGGACCTCCCCGAGGGGTTCAGCGTCGTCGACGCCGACGACGGCCCTCCCTCCGACGACGAGGACCCCGCCGTACCGGCGCGGGCCACGGCGGTCGAGGAGGACCGCGAGCGGGCCACCGACGTGCTGGAGGCGGCCGCCCGGGACCGTGGTGCGGACGACGACGAGGACGACGACCTCGCCGTGCAGCGCAGCGGGGAGTTCGTCTGCACGCGCTGCCACCTCGTGAAGCGCGACACCCAGCTCGCACGACCACGGCTGCGCATCTGCCGCGACTGCGCGTGAGCGCTCCCCCCGCGCCGGCCCGGACCGCCGCCGCGGTCGCGGCGGCCGGCGCGGCGGGACTGGCCCTGGTGGTGGCCCACCCGCCGCTGGGCTGGTGGTGGGCGGCCTGGCTCGTCGCACCGCTGCTGGTCGTCGCGCTCCGGACCGCCGGACCGGACCATCCGGCGGACCCGGCCGGCGTCGGGCCGGGGGCCGGGCGGGCCGTGGTCCTCGGCCTCGTCGCGGGCGCCGTCGGGTACGGCGTCATGCTCCACTGGATCGCGTTCGCCGGCGGCGCGGTGGCGTGGGTCCTCCTGGCCGGGATCCAGGCCGGCTGGGTGGGGCTCTGGGCGCTCCTCGTCGCCCCTCGGCTGGGGTCCCGCCTGCTGCCCCTGCACGGCGCGGTCCTCTGGGTCGGCATCGAGTGGCTGCGGACGCGATGGCCGCTCGACGGCTTCGCGTGGGGCCGTCTGGCCTACAGCCAGGTCGAGCTCGCCTGGCTGACGCCGACCGGCCGCGTCCTCGGCGCCTCCGGTCTCAGCCTCGTCGTCGTCATCGTCGGCATCGCGGCCCTCCAGGGCCTCCTCGGTCTGCGGCTCGACCGTGAGACGCCGCCGCGGACCGCCCTCGTCCAGCTCGTCCTGCCCGTGCTGCTCGTGACCCTCGTGACGGTCGGCCCCCCGCCGACCGAGGGCGCGCTCGACGTCCTCGCCGTGCAGGGGAACGACGTGCGGCACTGGGAGGCGCCGGTCCCGAACGCACCGCTGGTCATCACCCGCAACCATCGGGACCTGACCGTGGCGGCCGTGGCGCGCGACGGCCCGCCGGACGTCGCCGTCTGGCCGGAGTCCAGCATCGACCGCGACCCGTCCCGGGCCGCCGGCGCCCCGCTCTGGGAGCTGGCCGGAGAGTCGGCCCGCGCCGCGGGGACGCTCGTGGCGGGGGTCAGCCTCGACGGACCGGACCCCGCGACCCAGCGCATCGTCGGCGCGGTCGTCCTCGGGCCGGAGGGGGAGCGCGACCGGTACGTCAAGCGCATGCCGGTGCCCTTCGGCGAGTTCGTCCCGGCCAGGGCGCTCCTCGACTGGATCCCGGCGCTGGACCGCGTGCCCCGGGACGCGGTCCGGGGCGGCGAGGCGACCACGGTCGAGGTCGCGCCGGGGGTCACGGCGGCCATCGCCTACTGCTTCGAGACGCTGTTCCCGGCCGTCGTCCGCAGCAACGTGATGGCGGGGACCGAGCCCGCGGGGGTCGTCCTGACCCTGACCAACGACGCGTCCTTCCGGGACTCCGGGCAGCCCGAGCAGCATCTGGCCCAGAGTCGCATGCGCGCCGTCGAGACCGGCCGCTGGGTGGTCCACGCCGCGATCTCCGGGGTGACCGCGGTCGTCGATCCCGACGGCCGGGTCGTCGCGCGGACCGAGCCGTTCACCCTGGCGACGATCCGTCGCGACGTCCCGCTCGCGGTCGGGACGACCCCGTACCTGGTGCTGGGCGACCTGCTCGGAGGGGTCGGTGCGGCCGCGGTCGCCGGGACCGCACTGGGTAGCCTGCCCCGTCGTCGGCGCCGCCGAGGATCCCGCCCCCGTCGTCCAGCGGCCTAGGATCCCACCCTTTCAAGGTGGTGACGCCGGTTCGAATCCGGTCGGGGGTACGCCGCCGAACCCCGCGGTCCGGAAGGAGCCATCGTCGTGGCAGAGAAGAAGTCCCGCGCGCGCACCTCCGCCGCCAAAAAGGCCCCGGCGAAGAAGGCCCCCGCCAAGAAGGCCCCGGCGAAGAAGGCGCCGGCGAAGAAGCCCGCCGCGAAGAAGGCGCCGGCGAAGAAGGCTC
>JAFMLG010000040.1 GCA_017852335.1 Actinomycetota bacterium | reverse complement strand
CCGCGGGCGGGGCCCGCACCGCGTCACGGTCCCGACAGCCCGCGGTGAGGGGCGCGAGAACCGGCGCGGCGACGGTCGCGCCGGTCGTCGTCCGCGGGGCGGCGGCCGGGGACGGCCCGCGGGGCGGGAGGCACGGACGTGGTCGACGACACGGTGCACGCGCTCGAGGACCTCCGCTCGCGGCTCAGCGACGTCGAGGACCGCAGCGAGGAGCTGGTGACCCTCGTGTCGCTGGTCTCCGGTGCGATGGACGCCGTCAGCCGCTCAGGGCCCGGTAGGCGCTGAGCAGCTGCGCCCGCGCCGCGCGCGACAGCGCCGGGTCGGCCGCGATCGCGTCCGCGGTCGTCGGGGGTGCGAGGTCCGCGTCGAGCGGCGCCAGCCCGAGCAGCCGGCACAGCGTCCCCGGCGCCAGCTCGACCGCCGCCTCGAGCTGCAGGACGACGGCGAGGGACTCGGGGGCGCGGCGGCCCCGCTCGTAGTTGTAGAGCTGCTGCGGGTCGCGCACGTCGGGGCAGCGGTCGCAGACCTCGCGGCCGGTGGCACGGGCGGCGCCATCGGGCGACGCCGCCCCGGACACGACCGCGCCCCCCGTCCGGACCGCCCGGGGGCGGGGGACGGGGGGCGGGTCCGGCCGGGCCGGTGCCCCGCTCGCGCGGGGTCCGTGCCCGACCCGCCGGTCAGCGGGCCGTCACCTCCTCCCGCTCCCGGCGTGTCGCACGCCGCCGCAGCAGCGCCGCCAGTGCGGCCGCCGCGGCGGCCAGGCCGGCGAGCACGCTCGCCGTGCCGGTGCGCCGGGTCAGCGGCGCGGGACCCTCGCCGGCCGGGATGAGGCCCGGGACCGGCGGGTCGGTGGCGAGGACCTCCGGCAGGGCCGGGTCGGTCGCGAGGACCGCCGGCGTGTCGTCGCCGCCGTCACCGCCGGGCGGCGCCGCGACCAGGGTGACCAGCGCCGAGTCCGTCAGCGCCGGCTCGGCCTCGCAGTCGATGTTCTCGTACGCCGCACCCTCCCAGATGGACGTCCCGGGCGTGCCCGGTGCCGTCGCCGCGACGGTGAACGACGCCTCGTCGCCCGGCGACGACAGCGCGTCCTCCTTCGTGTCGGCCTGCCAGGTCACCGTCCGCGTCGTCTCGTCGACGGCTCCGCTCCAGCCGGTGGGAAGGCCGTCGGAGAGGCCGAGCAGGGTCCAGCTGGCCGGCAGCGCCACGACGACGCAGCCGATGCTGTTCCCCTCGTCCGCGAGCCACGTCGCGACCGCGTCGACCGCGTGGGTCGTCCCGACCGTGATCGTCGCCGTCGCCGGCGTCAGGTCCAGCGTCGCGTCCGGCTCGACCGGCGCCTCCTCGAGCGTGACCGCGGCGATGCCGGTCAGCAGCGGCTCACCCGAGCAGTCGATCGCCGCGTACACGGCCGCCGTCCAGTCGGAGTCGCCGGCCGTGCCCGGCGCGGTGGCGGCGACTGTGAACGTCGCCGACTCCCCGGTCGCGTCGATGACGTCGCCCGCGGTGTCGGCGGACCACGTGATGACCTGGCCCATGCCGCCGCTCGACCAGTCGACCGGCACGCCCATGCCGGACGTCCCGATGCCGGTCCAGCCGGCCGGCAGCGTCACGGCGATGCAGCCGATCTCGTCGCCGTCGCTCGCGATCCAGCTGGCAGTGAACGCGACGTCGTGCGTGTCGCCGGTCGTGACCGTGGCCGAGGCCGGGACGATGGTCAGGTCGGGGTCCGGGTCGACCGTCGGTGCCTCGAGGGTCACCTCGGCCGTGCCGGTCAGGATCGGGTCGCCGCTGCAGTCGATCGCGGCGAACACCGCGGCCGTCCAGTCGGACACGCCGGCGGTGCCGGGCGCGGTCGCGGTGACCGTGAAGGACGCGGACTCGCCGGTCGCGTCGATGACGTCCCCGGCGGTGTCGGCCCGCCACACGATGACCTGGCTCATGGTGCTGCTCGACCAGCCGCCGGGCGAGCCCATGCCGGTGGTGCCGATGCCGGTCCAGCCGGCCGGCAGCGTCACGGCGATGCACCCGATCTCGTCGCCGTCGCTGGCGATCCACTCGGCGGTGAACGCGACCTCGTGCGTGGCGCCGGTCGTGACCGTGGCCGAAGCCGGGACGACGTCGAGGTCGGGGACCGAGGTCACGACGTCGACCTCGAACTCGGCCGACATGATCGGCGTGTCCGCGCAGGTGACCGAGTCGTACAGGGTCACGGTCCACGTGCCCGTCTCGGGCGCGCCGGGGGCCGTGGCGCTGACCTGGACCTCGGCGGCCTCGCCGAGGTCCCGGAGCTTCCCACCGCCGGTGTCGGCGCTCCAGGTGGCCGGCGGGCCGTCGTCGGCGGACCAGCCGGTAGCCGGCTGGGTGCCGGCCACGATGGTGAGGCCGGTCCAGCCGGCGGGGGCGACGATCTCGACGCACCCGATCGGGTTGCTCGGGTCGTCGGCCGTCTTGGTGGCGGTGATGTCGAGCGTGTGGGTCCCGCCGACCAGCACCAGCTCGTCACCGGTGACCTCGAGCGAGATCTCGGTGTCCTTCGCCGACGCCGTCAGCGTGCCGCTGAGGGCGAGCAGCACCGCCGTGGCGGCGGTCAGGGTCCGGGCGGCGGTCCGGCCGGCCCGGCCCGTGGGGGGACGGGTGGACGGCGCGCCGCGGTGGGGCGTTCGCATGACGGGGCTCCTGGATCGGCGCGCTCCGACGCCGCCCGGGCACTATGGACAGTCCGTCCATTGCTGGGGTCACGGGGGGGTCACGCGGTGCGCACGGCGGTGCGCACAGGCACGGGGCGCCCCGGAGGACGCCCCGTGCGGCCGCGGCCGGTCCGTCCGCTACCAGCGCAGCACGGCCGCGAGGCCACCGCGATCGCCGAGCGACCCGGGCGGCACGACGACGACTTCGGCGCCGGTGTCGTGGGCGGCCCGGACCGTGCGGGCGATCCGGCCGGTCACGACGGCGCCGTCGACGCGCGTCTCGTCGGCCGCGTCGACCTCGACGAGCAGGCGGTGGATCCGGCCCTCCGTCGCCAGCAGGTCGACGTCCGTCCCACCGGCCCGCCGTTCGGGGGGCAGCTCCTCGAGCGCCGCGACGGCGGCGATCGCCTCGCCGCGCCGCGCCTCGTCGAGCGCGCCCCGGACGGCCGTCGCGAGCCCGGCGTCGGTGCCGCGGTCGTGGTTCCCGTCGACGTCGGCGACGACGCGGTCGTCGGTGACGCCCGAGCGCACGCCGGCGAAGCGGTCGCGGAGCTCGGCGGTGCCGGCGACGACGAGCGGCCGGGCGCGGTCGGCCTCCGGCAGCACCATCAGCGCCGCGTCGACGCGACGGAGGAAGTCGTCGACGTAGGCGTCGCGGACGCGGTCGTCGGGCGGCTCCTCCTTCCGGGGCTCGCCGTGGTCGCGGACGTCGTGGGCCAGCGGGAACCCGGTCCCCGCCGGCTCCTCGAGGTGGTGGTCGGAGAGCCGCAGCAGCCGCGTGCCGGGCGTGGCCCCGCCGCCGGTCGAGAGCAGGAGCACGTCGACCTCCGCGTCGGCCGTCACCGCGTCCAGCAGCGGATCGATGAGGGTCGGGGTCGCCTCGATCACGACCCGCTCGCGCGGGGTGCGGGTCAGGCCGACGATCCGGGCGGTGCTCGGCGTGACCACGCAGGCCAGCCCCTCGCCGCGGATCCCGCGGTCCAGCCGCGTCCCGACCTCGTCGGCGACCTCGTCCAGCCGGTCGGCCAGGGCGGCCATCGCGTCGCGGTCGACCGCGGGCAGGCCGTCCCCGCCGGCGGTCAGCGCCGCGACCGCCGTCCGGGCCAACCGCCGGGCGCGGATGCCGTCGGGCCCGCGATCGGGGGAGGACCCGTCGAAGGGGAGCACCAGCGTCACGGTCACCGGCGGGTCGTCGGCCGTGACCGCGCGGACGAGCTCGGCGAAGGCGGTCGGGTCCATGGCGGTCCTCCGGGCCGTGTCGGTCGCCGGGCGCTCGCCCGGTCCGCCCGAGCGTGCCGACGGGCCCCGCGCCGCGCCGGTGCCGGGGGTCCCGCGGGCAGGGCCGGAGGTCCCCCGTCCGCGTCGTTAGCCTCGCCGCCACCGCCCCCACCCCGCCCGGCTGACAGGACCCGTGATGCCCGCCACCGAGTTCGCCTCGATCGACCCCGCCACCGGCGAGACGACCCGCGTCTGGCCCGCGCACGCCCGCGCCGAGGTCGACGCCCGGCTGGCCGCGGCGCAGGACGGCTTCCTCGGCTGGCGCGAGGTCCCCGTCGCCGAGCGGGCGGCGGCCCTCGGCCGGATCGCCGACGCGATGGAGGCCCGGACCGAGGACCTGGCGCTGCTGGCCACCACCGAGATGGGCAAGCCGATCCGCGAGTCCCGGGCCGAGGTCGCGAAGTGCGTCGGGATCCTCCGCCACTACGCCGCGCACGCCCCGGCCGGGCTGGCGCCGGTCGACGTCGCGACCGAGGCGGCCCACTCGTTCGTCCGGTTCGATCCGCTCGGGGTCGTCCTCGCGATCATGCCGTGGAACTTCCCGTACTCGCAGGTCGTCCGGGCCGGCGCGACCGCCATCGCCGCGGGCAACGCGGTGGTGCTGAAGCACGCGCCGACGACGCTGGGGACCGGCGAGGCGTTCGCCGAGGTCTGCGCGGCGGCCGGCCTGCCGGACGGCGTGTTCACGACCCTGCGGGTCGACACGGACGTCGCGGCCGAGGTCATCGCCGACGACCGGGTCCGCGGTGTCGCGTTCACCGGCTCGACGCGGGGCGGCCGGGCCGTCGCCGCGCTGGCCGCGGGTGCGGGGAAGCCGACGCTGCTCGAGCTCGGTGGGTCCGACCCGTTCGTCGTCCTCGAGGACGCCGACGTCGCACGCGCGGCCGCGGCGGCCGTGACCGGCCGGTTCGTGAACGCCGGGCAGTCCTGCATCGCCGCGAAGCGGTTCGTCGTCCACCGCGCCGTCGCCGATGCGTTCACCGCGGCCGTGCAGGACGGCCTGGCCGACGTCGTCGTCGGCGACCCGAGGGACGAGGCGACGACGATGGGCCCGATGGCCCGCGCGGATCTGCGCGACGAGCTCGCGGACCAGGTCGCGCGGTCCGTCGCCGCCGGGGCCGAGCCGGTCCTGACCGGCGGCGTGCGGTCCGGGCCCGGGTTCTTCTTCGCGCCGGCGCTGCTGCGCGGGGTGACGCGCGACCACGCCGTCGGCCGCGAGGAGACGTTCGGTCCCGCCGCGTCCATCCTCGTCGCCGACGACGACGACCACGCCGTCGCGCTCGCGAACGACACCCGGTACGGGCTGGGCGCGTCGGTCTGGACCGGCGACCGGACGCGGGGCGAGGCGATCGCCGCCCGCCTCGAGGCGGGGACCATCGGCGTCAACGCCGCCGAGCGGTCCGACCCCCGGCTGCCGTTCGGCGGGGTGAAGGACTCGGGCTACGGCCGTGAGCTCGGCGTCGAGGGCCTGCGGGCGTTCGTCAACGTCAAGGCGGTCTGGGCTGAGGACTGAGGGTCGGGAGGGGCGGCGGCCGGCGTAGCGTCGCGGCATGCGTCCCGATCCGCGTGGCCCCCGCCGCACCCTCGCCGCGCTCTCCGCCCCCATGGCGTTCCTCGCGGCCTGCGCGGCCGGCCCCGCGGACGCCGGTGGGTCCGGCGGCCCCGACCCGCTCGTCGTGTTCGCCGCGTCCTCGCTGACCGAGGCGTTCGAGGCGCTCGGCGCCGCCTTCGCGACGATCGACGGCGGCGTCCCGGTGGTCGTGAACCTCGCCGGCAGCCAGACGCTGGCCGCGCAGCTGATCGAGGGCGCACCGGCCGACGTGTTCGCCGCGGCGGACGCGACGCAGCTGGCGCGCGTCGCGGACGCGGGGCTGCTCGCCGGCCCGGCCGAGCCGTTCGCGACGAACCGCATGGCCATCGCCGTCGAGCCGGGGAACCCGCGCGGCATCACGGACCTCGCGGACCTCGCGCGCGACGACCTGCTCGTCGTGCTGCCGGCCGCGGAGGTCCCCGCCGGCCGGTACGCGCGGGCGGTCCTGGCCGCGGCCGGCGTCACGGTCGTTCCGGTGTCGCTGGAACCGGACGTCCGCGCGGCCCTGTCGAAGGTGACGCTCGGCGAGGCCGACGCGACGATCGTCTACACGAGCGACGTCGCCGCCGCGGGCGGCCGCGTCACGGGCGTCGCGATCCCGGCCGACCTGAACGTCATCGCGACCTACCCGATCGCGGTGCTGGCCGGCGCGCCGGCCGGCGTCGACGCGGCCGCCCGGTTCGTCGCGTTCGTCCGCTCCGCCGAGGGTCGGCGGATCCTGGCGGACCACGGGTTCGACGCTCCGTGAGCCGCCGCGACCGGGAGGGCGCCGGGCGGCGCGACGCGGGACTCGGGCCGCCGCGGGGCGTCGCCGTCCTGGCCGCCCTGGCCGTCGTGCTGATCGTGCTGCCGCTCGTCGGCCTCGTCCTGCGCGCCCCCTGGTCGCGCCTCGCCGACCTCGCGCTCGACCCGGCGATCCGCACGGCCCTGCGGCTGTCGCTGACCGCGTCGCTGGTCGCCCTCGGGCTCTCGGTGCTGCTCGGGGTCCCGCTGGCGGTCGTGCTGGCCCGGGTGCCGTTCCGCGGGCGACGGATCGTGCGGGCGCTGGTGCTGCTGCCCATGGTGCTGCCGCCCGTCGTCGGCGGGGTCGCGCTGCTGGCCGCCTACGGCCGGCGCGGCGTCGTCGGCGGGCCGCTCGCGGCGCTGACGGGGGTCACCATCCCGTTCTCGACGGCGGCGGTCGTGCTGGCCGCGACGTTCGTCGCGCTGCCGTTCCTCGTCGTCACCGTCGAGGGCGGCGTCCGGCAGCTGGACCGCGGGCTGGAGGAGGCGGCGGCGACGCTCGGCGCGTCGCGGTGGACGCTGCTGCGCCGCGTCGTGCTGCCGGGGCTCGCGCCGACGCTGGCGGCCGGCGCGGCCCTGGCATGGGCGCGGGCGCTCGGCGAGTTCGGCGCGACCATCACGTTCGCCGGGAACCTGCCGGGTGCGACGCGGACGCTGCCGCTGCTGGTCGCGGTCGAGCTCGAGCGGGATCCGGAGCTGGCGTTCCTCCTCAGCCTCGCGATGCTCGGGATCTCGGTCGCGGTGCTGGCGCTGCTGCGCGACCGGTGGCTCGGCGGGTGGCGGGGCGGCGACGCGGACCGCGGCGCGGGCGGTGACGCGTGAGCGCCGACCTGCGCCTCGAGGGCGTCCGCGTGCGGCGGGGCGGGTTCGCGCTGACCCTCGACCTCGCGGTCGCCGCCGGCGAGGTCGTGGCCGTCGTCGGACCGAACGGGGCGGGGAAGACGACGCTGCTGCGCGCCGTCGCGGGGCTGACGGCCCTCGACGCCGGTCGGGTGACGCTCGGCGACCGGGTGCTCGAGGACGCGGCGGGCGGCGTCCGCCGGTCACCGCAGGCGCGTCGCGTCGGCGTCGTGTTCCAGGACCTGCGGCTGCTGCCGCACCTGCGGATCCGGGACGACGTCGCGTTCGGACTCCGATCCCGCGGCGCGCCGCGGGTCGAGGCGGCGGCGCGGGCGGGGGAGTGGCTCGCGCGCGTCGGGCTCGGCGACCGCGGCGGTGCGCGGCCGGCCGAGCTCAGCGGCGGGCAGGCGCAGCGCGTCGCGCTGGCCCGCGCGCTCGCGTCGGAACCGGACCTGCTGCTCCTCGACGAGCCGCTGGCCGCCGTCGACGTCGCCGCCCGCGACGGGCTGCGCGAGCTGCTGCGCACGCACCTCGCGGCGTTCCCCGGCCCGGTGCTGCTGATCACCCATGACCCGACCGAGGCCGTGGCGCTCGGCGACCGGGTCGCCGTCGTCGAGGACGGGGCGGTGACGCAGCTCGGCACACCGGACGAGGTGGCGGCCGCCCCGGCCTCGCCGTGGGTCGCGCGGATGCTCGCCGGAGGGTGAGGAGCGGCGGCGGGCCGTCAGTCGCGGGCCGGTCCGCCGAGGGGCTCGAACCGGGCCGTGAAGTGGCGGAGCGCCGGCGGCTCGGAGGTGATGCGGAGCCCGCGCAGCCGCTCGGCGTCCGCCGCGACCTCGGCGACGACCTCGACGACGTAGTCCATGTGGGACTGGGTGTAGGTGCGGCGCGGGATCGCCAGCCGCACGAGCTCCAGCGGCGCGGGGTGCTCCGAGCCGTCGGGTCGCCGGCCGAACATCACCGTCCCGATCTCGCAGCTGCGGATGCCCCCCGCCTCGTACAGGGCGGTGGCCAGGGCCTGCCCCGGGTACTCGAGCGGCGGGACATGGGGGAGGAGGGCGCGGGCGTCGAGGTAGACCGCATGACCGCCGGCCGGCTTCAGCACCGGCACGCCGGCACGGGCGATGCCCTCCGCGACGTACGCGGTCGAGCGGACCCGGTAGCGCAGGTAGTCGTGATCGACGACCTCGCGCAGGCCCTGCGCGATGGCGTCGAGGTCGCGCCCCGCGAGGCCGCCGTAGGTGGGGAAGCCCTCGGTGAGGATCAGCTGGGTCCGGCACCGCTCGGCCAGCTCGTCGTCGTCGACGGCCAACCAGCCGCCGATGTTCGCGAGCCCGTCCTTCTTCGCGCTCATGGTCATGCCGTGCGCGCAGGCCGCCATGTCGCGGACGATGTCGGCGACGTCACGGTCCTGCTGGCCCGGTTCCCGCTCGCGGATGAACCACGCGTTCTCCGCGAAGCGGCAGGCGTCGAGGAACAGCGGCACGCCGTGGCGGTCGCAGACCGCGCGGACCTCGCGCAGGTTCGCGAGCGAGACGGGCTGTCCTCCACCGGAGTTGTTCGTCACCGTGACGATCACGCACGGGACGTCGGGCCGGCGGGCGGTGAGCAGGGCGTCCAGCCGCTCGACGTCCATGTCGCCCTTGAAGGGGTGGTCGAGCGCCGGTTCGAGACCCTCCGGGATGACGAGGTCGACGGCCTCGGCCCCGGTGGCCTCGGTGTTCGCCCGCGTCGTGTCGAAGTGGGTGTTGTTGGGCACGACCGAGCCGGGACCCGCGAGCGCGCCGAGGAGGATGCGCTCGGCCGCCCGTCCCTGGTGGGTCGGGATGACGTGGCGGTACGGGAAGAGCGTCCGGACGGCCGCCTCGAACCGGAACCAGGACGGCGAGCCGGCGTAGGACTCGTCGCCCCGCTGGATTCCCGCCCACTGCTCGCTCGACATGGCACCGGTGCCCGAGTCGGTGAGGAGGTCGATGAGCACGTCCTCGCCGCGGAGGGCGAAGAGGTTCCAGCCGGCCGCGACCAGCGCGGCCCGGCGCTCCTCGGCCGTGGTCATCCGGATCGGCTCGACCGAGTGGATGCGGAACGGTTCGATGATGGTCGTGGGCACGTCGGTCTCCCGGGGTCCCCGGGTCGGCGGGCCGGGGCGACTCCCGCCGCCACTGTAGAACACGGTTCTACGGCTTGCGCCGCGTCCGATCCGGCCCGGGTGAAGCATCAAGGGCCGTTGAGGTAGTTTCGCACCCGCCGCGGCGGACGTCCCGGCCCGGACCGCGGGGGGATCCGATGGGCATCGATCCGACCGCACGCGGGGATCTCGCCGCACGCGCCGCCCGGCACCGGGCGCTCGGCGACCCGATCCGTCTGGCGGTCGTCGACGCCCTGGTCGCCGGGGACCTGACGCCGGGGGAGCTGGGTGACGTCGTCGGCCTGCCCGCGAACCATCTCGCGTTCCACCTGCGCACCCTCGAGGCGGCGGAGCTGGTCGCCGTCCGGCGCTCGGAGGGCGACGGCCGCCGCCGGTACGTGACGCTCCGCCCGGCCGCCGCGGTCCTGGTCGGCCGGGCCGCCGGCGCGGACCGGGCGGCCGCCCCCGCCCCGGTCCGACCCCCGCGCCGGCCCGTGTTCGTCTGCACGCGCAACGCCGCCCGGTCGCAGCTGGCCGCCGCCCTCTGGACCGCGACCACCGGCCGTCCGGCGGCCTCCGCCGGGACGGCACCGGCCGACGCGGTCGATCCCCGGGCCGTGCGCGTCGCGGCGGACCGCGGGCTCGACCTCGGCGTCGTCCGACCGCGGCACGTCGACGACCTCGCCGTCCGGCCGGACCTCGTCGTCTCGGTCTGCGACCGGGTCCGTGAGGCGCCGCTGCCGTTCGCCGCCCCGACGCTGCACTGGTCGGTGCCGGACCCCGCCGGCCGTCCCGTCACCGCCTACCGCGCCGCGCACGACGAGCTGGCGGACCGGGTGGCGCGCCTCGCCGCCGCGACCGGCCTCGGGGTCGCGGCGTGAGCGGCGGCGCACGGGCGGTCGTCGCCGAGCTCGTCGGCACGGCGCTGCTGCTGCTCGCCGTCGTCGGGTCCGGGATCGTCGCGTCGTCGTCGGACACGGCCGTCGGCGCGCTGTTCCCGCACGCGGTCGTCGTCGGCCTGGCCCTCGCCGTGATCATCCGGCTGCTGCAGCCCGTCTCGGGCGCGCACCTGAACCCCGTCGTGACGCTGGTCGACGCGGCGCTCGGCGGACTCGCGCGCCGCGCCGTCCCCGGCTACCTGGCCGCGCAGCTCGGCGGCGCGGTCCTCGGCGTCGTCGGCGCGAACCTGCTGTTCGGCCTGCCGGCCGCGACGGTCGGGACCACCGACCGGGGCGCGGCGACGCTGGTCGCCAGCGAGGTCGTCGCGACGTTCGGCCTGGTGCTGGTGATCCTCGGGCTGGTCCGTCAGGGCGCCGTCCGGACGGTCGCGCCGGCCGTCGGCGCCTACGTGGCGGCGGCGATCGTGCTGACGCCCTCGACGTCGTTCGCGAACCCCGCGGTCACCGTCGCCCGCGTGCTGACCGACTCGTACACCGGCATCGCGCCGGACGGCGTGCTGCCGTTCGTCGTCGCCCAGCTGGGCGGCGGCACCGCCGCCGCCGCGCTGGCCCGGTGGCTGTTCACCGTCCCCGACCTGCCCGCCGAGCTGAGGAGCACCCCGTGACCGACGCCGTCCCGACCGTCCTGTTCCTCTGCGTGCACAACGCCGGCCGCTCGCAGATGGCCGCCGGGTGGCTGCGACACCTCGCCGGCGACCGCGTCCGGGTGCTGTCGGGCGGCAGCGAACCCGGCGACGCCGTGAACCCCGCCGCGGTCGCGGCGATGGCCGAGGTCGGGGTCGACATCGCCGGCCGGCGACCGCAGCGGTGGAGCGACGCGGACCTAGACCTGGCCGACGTCGTCGTCACGATGGGCTGCGGCGACACCTGCCCCTACATCCCGGGGAAGCGGTACGTCGACTGGCCGCTCGACGACCCGGCGGGACAGGGCGTCGACGCGGTCCGGCCGATCCGCGACGCCATCGAGGGCCGGGTCCGCGGGCTGATGGGCGAGCTCGGGGTGGCGCCGGGGGCGTGACCTCCGGGTAGTTACGTTGCTACCTTCGTGGGGTCCCTCGGAGGTCCGCCGTGGTCCGCAGCTACTCCGCCCGCGAGTTCAACCGCGACACGGCCGGCGCGAAGCGGGCCGCCGAGGACGGGCCCGTCTACGTCACCGACCGGGGCCGGCCCTCGCACGTGCTGCTCAGCATCGCCGAGTACGAGCGGCTGGTCGCCGCCGGCGCCGCTGCCGCGGGCGACCCGGCTCGCGGATCCGCCAGCCGGCCCCCGACCCTGCTCGACCTCCTCGGAAGCGATGCCGCGGCGGCGGACGTCGACCTCCCGCTCGAGCGCTTCGACGATGTGCCGGCTCCCGTCGACCTCGATGAGTTCCTCGACTGATGTTCCTCGTCGACACGAACGTCGTCTCCGAGCTGCGCCGCCATGCGACCGGCCTTGCGGACCCTCGCGTCGTGGCCTGGGCCCGCGCCGTCCCGCTGGCCGTGCAGTTCGTCTCGGCCGTCACCCTGGCCGAACTGGAGGTCGACGTGCTGCGCATCGAGCGGCGTGACCGTCGCCAGGGCGCCGCGCTGCGGCGCTGGTTCGACGAGGACGTCCGCCCGGCGTTCGCGGACCGCGTCCTCCCCGTCGACGCCGCGGTCGCGCGGCGCGCGGCGGCGCTGCACGTTCCCGACCCGGCCCCGGCCCACGACGCGCTGATCGCGGCGACGGCGCTGGTCCACGGCCTGACCGTGGCGACGCGTGACGTCGCCGACTTCGCTCGGTTCGACGGGGTCAGGGTGCTCGACCCGTGGGCGGAGTGAGCGGGGGTCGGCGCACCGCCTAGCGTCACCGTCTCGGACGAGGAGCAGATGATGGCCGAGGGCGCCCCCGGCACGACGACCGCCGACGTCGTCGACCTCTCCAGCGACACGCAGACCCGGCCGACGCCGGCGATGCGGGCCGCGATCGCCGCGGCCGAGGTCGGTGACGAGCAGCAGCGGCTCGACCCGACCGTCACGGCGCTGTGCGAGCGCGTCGCGGCGCTGCTCGGCCAGGAGGCGGCCGTGATGCTGCCCTCCGGCGTGATGTGCAACCTCGTGGCCATCTCGACGCACACGCGGCCGGGGCACCTGGTGCTGGTCGACCGCTGGGCCCACATCGCCCGTGCCGAGGGTGGCGGCGGTGCGGTCAGCGCCGGCGTGCAGCTCGAGGTCGTCGACGGCGACCGCGGGATCTACGGTCCGGACGCGGTCGAGGCGGCGCACGCGCCGCGGTCGAACTACTGGCCGCAGCTGGGGCTGGTCGCGCTCGAGCAGACCCACAACTTCGGGGGCGGGGCGCTCTGGCCCGGCGACGTCTTCGACGCGGTCGTCGACGCCGCGCACGCGCGGGAGGTCCCCGTCCACGTCGACGGGGCCCGCCTGATGAACGCCGCGGTCGCGACCGGGACCGACCCGGCGCGGTGGGGCGGCCGGGTCGACTCGGTCTGGATCGACTTCACGAAGGGGCTCGGTGCGCCGCTCGGCGCGGTGCTGGCCGGACCGCGCGAGTTCGTCGAGCGGGCCTGGGCGATCAAGCACCGCGTCGGCGGGGCGATGCGCCAGGCCGGGATGATGGCGGCCGGCTGCCTCCACGCGCTCGACCACCACGTCGCGCGGCTGGCCGACGACCACGCGAACCTGCGCCGGCTGGCCGAGGGCCTGGCCGCGCTCGGGGTGACGACGACGCCGCCGGACACGAACATCCTGTTCATCGACCCGGCCTCGGTCGGGCGCGGGGCCGGCGAGCTGCAGGCGGCGCTGCTGGCCCGGGGCGTGCGCACGTCGGTCGTCTGGGGCCGGCTGCGGATGGTCACCCACCTCGACGTCGACGCCGCCGGCGTCGAGCTGGCGCTCACGGCCGTCGCGGCCGAGCTCGGGCGCAGCGCGGGGTAGGAGCCGTCACCCCGCGTCGCACCCGGTCCCTAGCCTCGCCCCATGGACACCACCGCCCTCATCCTCGCTCTGGCGGCGCTCGCCGTCGGCCTCCTCGTCGGCGCGCTGCTGCGGCGCCGTCCCACCGAACCCGCCGCGCCGCCCGACGAGCTGGCCGAGCGGCTCGCCAACCGCGTCGCCGGCGAGCTGCGCCGCGAGGTCGAGGAGCGGCTCCGCACCGAGCAGGCCACCGCCGAGGCCCGCGAGCGCGCCGCCCAGGAGGCGATCCGCGGGCTCGTCGACCCGCTGCGCGAGGGCATGTCCAAGCTCGACGGGCACGTCCGCGAGCTCGAGCGCGTCCGGTCCGGCGCGTACGAGCGCCTCGACCAGCAGGTCGTCTCGACCGTGCAGCGCCTCGAGGAGCTGAAGCAGGTCACCCAGCGCCTCGACGGCGCGATGCGGTCCAACCAGGCCCGCGGCCAGTGGGGCGAGCTCCAGCTGCAGCGCATCGTCGAGCTGACCGGGCTGAAGGAGCACGTCTCGTACACGCAGCAGGTCCAGCAGGTCGGCGAGGGGTCCGGTCGGCCCGACCTGACCGTGCATCTCACCGACGGCAAGGTCCTCTACATCGACGCCAAGGCCCCGATGGCCGCGTTCCTGAAGGCCCTCGAGGAGCAGGACCGCGCCGCGCAGAAGCCGTTCCTCCAGCAGCACGCCAAGGACCTGCTGCAGCACGCGAAGGCCGTCGCCGACCGCGGCTACCGCGGTGACGGCGCGTCCATCGACCTCGTCGTCGTGTTCGTCCCGAACGAGGCGGCGCTGGCCGCGGCGCTGGACGCCGACCCGGACCTGCTGGGCAAGGCGCTCGAGCTGCGGGTGGTGCTGACCGGGCCGACGTCGCTCGCGATGCTGCTGACCAACGTCTCGGCGTCCTGGCGGCAGCAGGCGCTCGCCGACAACGCCGTCAAGGTCGTCGACGAGGTGCTCAGCCTCCACGAGCGGCTCGGCACGTTCCTCGGGCACCTCGCGAAGGTCGGGTCGACCCTGGACAGGACGGTCGACGCGTTCAACAGGGCGGTCGGATCGTTCGAACGCCGCGTGCTGCCCGCCGCCCGGCGCGTCGAGGAGCTGACGGCGATGGCCGACGCGGACCGGCTGGACGACCTCGCGAACGTCGAGGCGCAGCCGACGCTGACCGCCGGTGACGAGGCGGCCGACGCGTGAGCGTCCCGGCGCCCGGCGGGGTCCGCCTGGCGCCGCTGCGCGGTCGGGCGCTCGACGGCACGCCGTGGCGGCTGCCCGACGACCTGCCGGCCGACCGGACGCTCGTGGTCCTCGCCTACCTGCAGCGCCACCAGCGGGACGTCGACGCCTGGATCGACCTGGCCGTCTCGCTCGGAGTGCCGCCGACGCCGCGCGGCGCCGCACGGCCGATGGCGACGGCCGTCATCGAGGTCCCGCACATCCCGGGGCGGTGGCGGCCGACCCGGCGGATGATCGACGCCGGCATGGCCTCGAGCATCCGCGACCCCGACGTGCTGGCCCGGACCATCACCGTCTACGGCGGTCCGGCCGCCCACCGCGCCGCCTGCGGGTTCCCCGGTGACGGCTCCGAGGTCCGGGCCGTCGTCGCGTCACCGTCGGGGGAGGTCACGTTCCACGCCGTCGGACCCCCGGGGCCCGACGCACGGACCGCGCTGGCCGCGGCGCTGGGACTCGACGGCTGATCAGCCGGCGGGGGGCGGCGGGGGCGGCGGTGCGTCCCACCCACCGGTCGGCGGACCGTCGGCGGTGCGCGTCCCCGGCGGCGGCGGGCCGTAGCGGTTCGAGGCCGGGGTGCCCGGCTGCACGAGGAAGATCAGCAGGACGATCACGCCGATGACCGGCAGCAGGGCCCAGAGCAGGTTCCAGGCCGACCGGTCCGTGTCGTGAAGGCGTCGGAACGCCACGGCCAGCGACGGGACGAACAGGGCCAGCAGCGCCAGCGACTCCAGCGTCGACGGCGTCTGCCCGACCAGCAGGTTCACGAACCCCGTCATCAGGGCCCACCACCAGTACTCGGGGCGCGTGGAGCGGCCGCGGAAGTCCACCGCCCGCTGGAAGCCGCTGCGGATCGCGTCGACCGGTCCCATGCCGTCCCCCTCGTCGCGCCGACGGCGGGCCGGCGCCGTCGCTGTCGGCCGAGGATGCCAGACGCCGGCGACGTCGTGGCTCAGGCGCCCCCGAGGCGACCGAGCGGCACGGGCGCCAGCACCGGGCGGCGCTCCAGCGCCGCCGCGTCCGGCGCCGGTGCGCCCGTGCGGGCCGCGACGACCCCGGCGACGTTCGCGCCGCACATCCGACCCTGGCACCGGCCCATCCCGCACCGGGTCGTCAGCTTCACGCTGCGGACGTCGCGTGCGCCGCGGTGCGCGATCGCGTCGTCGATCCGGCCGAGCGGCACCTCCTCGCACCGGCAGACGACGGTCTCGGGCGCCATCCACCCGACCCAGCCGTCCGGCACGTCGAGGACCGCGCCGAGCGCGGTGAGGAACGCACGGTCGGCCCGTCGGTGCGCGGCCGCCGCCTCGAGCGCGTCGTCGGCGACGGCGCCGCCGACGGCACGGGCGGCGGCGAGTCCGGCCGTCGTCCCCTCGTGCGCCGCGACGTCCGCGCCGCCGATGCCGGTGACCTCGCCGGCGGCCCAGACGCCGGCCACGCCGGTCGCCTGGTAGGCGTCGACGGCGACGGCCGGCGGGGCCGACGGCGTCGGGCCGCCCGCGAGGCGGCAGCCGAGCGCCAGCGCCAGCCCGAGGTCCGGGACGAAGCCGTGCGACGTCGCCAGCGCGTCCGCCGCGACCCAGCGCTCGGATCCCGGCACGACCCGCCACCGGGCGTCGAGGCGGGCCAGCTCGACCTCCTCGACGCGGCCGTCGCCGCGGGCCCGGACCGCGGCCGTCCGCGGCCGGACGGCGAGGCCGTGCCGCGCCAGCGTCGCGACGGCGCTCGCGCCCTCGGCGAGCTTCGCCGGCGGCAGGCCCCGCGGACCGCCCGCCAGCCACCGCCGCGGATCCCCGGCGTCGCAGACGGCGACGAGGCCGGCACCGGCCCGGGCCAGTGCCGCCGAGACCGGCAGCAGCAGCGGTCCGGCGCCGGCCACGACCACGGCCCGGCCCGGCAGCACGCCCTGCCCCTTCAGCAGCGCCTGCGCGCCGCCGACGGTCAGCACGCCCGGCAGGGTCCAGCCGGGGAAGGGCAGCACCCGCTCGTGCGCGCCGGTCGCCAGGACGACCGCGTCGGCGACGACCTCGCCCGCGGCGTCGTCGGTCGCGAGCAGCACCCCGTCCCCGCGGTGCTGCGCCGCCCAGACCGTCGCGCCGGCGCGGTGGGTGACCAGCGGGTCCGCGAGCAGTCGCTCGGCACGCGCGTGCCAGTCGCGTCCCGACGGGGACAGCGCGTGCGGGTCGCGGGCGCCGAACGCCCGCGGCTCGCGCCGGTGGTACTGGCCACCGGGTCGGGCCGCCGGGTCGAGCAGCAGCACCGGCACGCCGGCCGCGGCCGCGGCGGCCGTGGCGGCGAGGCCGGCCGGACCGGCGCCGACGACCGCGAGCGGGACCCGGTCGGCGCTCATGCGGACCCGCCGTCGAGGCCGCGCAGGTCCACGCCGGCCGGATCGAACCCGGGGCCGCCGGGACGGTGGGTCGCGGCGCGCATCCCGTCCGCGACCGGCGTGACGCAGGCCCGCACGGGGCCGCCGCCGTCGACGACGACGAGGCAGTCGTGGCAGGCGCCGATGCCGCAGAGCAGCCCCCGCGGGGTGCCGTCGAACCGGGTCTCGCGCAGCGTCCGGACGCCGGCGGCCAGCAGCGCCGCGCCGAGCGTCTCGCCGGTGAAGGCCGGGACCGGGCGGCCGTCGAACGTCACGTCGACCGCCGGGCCACGGGTCAGTCCGCGCGGGTCGTCGGCGGCACGGAGGTCGTCGCGGGGTGCTCCGCGGCGGCGGGCCGCGGCGGAGCCGGCGGCCCGGAGCGCCGCGCCGGCGGCGCGACGGGCGGCCGCGACCGGGTCGGGCCGCCTCATGCCGGCA
>JAFMLG010000039.1 GCA_017852335.1 Actinomycetota bacterium | reverse complement strand
GGGGCCGGTGGCGTCGGGGACCGCCGGGAGCGCGGCGAGGTCGGTCGCGAGCGCCGTCACGTCGCCGGCGGCCCGGACCGCCGTCCCGGCCGCACGGCGCAGGACGTCCCGGGTGCACCGCGCCGCCGGGCCGAGGCCGACGACCAGCACCGTCCGGGGGCCGCCCTCGCCCGGGACGCGGACCCGGACGGTGGTACCGGCCGCCCCGTCGAAGCCGAGCGCGACCAGCTCCTCGACCGGGTCGCCGAGCGGGGCCAGCAGCGCCGCGGCCGCGGCGGTCGGGACGGGCCGGCGCGGCGCCGTGTCGGTCGCCGCGTCGGCCGCCGCATCGCCGGCGGCCGCCGGCGGCGCGTACGCCCCGACGACGTGGAGGGGCGCGGCGAGGTCCGCCGGGGCGCCCGCGTCGGTCTCGAGCTCGATCACGTCAGGACCCCCGCGTCGGGCCGCGGAGCGGACCGCGGCGGCGCCCGAGGCTACTCACGGGGGCCGTAGCCTCCCCGGCGTGGACGCGCCGGAACGACCCGCGCCCGGGACGCCGGACGGCGCCCCGCCCGCGGTGCTGCCCGTCGACCTCCGCGACTGGGTCCGGTTCGACGCCGGCGCGGCGACCCGCGTCCGGGTCCTCGCGACGGGGTCCCTGGCGCTCGACCTGTGGTGCATCGAGCCCCACCAGGCCACCGACGTGCTGACGGTCGCCGGCTCGGACGTCACCTACACGGTCCTCGGCGGCCGGTCCTGGATCGCGACCGAGGAGGGCGAGGTCGGCCTCGACCCGCTCGGCAGCGTCCTCGTCCGGGCCGGGGTTGTCCACGGGATCGCGAACCGGGCGCCGGACCCACTGGTCGTGATGGCCGTATCCTCCCCGCCCGCCGCCGCTCCCGAGCACGCCTCCCCGGCGGCGACCGACGGTCGCGCCGTCCGCCCCGCCCCCGGCGAGGGCGCGGTGCGCGCCCTGCTGGCCCGCCTGCGGCGGTAGAGGAGACCCATGCGCCCCGGACCCGCGCGCGGCACGACCGCGACCGTCGAGATCGACGTCGACGCCACGATGACCGACGCCGGGCACGCCACGGGGCTCGGCGACGACCTGCCCCCGGTGCTCGGCTCGCTCGCGATGCTCTCGGTCGCGACCGGCGTCTGCCGTGACCTGCTCGCCCCCCACCTCGAGCCGGAGGAGCTGGCCGTCCCGGGCCGGCTGGACCTGATCCACCGCACGCCCATCCCGGTCGGGACCCGCGTGGCGTTCGAGGCGACGGTCCAGATGGTCGAGCCGACCCGCGTGACCTGCGAGGTCCTGCTGCGCACGGCGGCCGGGGTCGCGGCGCGCGCCTCGTACGAGCAGGAGGTCGTGCCCCGCGCGACCTGGCTCGAGCGGACGCCGGCGGCCTGAGCACGCCGGGCCGGCGCGCGGCTCAGGTCGCGGCGGCCTCCTCGGCCCGGACGGCGAGGTTCCGGAGCGAGCGGCGGAAGATGCGCCGGATCACCGGCAGCGCGAACGTCCGCGCGCCCCACTCGCCGAGGGCGCCGAGGGGCGGGTCGACCTCCTCCCACCACCCGATGCGCGTGCCGCCGTCGGGCAGGTCCGAGAGCTCGAACGCCCCCGTGCCGGTGATGATCCGGCCGAGGTGCGTCACCTCGAGCACCCGCCCCTCCTCCCAGCGGGTGACCCGCATCAGGTCCTGGACGGTGAACCCGAGCAGGTTCGTCGGGCAGCGCAGCTCGACGCCGACGCCCTCGCGGTGGGGCGAGGTGACGTGGACCTCCTTCGCGTCGAGCATCCACCGCGGCTGCTCCTCCCACCGGGTCAGCACGTCCCAGACGACGGCGCGCGGGGCGGTGGTGTCCTGGTGCAGATCGAGGCGCACGGGGGCTCCGGGGGGTCGGGGGCTGACGGGGTTCGGAGCCGCCGGGGGCCCGGGACGGCCGCCGGTAGGCTCCGGCGACCTCGAGGGCCCCGCGCGGCCCGCGCCCCCACGGACCGGAGGACCGCGTGTTCGCGGACATCGACGGCAACACCTTCCACTACACCAGCGTCGGCGACGGCCCGCCGATCGTGTTCGTCCACGGCCTCGGCGGCTCCGGACACGTCTGGCACGGC
Source organism: Actinomycetota bacterium (assembly GCA_017852335.1). GTDB lineage: Bacteria > Actinomycetota > Nitriliruptoria > Nitriliruptorales > Nitriliruptoraceae > CSBr16-57R1. The sequence continues at coordinate 15,664 of JAFMLG010000039.1, read as the reverse complement.
GTCGTCCAGGCCATTTCCCAGCACCACCACTGCGTCACCGTCGACCTCCGCGGCCACGGCCGCAGCCAGGGCCGCGGGAAGCTCTCGGTGGACGGCTGGGCGAAGGACGTCCACCGGCTGATCGCCGCCCTCGAGCTGCCGGCGGTGACCCTGGTCGGGCACTCGCTCGGCTCGCTGATCGCGCAGGAGGTGGCCCGGACCGAGCCGGAGTCCGTCGACCAGCTGGTGCTGGTCGGCGGCATCTCGTACTTCGAGCCGGCCACCGCCGACGCGTACCGCCAGCGGGCGGACGCCGTCGAGGCGGACGGCATGGACGCGCTCGTCGACGACTGGCTGGCCGGGGCGGTCTCGCCGCGGACGCACGCCACCCAGCCGGCGCTGGTCGGACTCCTCCGCGAGCTGTTCCTCCGGAACGACCCGCAGCACTACGCGAAGTCCTGCCGCGCGCTCGCGGACGCCCCCCGGATCGACCGCGAGGCGCTGGGGCAGCGCACGCTGATCCTGACCGGCGCCCACGACCGCTCGACGCCGCTGGCGATGTCCGAGGAGCTGAAGGCCTCGATCCCGGTCAGCCGGATCAAGGTCCTCCCGGGCGTCGGGCACTGGATGCCGCTCGAGGACCCCGAGGCCGTCGCGGCGGCGCTGCTCGAGTTCCTGACCTGACGGCCGACCACCCGCGTCCCGCGTCGGCCGCGGCCGACGGGCGCCTCGGGGTCGTCACGGACCTCGACGGGCTGTACGCGGACCTCGTCCTCGGCGGTCCGGGTCCCCGGGACGTCCCCTGGGTCGCGCTCTGCCTGGTCCAGAGCCTCGACGGCTCGGTGACGCTCGGCGACCTCTCGGCGGGGCTCGGCGGGCCGGCGGACCTCCGGGCGCTGGCCGGCGTCCGGGACGCCGCCGACGTGCTGCTCGTCGGCGGGGCGACCGTCCGCGACGAGTCGTACCCGCCGTACCCCGGCGGACCCGAGCGCCGCGCCGCCCGGGCGGCGAAGGGACTCGCGCCGGCCCCACCGGTCGCGATGGTGACCCGGACCGGGGCGCTGCCCGCCGGCCATCCGCTGGTCGCCGACCCGGCCCGGCCACCGCTCGTGATCACGGCCGCCGCCGACGCCGACCGCGTCCGCGCGGCGCTGGCCGTGCACCCCGCCGGGCCGGTGGCCGACCTCGTCGTGGCGGGCGACGCGACCGTCGCCTGGCCGGCGGTGCTGACCGCGCTGGCCGCGCGCGGGCTGACGCGGGTGTCGTGCGAGGGCGGCCCCCGCCTGGCCGGCGAGCTGCTGGCCGCGGGACTCGTCGACGAGGTGTTCACCACCATCGCCCCGGCCCTGGTCGGCGGTGACGGGCCGCGGCTGACCGTCGGCGCCCCGTCGGGCCGGCACGAGCTGGCGCTGGTCTCGGCCCTCGTGCACGGCGACGAGCTGCTGCTGCGCTACGTCCGGGCGACCGCGTCGAGGTAGGTCCGGACCGCGCCGACGTCGTGGACCCGGACGAACCCGGGGAACGGTCGGACGGCGGCGACGGTCGCGAGCGTCTCGGGGAGCCGGTCCGCCGGCGCCGCGCCGGTGATGACGCCGGTGAAGAACTTGCGCGAGGCCCCCGTCAGGATCGCGAGGCCGCGGGCCGCGAACACCGGGTAGGCGCGCAGCAGCGCGACGTCGTCCCGCGGGTGCTTCGAGTACCCGAGCCCCGGGTCGAGGACGACCCGGTCCCGCGTGACGCCGTGCGCGACGGCCAGCGCCGTCCGCTCCTCGAACAGGTCCTCGATGTCGGCGACGACGTCCTCGAAGTCGAGGAACGCCTCCTGCTTGTGCGCGACCCGCGTGTGCAGGATCACGAGGGCCGCGGCATGGGCGGCGCAGTGCGCGGCGATGCGGACGTCGGCCAGCCCCGAGACGTCGTTGATCATGCAGGCACCGGCGGCCAGCGTCGCCGCGGCGACCTCCGCGAACGGCGTGTCGATCGAGACCGGGACGTCACGGGCCACGAGGGCCTCGACCAGCGGGACGGCGGCCCGGACCTGCTGGTCGAGCGGGACCGAGTCGCCGTAGGTGACGCCGGAGTCGGTCCCGACGTCGATGATGTCGGCGCCGGCCTCGACCAGCGCCAGCGCCCGGGCCAGCTGCGCGTCGAGGTCGGCGAGGTGCTCGGTGTCCGAGAACGACCCCGGGTTGGTGTTCACGATCCCCATGACGGCGGGACGGCCCGGGGCGAGGTCGAACACGTGCCGGCCGGCCGGGAGGCGCACGGCGGCGGGGGCGGCGGGGGCGGCGCTCACGCCGGTCCCCCGGCGCCCGGGGCGTCGGGACGGTTCGGGACGGCCCGGACCCCGGCCGGAGCGCGCCACTTCAGGCGGGGGTCGTCGAGGTCGTACGCGGGCAGCGCGGCCCGGCCGTCGAGGACGGCGAGCACGGCGAGGAACCGCTCGACCTCGGCGTCGGCGTCGGTCGCGACGACGGCGTCGGAGGCGCGGAGCGGCTCGACGGCGGCGACGAGCCGGGCGAGGGCCAGCGGATCGCCGTCGACGCGGGCGGTGAGCGCGGCGCCGGCGGCGGCGGGATCGTCGAGCGGGACCGCACGGGCCCCGGGCGGCACCAGCCGCGAGCGGTGCACCGCGTCGGTCATCGTCGCTCCGGGCGTCGGGGACCGTCGGCGTCCCGGCGCGACGGCGGTCCGGACCGTACCGACCGTTACCCTCGCCGCGTCCGGACACCGGGTCCCGGCGCGGGGCGCTGCGACGAGGGGGTCGGGATGGACGACGCCACCCCCTACGCCGGCGCGGTCGACCACTACACGTCGGCGGCGCGTCGCGACTGGGTGAAGCGGACCTGGGAGGAGCCGGCGCTCCACCGCCATCTCGACGCCGCCCTGCGGCGGGCCCGCGCGCTGGGACTCCCCGCGGACGTGGCGGTCCTGGACCTCGGCTGCGGCACCGGCGTCGGACTGGATCTGCTGCGCGGCACCGCGGCCGTCGCCGCCGGCGACGTCCGGGTCGCGCGGTACACCGGCCTCGACCTCGACGCGGACCTCCTCGCGGTCGCCCGCGACCGCCTCGCCGGACCCGAGGGACCGCCGCCCGGCGTCGGCGCCGTCGCCCTCGTCCGGGGCGACCTGGCCGACCCGCCGGAGGTCGGTCCGCACGACGTCCTCCTCTCCTCCGGCGTCCCGCTGTCGCACCTGCCGCCCGACGCGCTCGGCCCGGCGCTGACCCGCGTCGTCACGCGCGCCGTCCCGCCGGGCCGGACCGCGCTGCTCGTCGTCGACGTGCTGGGCCGGTGGTCGCTCGAGTGGACGTCGCGGTGGGACCGCACGCGGTGGGCCTACCGCATGAGCTTCTTCGCGACCGACGCGGCGGCCGAGGCGGCCGAGATGACGACCTGGGACGGGGAGGAGCTCGAGCGGACCGTGCGGACGGCCGTCGCGGCGGCCGGCCGCGAGGTGCTCGACGCGACCCGGGTCGACCGGTCGCTCGCGGTCGGACGGCACACGAGCACCGGGGAGTACACGCCGGGCCTGCCGCGCCTGCGGGACCTCGTCGACGCGCTGGCCGCGGGCGGGGGCGGCGACCCGGCGGCGCTGCGCATCGCGGTCCCGCTGCCCCCGGCCCCGCCCGCGGTGGCGGCCGCCCACGCGCGGCTGGCCGTCGCCTGGAACACCCGCCTCGACGCCGCGGGACCGGCACCGGACGCGGCGGCGCGGCGGGCGCTGGCCGAGGACCTCCGCGCCGTCGAGGCGGCGCAGGAGCCCGAGGGCCTCGGGATCGGCCACTCCCTCACGCTGTTCGCGGTCGTCGGCGGCGGGGCGTGAACCGCCGCGCCGGCGACGTGGCGGGAGCCCGCGTCGGGGCCGACGACGGGCTCGGCGCGGTGCTGCTGGACCTCGACGGGACCCTCGTCGACACGACCGCGGCGTGGCGGCGGGCCTACGCGACCGTCGCCGCGGCCCACGGGGCCCGACTGGCCGACGGCTGGTGGGACGCGGCGGTCGGTCGGAGCATGGCGGCCAGCACGGTCGTCCTCGGGGTCGACCCCGACCGCGAGCCGGACCGGGCCGCCGCGCTCGCGGCCGAGCTGACGGCGGCCGGCGCGGCCGCGCTGGCCGCCGACCCTACGGCGCGGACGTGGCGGCCCGGCGCGGCGGCGCTGCTCGCGGAGCTCCGCGCGACCGGTACGCCGCACGCCGTCGTGACCGCCGTCGCGGCCGCGGTGGCCGGACCGCTGCTCGCCGGGCTCGGCGTGCGGCCCGACGCGGTCGTGACCGCCGACGCCGGCGTCCCCGCGAAGCCCGCGCCGGACCCGTACCTCGCCGCCGCGGCGGCGCTCGGCGTCGCCCCCGGGGCCTGCCTCGTCATCGAGGACTCGCCGACGGGGACGGCCGCGGCGGCCGCGGCCGGGATGGCGGCCCTCGTCGTCCCCCACGCCGGTCCCGTCCCGGCCGGACCCGGGCGCGTCCTGCGTCCGACGCTCGTCGGTGTCACCGTCGCCGACCTGCGCCGCCTGCACGCGGGGCTACGGTCGGACGCGGCCACCGCCCGCGCCGGCGCGGCGGCGGGACCCTCCGACGACCCGACGGCCTGACGACCCGAGGAGCGGCGCATGGCACGGACCGGCATGCCGCGGCGGTGGGCGTTCGTCTGCCTGAACCGCCGGGACGAGGGGCATCCGCGCGGGTCCTGCGCGGCCCGCGGCGCGGGCGCGGTGTTCGAGGCGCTGCGCGAGGAGACCGGCCGGCAGGGCCTGACCGACGTGAAGGTCGTCGCCGCCGGCTGCCTCGAGGCCTGCATGGTCGGCCCGGTCGTGTACGTCGCCCCGGACGACGTCTGGTACGGCGGCGTCACCGTCGAGGACGTGCCGGCGCTGGTCGCCGAGCACCTGGACGGCGGCCGCCCGCTCGAGCCGCTGCGGATCGGGGCGGAGGAGTTCGCGCTCTCCCCGCTCGCCGGGCGCAGCGACCTGCCGCCCGGCGTCATCCCGCCCGCGACCCCGCCGGGTGCGGCATGAGCGCCGCGTCCGGCGCCGTCGCACCCGGGGTCCGCCTGCTCCGCGTCCTCGCCCCGCTCGGCGCGCTGGCGCTGGCGGTCCCGATCGTCTCCGCGCTGGCGGCCGGCGCCCCGCTCGCGGCCGAGGGCGGCGACATCCTCGCGCTGGCCTGGGGCGTGGTCACGATGGTCGACCTCGGGGTCGCCCTCGTCCTCGGCTGGGCCTGGATCGCGTGGCGGGAGGCCGCACCGGGCCGCGCCGTCCTGTGGCTGGCGGTGGTCACGGTCACCGGCAGCGTCGGGATCTGCGGCTACCTCACGGTCGCGGCGTGGCGGGCGACCACCGTGACCGAGGTCCTCGTCGGTCCGCGCCGGACCGGCTGACCCGGCCGCGCGGCCCCGCCGCACCCCCCGGACGACGCGTCCCCCGGTGCGAGGCACCGGGGGACGTCGTCCGTGCTCGGGGGCGGTGGGCCGGAGGGCGACGCCGCTGGGGGGAGCGCGTCACCGGGGGACGGTGGGAGGACCGTCGAGGGGGAGAGGCCGACCCGGCCACCCGAGCGCCGCGGCTGGCCCTGGGAGAGGGGCGCGATCGCCGCGGTTCGATTGTCAACGGTCCGGGCCCGGGGGGACGGGCAGTCGGTCCGCCGTGTCCGGGGGCTCCGGCGGTCCGGATTGGACCGGTCCGACGCGGTGCTCCCTGCGACAGGTCGCAGAGTAGCATCCCCTCCGCGCGCCGACCGTCCTGTCGGACAGTGATTGGACCTCCATTGGACGAGCCAATCCACGAGAGTGGACCGCGGCTGGCCGTCCTGCTCGCCGCGGAGCTCGGCGGCGACGGCCCCCTGTACCGCCGGGTCGCGGACGCGCTGAAGCGCCTCGTCGACCGCGGGGACGTGCCGCTGGGGACCGTGCTGCCGGCCGAGCGGGCGCTGGCCCGGGCCCTGGCGGTGAGCCGCTCGACGGTCGTCACCGCCTACGACCGGCTGAAGGCCGAGGGCTGGCTCGAGAGCCGCCGCGGGTCGGGGACGTGGGTGCGGCGGCCCGAGGAGCGGCGCCCCCGCGTGGACGCCGTCGCGACGGGCCGGCTGTTCCTCTCGGCCGACGGCCAGGTGCAGCGCTCCGAGCCGGGCCGCGGCGACCTGCTCCCCGACACCGTCGACCTCTCCGTCGCGGCCCTCCCCGCCTCCCCCACCGTCCGCGCCGTCCTCGGCCGGCCGACGCCGCCGGGGCTGGCGGGGCTGCTCGACCATCACGGCTACCTCCCCCAGGGCCTGCCCGAGCTGCGCGCCGCCGTCGCCGGCCGGTGCCTCGAGCGCGGGCTCGCGACGGACCCCGACCAGCTGGTCGTCACGACCGGGGCCCACCAGGCCCTCTCGCTGATCGCGCGCCAGACCATCCAGCCCGGCGACGCCGTCGTCGTCGAGACCCCGACGTTCCCCGGTCTCCTCGACGTCTTCCGACGGTTCGGGGCCCGGGCCGTGCCGCTCCCCGTCGACGAGCACGGCGCCCGGACCGAGCTGCTCGACGAGCTCGTCGAGCGGACCGGCGCCCGGCTGGTCTACGTCGGCCCCGACCACCACAACCCGACGGGGACGGTGATGCCGCTCGAGCGCCGGCGCCTCGTCGCGGCGGTCGCCGAGCGCCGCGACGTCGTCGTCATCGAGGACCAGGCGATGGCCGAGCTGGCGCTGACCGACGCGCCGCTGCCACCGCCGATCTCGTCGCTCGGCGAGGGCCAGGTCCTCTCGGTCGGGTCGACCGCGAAGCCGTACTGGGCGGGACTGCGGGTCGGCTGGGTCCGGACCCCGCGCGCATGGGTGGTCCGGATGCTCTCCACGAAGACCGTCGCGGATCTGGGGTCCTCGCTGCTGGACCAGCTGCACGCGGCCGAGCTGATCCACCGCCGCGACGAGGTCCTCGCCGAGCGCCGCGCCGAGCTGGTCCCCCGCCGCGACCGACTGGCCGCCGCCCTGCGGGCGGCGCTGCCGACGTGGACGTTCGACGTCCCGGCCGGGGGCCTCTCGCTCTGGGTCCAGCTGCCGCACGGCAACGCGGAGGAGTTCGCCGAGCTGGCGCTGTCGCACGGGGTCGCGGTCGTGCCGGGGCCGGCGCTCTCGGTCGACGACGGGAACCGGCGCGCGCTGCGGCTCTCCTACGTCGTCGACGTCGACGAGCTCGACCGGGCCGTCGCCCGCCTGGCCGAGGCCTGGGCCGCGTACCAGCCGTCCGCCCCCCGCCCCTCGGCGCGGCTCGTCGTCTGAGGCGGGCCGCGCCTACCTTCGCCGACGCGGATCGGAGGTGCGATGACGACGGTGCGGACCACGACGCGGGCGGACGGCGTGCTCGAGGTCGTGCTCGACGACGGCGCCCGGAACACGCTCCGGCCCGAGGTGTTCGCCGACCTCGCCGCCGCCGTCGCGGACCACCCGGACGCGCCGGTCCTGCTGACCGGACGCGAGGGCGTGTTCAGCGCCGGCCTCGACCTGAAGTGGATGGCCGCCCACGGGCCGGACGACGTCGCGGCGCTGCTGATCGGGTGCGGGCGGGCGCTCGGCGCGGTGCTGCGCCACCCGCGCCCCGTCGTCGTCGCGGCGACCGGGCACGCCATCGCGGCCGGGACGCTGCTCGCGATGTGCGGGGACCACGTCGTCGCGGCCGAGGGCGGGGCCTGGGGGCTGGTCGAGACCGCGAACGGCATGGAACTGCCGGACTTCGCGCTGTCGCTGGCTCGGCTCCGCCTCGCCCCCCGCGACCTCGCGACCGTCGTGCTGCCGGGGGCGCGACTGGACGCGGCCGGCGCGGCCCGGGTCGGGTTCGCCGACGAGGCCGCCCCGCCCGCGGCGGTCCGGGACCGGGCCGAGGTCCGGCTGGGCGAGCTGGCCGCGCTGCCGGCCGCGGCGTTCGCCGCGAACAAGCACCGCCTGCGCGGCGCGGAGGTCGCGGCGATGCTCGACCGCCTCGAGGGCGACGTCGCGGCCCTCATCGCCGGCTTCCACGCGACCCTGACGTGAACCCCGTCACGGCCGCGGTGCTGGTCGCGGGGGTCCGAGCGCTCGAGGCGGTGCTGCCGCCGACGAGCGACCGCGCCCCGGACGATCCGCGCGAGGTCCGGGACCGACTGGTCCGGGCGGTGGCGCTCGGCGCCGTCCTCGCGGTCGCGGTCGGGGCCGGCCGCCGGGCCGAACGGGCCGGGCGCGCGGCCCGGCGCGGGTGGCGCCGGCGCTGACCCGGCCCCGTCACGCCCCCGTCACGCCCCCGGACGCACGGCGCCCCGGGCCGGGGCCCGGGGCGGTCGCGTGGCGCGGTGGGGGCTCAGGCCTCCCAGGCCGAGACCTTCGGGTGGTCGACGCCGGAGGCGCCGGTCGCCGCGGCACCGCCCGGCGAGCCCTTGTGCGGCGACTCGACGGCGTCGAAGTACTCGACGTTGATCGGCTTGAAGTCGGCCCACTCGGCCGGGACGTCGTCCTCGTAGAAGATCGCCTCGACCGGGCAGGCCGGCTCGCAGGCGCCGCAGTCGATGCACTCGGTGGGGTGGATGTACAGCATCCGGTCCCCCTCGTAGATGCAGTCGACGGGGCACTCGTCGACGCAGGCCTTGTCCTTCACGTCGATGCAGGGCTCGGCGATCGTGTAGGTCATGCCGTCCTCCGGGGCTCGTGCGCGGGCCGTCGCGGCCGTCGGGCGCCGTCCGGCGCAGCGCGAGGATACCGACCGGCCGGGCCGCACCGGTCCGTTCACCCCCCGTTCACCGGCCGTCCGTAGCCTCGCCGCGCCCGGGAGGACCGGGCGGAGCGACGGACGGGACGGAGCGACGATGACGGCCGACGGCGGCGTGCTGCGGCCGGGGGCCGTCCCCGCCACCGCCGCCGCCCGGCGGACCGAGGGCCTGGACGTCCTCCCCCACCATCCGCCGGAGCCGCGGCATCTCAACCGCGAGCTGTCCTGGCTGCAGTTCGAGGACCGGGTGCTCGCGATGGTCGAGGACCCCGGTCTGCCGCTGCTGGAACGGGTGCGGTTCGCGACGATCTTCACGTCGAACCTCGACGAGTTCTTCCAGGTCCGCGTCGCCGGGCTGCGCGAGCAGGAGGCGGCCGAGGCCCGCGGCACGAACCCCGACGGCCTGACGCCGGCGGCGCAGCTCGACGCGATCCGGACGCTGAGCCGCGGGCTCTGCGCCCGCCAGGTCGCGGTCGTCCGCGACGAGCTCCTGCCGGCGCTGGCCGCCGAGGGCGTCGAGGTCGTCGTCGACGGTCCCCTCGACGCCGACGAGCGCGACCACCTCGCCCGCGTGTTCGAGGACCGCGTCTTCCCCGTGCTGACGCCGCTGGCCGTCGACCCGGCGCACCCGTTCCCGTACATCTCGAACCTCTCCCTGAACCTCGCGGTGCTGCTGCGGGACGACGACGGCGAGGAGCGGTTCGCCCGCGTCAAGATCCCCCCGATCCTGCCGCGACTGCTCCCGCTGCCCGGCGGACGGCGGTGGGTCCCGCTCGAGCGCGTGGTCGCCGACCACCTCGACCGGCTGTTCCCCGGCGTCGAGGTCCGCGACCACCACGCGTTCCGGGTCACGCGGAACGCCGACTTCGACGTCGAGGAGGACGAGGCCGACGACCTCCTGCTCGCGATCGAGTCCGAGCTGAACCGACGGCGGTTCGGACGGGCCGTCCGGCTCGAGGTGGAGCCGACGATGCCGGCGGCGACGCTGGCCCTGCTCCGCGACGAGCTCGAGCTGGACCGCGCCGACGTCGTGGTCCTGCCCGGGCCGCTCGGCCTCGACGGGCTGGCGGGGCTGCTCGACCTCGACCGGCCCGACCTGCTGCACCCCCCCTTCACCCCGACGGTGCCCCCGGTGCTGGCCCCGTCAGGTGGCGAGCGGCCCGACGTGCTGGCGGCGCTGCGGACCCGCGACGTCCTGGTCCACCACCCCTACGAGGCGTTCGCCGCCTCGGTCGAGGCGTTCGTCGCCCAGGCGGCGCACGACCCCGACGTCCTCGCGATCAAGATCACGCTGTACCGGACCTCGGGTCCGGGCAGCCCGATCATCCGCGCGCTCCTCGACGCGGCCGCGGCCGGGAAGCAGGTCGTCGCCCTCGTCGAGCTGAAGGCCCGGTTCGACGAGGAGGCGAACATCGGGTGGGCCCGGGCGCTGGAGGAGGCCGGCGTCCACGTCGCGTACGGGGTCGTCGGGCTGAAGACGCACACGAAGATCGCCCTGGTCGTCCGGGCCGAGGACGGCGGGGTGCGGCGGTACGTCCACGTCGGGACCGGCAACTACAACGACGTCACCGCCCGCGTGTACGAGGACCTCGGGCTGCTCAGCGCCGACCCCGAGCTCGGTGCCGACCTCTCCGACCTGTTCAACGTCCTGACCGGGTACGCCCGCCCGCCGCGGTACCGGCGGCTCGTCGTCGCCCCCGACGGGTTCCGGCGGCGGATCCTCGAGCTGATCGCCCGTGAGGCGGCGGCCGGCGACGGGCACGTCGCGCTGAAGCTGAACGCCGTCATCGACCCCGAGCTGATCGAGGCCCTGTACGCCGCGGCGGCGGCCGGGACGCGGGTCGACCTGCTCGTCCGGGGCATCTGCGGGCTGCGACCCGGCGTCCCGGGCCTGTCGGAGGGCGTCCGCGTGCGGTCGATCGTCGGGCGGTACCTGGAGCACTCGCGGATCTACCGCTTCGGGAGCGCCGCCCGGGGCCACGACTGGCTGATCGGGTCCGGCGATCTGATGCCCCGGAACCTCGACCGCCGCGTCGAGGCCCTGGCCCCCGTCACGGACCCGGCGCTGACCGCCCGGCTCCAGGAGATCCTCGACGTCGGGTGGGCCGACGACCTGCTCGCCTGGGAGCTGGGCCCCGACGCCCGGTGGCGCCGCGTCCCGACCCTGGCCGGCGTCGACGCGCACCTGACGCTGCAGGCCCGGGCCCGCCGGCGCGCGCGGCACCACCCGGGACCGTCGGCGTGACGGCCGCCCCGGACCCGACCGGGGACCCGGTCATCCGGGCCGCCGGCGGCGTCGTCCTCCGCGACGGTCCGGACGGTCCCGAGGTGCTCGTCGTCCACCGCGTCCACCGCGCGGACTGGTCGCTCCCGAAGGGTCACCTCGACCCGGACGAGACCGACGCCGCGGCCGCCCTCCGCGAGGTCGCCGAGGAGACCGGCGTCACGCCGGCGCTGGTCCGGCCCCTCGTCGTGACCGAGTACCGGCTGCCGCGGGGCCCGAAGCGGGTGGCGTGGTTCGAGATGCGCGCGGTGGCGGGCGACCCCGCGGCGCGTCCGCCCGACCGCGAGGTCGACGTGGCACGCTGGGTCCCCGTCACGGACCTCGAGGGGCTCCTGAGCTACCCGGCCGACCTCCGCCTGGTGCGGATCGCGCTCGGCGACGATCCGGCGCGATGAGCGGGGCGTCGCGACGCGCCGTCCTCGACCTCGGCAGCAACTCCTTCCACCTCCTCGTCGCCGACGTCGACGGCCCCGAGGTCGTCCCGGTCCGACGCAGCCGGGAGATGCTCCACCTCGGCCGCACCCTGGCGACCGCCGGTCGCGTCCCGACCGCCGTCGCCGACCGCGCCGTCGCGACCGTGGCGCGCCTCGCGGACCTCGCCGGACGCACCGGCGCGACGGCGACCGTCGCCGTCGCGACCGCGGCGCTCCGGGACCCCGCGGCCGGCGACCTCCGGGTGCGACTGGCCGACGCGGCCGGCGTCCCCGTCGAGCCGCTCGACGGCGCGGAGGAGGCCCGGCTCGCGCACCTCGGCGCCCGGGCGGCCGTCGCCGTCCCGGCCGAGCCGACGCTGGTCCTCGACCTCGGCGGCGGGTCGCTCGAGCTCGCCGTCGGCCACGCCGAGCGGACCGTCTGGGCGACCTCGCTGCCGCTCGGGGCCGGCCGGCTGCTGCCCGGCGTCGGCGAGGGCCCGGTCGACGCGGCCGGCGCCGCGGCCCTGACCGCGGCCGTCGACGCCGCGCTGGACCCGGTCCTGCCGGCGCTGCGCCGGCACCGCCCCGCCGCCGTCATCGCGGTCGGCGGGACGGTCCGGGCGCTGGCGCGGCACCTCGCCGCGCGGGCCGGGCGGTGGCTGCCGGCGACGGTGAACATGGCGCCGCTGCCGGCGGACGAGCTGGCGGCGGCCCGCGACGAGCTGCTCGCGACCGACGCCGCCGGGCGGGCGGCCCTGCCCGGCGTGAAGGAGCGGCGGGCCGACCACCTCCACGTGGCGGCGCTGGTGCTGGCCCGCGTGCTCGCCAGGGTCGAGGGCCCCGGTGCGGTCGTCAGCGACTGGGGGCTGCGGGAGGGCGTGCTGCTGCATCGGTTCGGGACGCCGCGCGTCCGGGACGCCGCGACGCTGCGGGCCGACGAGGTCGCCCGGCTGCGCCGCCTCGCCGGCGGTGACGACCCGCACCCGGGTCACGTCGCCGCGCTGGCCGGCGTGCTGTTCGACGCGACCGCCCCCCGGCACGGCCTCGGCCCGCGGGAGCGCCGACTGCTGACGGCCGCGGCCGAGCTGCACGCCGTCGGGACGGCCCTGGCCCTGCGCCGGCAGCAGGAGCACGGCGCGTACCTGGTCGAGCACGCCGAGCTGCGCGGCTTCCCGCCGGACGAGACCGCGATGCTCGCGACGCTGGTCCGGTTCCACCCCTCGCGCGGGATCTCCCGGCGGTTCCCGCCGGTGCGCGCCCTCGACCGGGCCGACCGGGCCGCCTGCGACGTCCTGCTCGGCCTGCTCCAGGTCGCCGACGCGCTCGACGCCGGGCACGACCAGCGGGTCGGCCTCGCGGCGGCACGGCTCGAGGGGAGCACGCTGGTCCTCGCGCCGGTCGGCGGGCCGGACGACGCCGTCGTGGTCCGGGCCGTCGCGGACCGGGGCGGCCCGCTGCGCGCGGCGCTCGGCCTCGAGGTCGTGCTCCGGTCCCGGGCCGCGGCGTGACCGGCGGCGGTCCCGGGGAGGGGGGCGCCGCGGTCGGACCGCGCATCGGGGCGGCCCGGGTCCGGTACCGCCGCGAGGTCGGACCCGACGACGTCGGGCGGCGCGTCTCGATCCGGCACCTCGTCGACGACGGTGACGGACCGCGGCCGACGGACCGCGTCGGCCGGCTCCTCGCGTGGGACGACGACGCGGTGCTGGTCGTCGATCGGACCGGGTTCGTGCACGTCCTCGACCCCACGGCGATCGTCGCGTCGCGGATCGTGCCGCCGCACCCGCGCGTCCCGGCCGAGCCGGAGGGCGGGACGCCGGACCGGCCGCTCCCGCGCGAGGCCGCGCGCGTGCTGCTGCTGGACGACGCCGACCGCGTGCTCCTGGTCGCGCACCTGCCCGGCGACGGCCGCCGGGTCTGGACGGCGCCGGGTGGCGGGCTGGACGCCGGGGAGGACCACGCCGCCGCCGCGGCCCGGGAGCTGCGCGAGGAGGTCGGGCTCGACCGCGCGCCGGGCCCCTGGGTCTGGGAGCGGACGGCCGTGTTCGCGTTCCGCGGCGTGACGATCGCGCAGCACGAGCGGTGGTTCCTCGTCCGGCTCGGCCCCGGCGAGGCGCCCGACGCGGCCGCGCTGCCCGTCGCGGACCCGGGGACGGCCGGCGGCCGGTGGTGGGCCCTCGACGAGCTGCGCGCCGTGGCCGCACCGGACGTGCTCGCACCGGCCGCGCTGCCGACGGCGCTGGCCCGGCTGCTCCGCGACGGCCCACCGGACGCGCCGGTCGACGTCGGGGCCTGATCCCGGCCCCCGGGATCAGGCCAGGTCGCGCACCAGGACGAGATGGGCGACCGCGGCGTCGCGCAGCCACGGGCCGCGGCGGTCGCGGTCGGGCGGGTCGTACCGGTCGTGGAACGCCTCGAGGGCGGCGGTCCGCTCGGGCGCGTCCTGCGGGAGGAACGCCGCGCGGACCTGCCACGCCCCGGTCCCGATCCGGAGCACCCCCTCCTCCTCGGCCTGCAGCGCCAGGCACCAGGTGGTCAGTCCGCCCGAGCCGGACATCAGGAACACCCCGCCCGGGGCCGGGACGAACCACAGCTCGGCGGTGTGGGCGCGGTTGCGGGACCGCGTCGTGAGCAGGCAGTAGCGGTGCTCGAGCGCCGCGGCGGGCAGCTCCATGCGGACCCCCGGCCTACCGGCCGACCGTCAGGTTGGTCTCGTCCCCGAGCTCGTGGACGATGACCCGGTTCGTCCCCCCGCGCCCGCCCGGCACGCCGGCGACGATGACGACCCGGTCCCCCGGACGGCCGACCCCGTTCTCGAGGCAGACCTGGTCGGCCGAGCGGATGAGGTCCAGCGAGCGGTCCTCCGTCGGGACGATCGCGCCGTCCGCCCCCCACATGAGGGCGAAGCGGCGGAGCGCCCGCTCGTCGGGGGTGAGCCCGACGATGCGCTGCCGCGGCCGGTACTTCGTGACCAGCTGGACGGACCGGCCCGAGAGGCTGAACACGAGGATCGCGACGGCGTCGACGTCGGTCGCGATCTGCGTCGCGGCCTTCGCGACGACGCGGCCGAGCACGCCGGCCGTGTCCGGCGCGATCGGGTGGACCCGCTCGGCCGAGGCCTCGGCGACCTCGACGATCTGGGCCATCGTCCGGACCGCCTCGACGGGGAAGTCCCCCGCGGCCGTCTCGCCCGAGAGCATCACCGCGTCGGTGCCGTCGAACACGGCGTTCGCGACGTCCGAGGCCTCGGCCCGCGTCGGACGGGGGTTGCGGATCATCGAGTCGAGCATCTCGGTCGCCGTGATCACCGGGCGGCTGAGGCGGTTCGCGAGGTCGATGATCTCCTTCTGGAGGGCCGGCACGCGCTCGGGCCCGATCTCGACCCCGAGGTCGCCGCGGGCGATCATGACGGCGTCGGCCGCGGCGACCACGCCCTCGAGGTCGTCGAGGACCTCGGGCCGCTCGAGCTTCGCGATGACGGGCTGCGTGCCGCCGTGCGCCTCGACGAGCCGCCGGACCTCGAGCACGTCCTCGACCGTCCGGACGAAGGACTGCGCGATCCAGTCGACGCCGAGCTCGACCATCGTCGCGAGGTCGGCGCGGTCCTTGTCGGTGATGCTGTCCGCCGAGACGCGCACCCCCGGGAGGTTCACGCCCTTCCGGGACGTCGCCCGACCGCCGGCGTCGACCGCGCAGACGACCTCGCCCCGCTCGACGTCGCTGGACACGACGGTGAGGCGGATCGACCCGTCGTCGATGAGGACGCTTGAGCCCGTCGCGACGTCCTGCGCCAGGCCCGGGTAGACGACGGGGAGGACCGGGTGGTCGGGCCACCGCGCGGCGACCGCGACCTCGACGCGCGGCACGCCGGCGATCAGGACCACCTCGCCGCCGGTCGGGACGTCCACGCCCTCGTCGACGACCAGCCCCAGCCGGATCTTCGGCCCCTGGAGGTCGCCGAGCGTCCCGACCAGCCGGCCCTCCCGGGCCGCGAGCTCGTGGACCAGCCGGATGCGGGCGCGGTGGTCGTCGACGGTGCCGTGCGAGAAGTTCAGGCGGAACACGTCGACGCCGGCCGCGATGGCGGCCCCGAGCCGCGCCGGGTCGTCGAGGGCCGGCCCGAGCGTCGCGATGATCTTGACCCTGCGCAGCGGGAGCCTCCGAGGTGCGCGGTCGCGGGCGCCGTGGCGCCGCCGTGTCAGCGCGGAGCCTACGCCGCGGCCGCGGCCGCGCGGGGCAGCGCGGCCGGCCCGGCCGCGCCCGGCGTAGGCTGCG
>JAFMLG010000075.1 GCA_017852335.1 Actinomycetota bacterium | reverse complement strand
CCGCATCCGCCGCACCGTCGCTGCGCCGTCCCGTCCTCGCCGACCTGCTGCCCGGTGCGCTCGTGCGCGACGCCGGACTCGTGCTCGGCTTCGCGGTCGCCATCGGGATCAGCGCCCGACTCGTCATCCCGCTGCCGTTCACCCCGGTCCCCGTCTCGGGTCAGACGCTGGCCGTCCTGCTCGGCGCCGCGGCGCTCGGCGCCCGCCGCGCCGGTCTCGGGACCGCGCTCTACCTCGCCCTCGGCGTCGCCGGTCTGCCCTGGTTCACCGGCACCGGGGGCGCGACCCTCGGCTACATCCTCGGCTTCGTCGCCGCGGCGCTGGTCGTCGGCCGCATCGCCGAGCGCGGCGCCGGTCGGACGGTCGGCGGAGCCCTGGCCGCGATGGTCATCGGCAACGCCGTGATCTACGTCTTCGGCGCGACGTTCCTCGCCCTGTACCTGGGTCTGGGGGCGGGTGAGGCGCTGGCCCTCGGCGTCGTGCCGTTCCTGCTCGGCGACGCGGTGAAGATCGCGCTCGCGACCGCGCTGCTCCCGGCCACCTGGAGGGCCGTGGGCGACGTCGGCTGACGTGGCGACGCGACGATCGGCCGGCGGCCGCCGCCGCGCGGCCGCGGCCGCCGACGCGGCGGCAGCCCCCGACGCATCGGGCGCCGGCGACGGGGGAGGTCCTGACGGCATGGAACCGCTGCAGCTGCTCGCACCCGACGGGACGCTGACGGGCGACGTCCCCGACGGGCTCGACGAGGATCGTCTCGTCGGGATGATGCGCCTGATGCTGCTGGGTCGGCGCCTCGACCAGAAGGCGATCGCGCTCCAGCGGCGCGGGAAGCTCGGCACCTACGCCCCGCTCTCCGGCCAGGAGGCCGCCTCGGTCGGCTCCTCCTTCGCGATGGACCCGGACGTCGACCACCTCGTGCCGCAGTACCGCGAGCAGCTCGCGATGCTGCACTGGGGCCTCCCGCTCGGGACCTACCTCCTGCAGCGGTACGGCCACCCGCGCGGCGCCGAGCTGCCCGAGCACCGCCGCCTCTACCCCCAGCAGGTCGCGCTGGCGGCCCACGCCCCGCACGCCACGGGGCTGGCCTGGGGGCTGCGGCTCCGCGGCGAGCGCGCCGCGGTCATCTGTCACTTCGGCGACGGCGCCAGCTCGGAGGGCGACGCGCACGAGGCGATGAACCTCGCCGGCGTCACCGGCGCCCCGGTCATCTTCGTCATCCAGAACAACGGCTGGGCGATCTCGGTCCCGCTCCACCTCCAGACGCGGGGCGTCATCGCCCGGCGGGCGGACGGGGTCGGCATCGCCGGCGAGCGGGTCGACGGCAACGACGTCCTCGCGATGTACGCGGCGACCCGACGGGCCCGCGCACGCGCGCTCGACGGCGGCGGGGCGACGCTCATCGAGGCCGTCACCTACCGTCTCGGCGCGCACACGACGGCCGACGACCCGACGAAGTACGTCGACGCGGATGAGCTGGAGGACGCCCGCACCCGCGACCCGCTGACCCGGTACCGCACGTGGCTGACCGGGGCCGGGCTCTGGGACGAGGCCCGCGAGGAGGCGGCGGTCGCCTGGATCGACGAGACGGTCGACGAGGCGGTCCGGGTCTTCGACGCGGCCGGTCCCGTCGACCCCGGCGCGATGTTCGACCACGTCTACGCCGACGAGCCGCCGCGGCTCGCGCGGCAGCGGGCCGAGTACCTCGCGGCGCTCGGGGGTGGCGCATGACCGTCCGGAGCATGATCGAGACGATCCGGCTGACGCTCGAGGACGAGATGGCCCGTGACGAGCGGGTCATGGTCCTCGGCGAGGACGTCGGGACGCAGGGCGGCGTGTTCCGGGCCACCGAGGGCCTGAAGGCCCGGTTCGGCGCCGACCGCGTCGTCGACACCCCGGTCGCGGAGGCCGGCATCATCGGCGCTTCGATCGGCCTCGCCACCGCGGGCATGGTCCCCGTCGCCGAGCTGCAGTTCCTCGGCTTCGCCCACCAGGCGTTCCACCAGATCGGGTTCCAGCTGGCGCGGTTCCGGTACCGGACCCTCGGCCGGTTCCCGCTCCAGGTCACGATCCGGGCCCCGTACGGCGGGGCGGTCCACGCGCCCGAGCTCCACTCCGACGCGTTCGAGGGGATGCTCGCGAACGCCCCCGGGCTGAAGATCGTGGCGCCGTCGACGGCCGCCGACGCGCGCGGTCTGCTGACCTCCGCGATCCGCGATCCCGACCCGGTCCTGTACCTCGAGCCGCTCCGCGGCTACCGACTGGTCCGCGACGAGGTCCCGGACGACGAGCACCTCGTCCCGATCGGGACCGCGCGCATCGCCCGACCCGGGCGCGACGTCACCGTCCTCGCCTGGTCCTTCCAGGTCGTGAACGCCCTCGAGGCCGCCGAGGCGGCGGCCGAGGAGGGCATCGAGGTCGAGGTCGTGGACGTCCGCTCCCTCGTGCCGCTCGACGAGACCACCATCGCCGAGTCCGTGTCGCGGACCGGCCGGTGCGTCGTCGTCGAGGAGGCGCCGCGGACCGCCGGGTTCGGCGCCGAGCTGACCTCGACCGTCCAGGAGCTCTGCTTCCTCGATCTCGAGGCCCCGATCGCCCGGCTCGCCGGGTGGGACACGCCGTACCCGATGCCGCTGCTCGAGAAGGACTACATCCCCGGCACCGCGCGCATCCTCGACGCGGTCCGCCGGACCGTCGCGTTCTGAGGCAGGGAGGCCCGACCATGGCGATCGAGTTCCGGCTCCCCGACGTCGGCGAGGGACTCGCCGAGGCCGAGATCGTCCGGTGGCTGGTCCCGGTCGGCGGCGCCGTCCGCGAGGACGACGCGATCGTCGAGGTGGAGACGGACAAGGCGATCGTCCAGATCACGGCCCCGGTCACGGGCACGCTGACCGGCCACGGCGCCGAGGAGGGGCAGGTCCTCCCCGTCGGCGAGATCCTCGCCGTCTTCGAGGCGGGGGAGGGCGCGGCCACCGAGGCACCGGCCCCGACGGCGGCCCCCGCGGCCGCCGCCGCACCGGCCCCCGCGCCGGTCGCGGCTCCGACGCCGGCCTCGGCCGCGGCACCGGGCGCGCGTCCCAAGGCCGCGCCGGCGACCCGCGGGCTGGCCCGCCGGCTCGGCGTCGACCTCACCAGGGTCGTCGGGACCGGCCGCGGTGGCCGCATCGTCGACGCCGACGTCGAGGCCGCCGCCGCGGGCG
>JAFMLG010000038.1 GCA_017852335.1 Actinomycetota bacterium | reverse complement strand
TCACCGCGTGACGTCGTCCGCACCGCCGGGCTGCCCGAAGAACGGGATCCGGTCGAAGTCTAGGCCGTACCAGGCGATCGCCTCGCCGAGGACCGACGCGTCCCGCTCGCCGAGCTTCACGAGCTCGGCCAGCACGCAGTACGCAATCGAGGCCGCGTCGATGCGGTGGAACCGACGCAGCTCCTCGCGGGTCCCCGACCGCCCGAACCCGTCGGTGCCGAGCGCCGCGAACGGGCCGGGGACGAAGTCGGCGATCTGGAAAGGCGTCGCGCGCATCCAGTCCGAGACGGCGACGAACGGGCGGCCCCGCCCCGGCTCGAGGATGCGGGTGACCAGCGGCACGCGCGGCTCGGCGCCGGGGTTGGTCCGGTTCCAGGACTCGACGGCGGTCCCGTCGCGCAGCAGCCGGTTCCAGCCGGGTGCGGACCAGACGTCGACGGCGACGTCCCAGTCCTCGGCCAGCAGCTCCTGCGCCCGCATGGCCTCGCAGATGATGGTGCCCGAGGCCATGACGTGCGCCGCGGCGGTCGCGTCGCCGGCGGCCGGCTGGAACCGGTACAGCCCGTCGATGACGTCCCGGTCGGTGACGTGCGCCGGCATCGCGGGCTGGGGCATCGGCTCGTTGTAGACGGTGAGGTAGTAGATGACGTCCTCGCCGCCGGGGACGTGGCGGTCGGTGAACATCCGCTCGAGCCCGTGGGCGACGATGACGGCCAGCTCGTACGCGAACGACGGGTCGTACGCCTCGACCCCGGGGTTCGACTGGGCCATCAGCAGCGAGTGCCGGTCCTGGTGCTGCAGCCCCTCGCCGTTCAGCGTCGTCCCGCCGGCGGTCGCCCCGATGAGGAAGCCGCGGGCCCGCTGGTCCGCGGCCTGCCAGATCGAGTCGGCGGTGCGCTGGAACCCGAACATCGAGTAGAAGATGTAGAGCGGCACCAGCGGCACGCCGTGCGTCGCGTACGCGGTCCCGACGGCGGTGAACGACGCCATCGACCCGACCTCGGTGATGCCCTCGTGCAGGATCTGCCCGTCGGCGGCCGTGCGGTAGGACAGCAGCAGGTCCGAGTCGACCGGCTCGTAGGTCTGCCCGGCAGGGTCGTAGATCCGCGCCTTCGGGAACCAGGAGTCCAGTCCGAACGTCCGGGCCTCGTCGGGGATGATCGGGACCAGCCGCTTCCCGAGATCCGACCGCAGCAGGTCCTTGAAGATCCGGACCAGCGCCATCGTCGTCGCGACCGGCTGGTCGCCCGAGCCATGCTTCGCCTCGTCGTACAGGGCCCGCTCGGGCAGCTCGGGGAACGCGAACGACACGCGCCGCTCGGGCAGGTGACCGCCGAGCACGGCCCGGCGCTCGCGGAGGTAGGTGACCTCCTCCGAGCCCTCGCCCGGGTGGACGTACGGCGGCAGGTCCGCCTCGAGCGCGGCGTCCGGGACGTCGAGCTCCAGGCGGTCGCGGAACGAGCGCAGCGCGTCGGAGGACAGCTTCTTCATCTGGTGGACGGCGTTCCGGGCCTCGAAGTCCGGGCCGAGCGTCCAGCCCTTCACCGTCTGCGCGAGGATCACGGTCGGGGCGCCCTCGGTGCGGAGCGCCGCGTCGTACGCCGCGTGCACCTTGCGGTAGTCGTGGCCGCCGCGGGTGAGCCGGCCGAGGTCGTCGTCGCTCAGCGTCGCCGCCATCGCCCGCAGCGAGTCGTTCGCCCCGAAGAAGTGCTCGCGGACGTACGCCGGCCCGCGGGCGACGTACGTCTGCATCTGCCCGTCGGGGACCTCGTTCATGCGGTTGACGAGCGCGCCGTCGACGTCACGGGAGAGCAGCGCGTCCCACTCGCGGCCCCAGACGACCTTGATGACGTTCCAGCCGGCGCCGCGGAACACGCCCTCGAGCTCCTGGATGATCTTGCCGTTCCCGCGGACCGGTCCGTCCAGCTGCTGGAGGTTGCAGTTGATGACGAACGTCAGGTTGTCGAGGTGGTCGCGGGCCGCCATCGAGAGCGGGCCCAGGACCTCGGGCTCGGCGGTCTCGCCGTCCCCGCCGAAGAACCAGACGCGCTGCTGCGACGTGTCGCGGAAGCCCCGGTGGTGGAGGTAGCGGTTCGTGCGGGCCTGGTGGATCGCGCCGATGGCGCCGAGGCCCATCGAGACGGTCGGGAACTCCCAGAACGACGGCATCAGCCGCGGGTGCGGGTAGGAGGACAGCCCGCCCGGCTCGACCTCGCGCCGGAACCGGTCCAGCTGCGCCTCGGTCAGCCGGCCGGCGAGGAACGCGCGCGCGTAGATGCCCGGGGAGGCGTGGCCCTGGAAGAAGACCTGGTCGCCGCCGCCCGGATGGTCCTTGCCGCGGAAGAAGTGGTTGAACCCGACCTCGTACAGCGACGCGGCCGAGGCGTACGTCCCGATGTGCCCGCCGGTGCCGTGGAGCACGTTCGTGCGGTGGACCATCACGGCGGCGTTCCACCGGATGAGGCGGCGGATCCGCCGCTCCATCGCCTCGTCGCCGGGGAAGTCCGGCTCGCGGTCGGTCGGGATCGTGTTGACGTAGTCGGTGGTGGTCAGCGACGGCAGGCCGATGGCGCGCTGGTGGGCCCGTTCGAGGACCTTCAGCATCAGGAACCGGGCCCGGGCCGGGCCGGCCGCGTCGACGACGCCGTCGAACGCCTCGACCCACTCGGACGTCTCGACCGGGTCGGCGTCCGGTTGGGTCGTGGCCAGCCCGTCGAGGATGACCGGGGCGGCCGGGTCGGCCTGCGGCGCGGCGGCGGGGTCGGGCACGGGAGCGGCGGCGGCCATGCGGGGTCCTGGTTCGGGCCGGGCCCGCGGGATCGCCGCGCCGCCCGGGGCGGTCCGCCGGGGATCCGCCCGACGGTCCCGCGACGCTACCGGCGGGCCGGACCGACCCGCCCGAGGACCCAGGCCGCCGTCCCACGGCCCACGAGCAGGTCCAGCGCCGCGTCCACGGTGTCGGCCGCGACGACGGCGACCATCCCGACGCCGCAGTTGAACGTCCGGCGCAGCTCGTCGTCGGCGATGGGACCGCGCTCGGCGAGCCACCGGAACACGGGGGGCAGGTCCCACGACGCCGCGTCGACCTCGGCGGCGAGCCCCTCGGGCATGACCCGCGGCAGGTTGCCGGGCAGCCCGCCGCCCGTGACGTGACAGGCCGCGTGCAGCGCCGGCCCGAGGGCGTCGACCAGCGCGAGCAGGTCGGGCGCGTGGATCCGGGCCGGCTCGAGCAGCTCATCGCCGAGCGGCCGGTCCAGCCCGTACGGCAGCGTCAGTTCGAGGCCGTCGACGATCCGGCGGACGAGGCTGTAGCCGTTCGCGTGCAGGCCCGAGGACGGCAGCGCGACCAGCACGTCGCCGGCCCGGACGCGGTCCGGCCCGAGGATCGCGTCGCGCTCGACGACGCCGACGCCGAACCCGGCCAGGTCGAAGGCGTCCGGCTCGAGCAGCCCCGGGTGCTCGGCGGTCTCGCCGCCAACCAGTGCGCAGTCGGCGAGGCGGCAGCCGTCGGCGACCCCGCCGACGATCGCCGCGACCCGGTCGGGATCCAGCCGCCCGACCGCGAGGTAGTCGTTCATGAACAGCGGCCGGGCCCCGACGGCGACGAGGTCGTCGACGACCATGCCGACGAGGTCGACCCCGACGGTGTCGAGGCGACCGAGCCGGCGGGCCAGCTCGACCTTCGTCCCCACGCCGTCCGCCGACGAGACCAGGACCGGGTCGCGCCAGCCCGCCGGGTCGAACCGGAACAGCCCGCCGAACCCGCCGATGCCGCCGAGGACCTCGGGCCCATGGGTGGCGGCGACGCGGGCCGCGATCATCGGGACGCTGCGCTCAGCGGCGTCGAGGTCCACGCCGGCGTCGCCGTACCCGACGGTCCGCCGCGCCGGCGGCTCGGCCTCAGGCATCGGTGGCCTCCGCATCGGCATCGGCGTCGACGTCGTCGACGGACGCGGGCTCGGGTCGCTCCGGACACCGCCACCGGCGCCGGAACGCCGCCTCGGCGTCGGCGAACGCGTCGAGTCGATCCATCAGGTGCCGGACCTCGTCGAGGACGTGGTCGAGCTCGTCGGTGTCGGCGGCGGTCCGCTCGAGCGCCTCGAGCCGCCGGTCGGCCTCGTCGAGGGCGGCGGCGCAGGCCGCGTGCTCGTCGGCGACCTCGGGGACCGACCACCGCGGCAGCCAGGCCCGCACGTCCGCGACGGCCCGCCGCAGCGCCGTGGTCCCGACGGCGATCGGGGCCGGCTCGACCCGCCCGGTCGGGAGCGCCCCCAGCAGCGTCCGACGGCCGCCCTCGAGCAGCTCGGCGCTGTCGAGGAACGCCCACCACGCGTCGCGGCGGTCGGCGGGCAGGTCCGGGCGACGGAGGAGCGGCATCGCCCCGAGCCTAGGCTCGTCTCCGTCGAGCGGGCGGCGCGGGCATGTGCGGGATCGTCGGTGCGGTCGGCCCGGGCGCCGCCGACCTGACCGCTCGCCTGCTGCCGGGGGTCGCGCACCGCGGCCCCGACGCGACCGGGACCTGGGCGGCCGAGGACGGCCTCGCGGCGCTCGGCCATGCCCGGCTCGCGGTCGTCGGCCTCGGCGAGTCCGGCGCCCAGCCGATGACGTCCACCTCGGGCCGGTACGTCCTGTCGTACAACGGCGAGGCGTACGAGCATCACGAACTGCGGCGCCGCCTCGCCGCCGAGGGTCGGGCGCCGGCGTGGCGCGGGGCGTCCGACACGGAGACGCTGCTGGCCGCGATCGAGGCCTGGGGACTCGAGCGGACCCTCGAGCGGACCGTCGGGATGTTCGCGCTGGCCCTCTGGGACCGGGAGCGGCGCGAGCTGACGCTCGTCCGCGACCGGCTCGGCGAGAAGCCGCTGCACTGGGCCCCGGTGGACCGCGGCGTGGCGTTCGCCTCCGAGCCGGCACCGCTGGCCGGTCTGCCGGGCGTCGACGCCGGCCTCGACCGTGATGCGGTCGCGGCGCTGCTGCGGTACGGCCAGGTCCCGGCCCCGCGGACGCTCCACGCCGGCGTGCACCGCCTGCCGCCCGGGACCCTGCTGCGGGTCCGTGCCGACGGGACGGTGGACGGGCCGCACCCGTGGTGGTCGGCCGAGGCGGTCGCCCGGGCCGGCGCCGCAGACCCCCTCGACGTCGGGCCGGAGGAGGCGGTCGACGCGCTCGCGGCGGCGCTCGAGCGTGCCGTCGGGGCGCAGACCCTGTCGGAGGTCCCGCTCGGTGCGTTCCTCTCGGGCGGGGTCGACTCGACCGCCGTGACGGCGCTGCTCGCGGCCCGGGCCGGACGGGTGCGGACCTTCACGGTCGGCTTCGCCGAGGCGGCCTTCGACGAGGCTCCGTTCGCCGAGGCGATCGCGGCGCACCTCGGCACGGACCACACGACGTTCCGGGTGACGGAGCGGGACGTCCTCGACCTGGTCCCGGACCTGCCCCGCACCGCCGGCGAGCCGTTCGCCGACGCGTCGTTCCTGCCGACCCTCCTGCTGTCGCGGCTGGCCCGATCACAGGTGACCGTGGCGCTTACCGGCGACGGCGGGGACGAACTGCTCGGCGGGTACACCCGGTACGCCCGGGCGCGGCGACTGGACGCGGTTCCGACGCCGCTCCGGATGCTCGGCGCCGCCGCCCTAGCGGCCGTCCCGGTCCGCGTCTGGGACGCGGTCCTCGGCGTAACGGGCCGGCGAGAGGTCGACCCCGGGACCGCAGCCGCGCGACCCACCGGGCATCGTCTCCGAGCCCTGTCGCGGCTGGCTCGACAGCCTGACCCCGCGCTCCGCTACCGCGATGTGGCGTCCATCTCTCCGGTGGGAGATGCGTTGGTCATCGACAGGGGACAGGACAGCGAGTCCCGCGAGCGTCAAGCCATCCGTAACAGGTGGGTAGCGCTCGGCGATCTGGACCCGACGGGCCGGATGATGCTGCTCGACCAGACCGCCTATCTCCCTGATGACATCCTCACGAAGGTCGACCGTGCGGCGATGTCCGTCGCGCTCGAGACACGCATCCCGATGCTCGACCACCGCGTCGTCGCGCTCGCGTGGCGACTGGCGCCGAGCCTCCGGGACCGAGGCGGAGTCCCGAAGTGGCCACTCCGAGCACTGACGGAGCGTTCCGTCCCGGCTCGGCTGCTCGATCGCCCCAAGGCCGGGTTCGCTGTGCCGCTCGCCGAATGGCTCCGGGGGCCGCTGCGACCGTGGGCCGAGGACCTCCTCTCGGTGGAAGCGCTCCGTCACGAAGGCATCCTGGACGTCGCAGCCGTCCGACGCCTCTGGGAGGAGCACCTCGATCGTCGGCGTGAGCGCCACTACGACCTGTGGCCCGTCCTGATGCTCCGGGCTTGGAAGATGAGTCGGTCGTCGACCTGACGCCGACGTAGGCTCGGCGGTGGAAGGAACGCATGTGCTCATCATCGCGATGCCGAAGTCGGCGAGCTCGTCGCTCGCTCGAACGCTTGCACGCGCGAACGGATTGGATGAGCGCAACGACGAGATCAACGCCGATAGTCCTCCACAGTTCATCAATCAGCATCAGCTAGCCCAGGAACTGCACCCGTTCCCACATGTGGAGGTGGACGAACTGCGTGCCATCATCACGGACCGGGCGACCCTCCGGAAACTCCATCTGTTCCCCACTAACGACGTGCTGAAGGCGCTGGAAGCGGGTCCTGCGGTGGTTCTGCTCCGAGACCCGACTGAGGTCATCGACGCGGAGTTCCGCGCCGTCGTGAACGGAATCCACCCTCTCGCACCGTCGATGCCGCGGACTGCGTCGATCGAGAGGTGGCGTCGAGCTGCGCGGGAGGGTGGGCTCCTGTCCAGCCTCACGGCTCTTCACGAGTCATGGATCGACGCCGCGGATCGGATGGAAGGACTCCTCCTCGTCTCGTACGACGACCTCATGTCACATCCGATGGAGACGCTGGCGGCCTGTGCGGCGCATCTCGGCCTCTCGGAGTCGGGGAACAGCCTCCTCCGGGAGCGCTGGTCGGGGATCGGGGGATCGTCGCCCACCAGTCGTGACCGGGTTGGAGTCCTTCGATCATCCATGTACGTCATCGGGGCGCTGGCGCGGCGCGTCGCGCGAGCTGTCGTCCGGCGCGTGGCTCCCGGCCCCACCCCGTAGCCTCGGGCCCATGGAGCAGCCCCGGGGCGGCGCCCCCCTGCCGCCGCTGGCGGCCCATCCCTTCCTCGACGCGCTCGGGGCCCGGACGGTCGTGCTCGACGGAGCGATGGGGACGTCCCTCCAGGAGATGGCGCTGACCGCCGCGGACTTCGGCGGCGAGGCCCTCGAGGGCTGCAACGAGGTCCTGGTCCGGACCCGACCGGACGCCATCGAGCGCGTCCACCGCGACTTCCTCGAGGTCGGGTGCCACGCCGTCGAGACGGACACCTTCGGCGGGGCGCCCTGGGTGCTGGACGAGTACGGCCTCGGGGCCGAGACCGAGGACCTGAACCGCCGTGCGGCCGAGATCGCCCGGGCGGCCTGCGACGCGTTCGCGACCCCCGACGACCCGCGGTGGGTGATCGGCTCGATCGGGCCGGGGACCCGGTCCCCGACGCTGTCGCTGGGGAAGGCCCCGACCGAGGACCCGCAGGTCATCCGCCTGGCCGAGATGGAGGACGGGTACCGCCGCCAGGTCCGCGGCCTGCTCGAGGGCGGTGCGGACGTGCTGCTCGTCGAGACGGTGTACGACCTGCTCCAGGTGAAGGCCGCGGTGGCCGCCGCGAACGACGTCTTCGTCGAGCGCGGGCAGCGCGTGCCGCTGATGGTCCAGTTCACGGTCGAGAAGGACATCGACACGATGCTGCTGGGCTCCGAGCCGCTGGCCGCCGTGGCCGCGCTCGACCCGCTCGCCATCGACGTGCTGGGCATCAACTGCGCGACCGGACCGGCCGACATGCGCGAGCACGTCCGGACGCTGTCCCGGGCGTCCCGCCTGCCCATCTCGATCCTGCCGAACGCCGGCCTGCCCGAGCTGGTCGACGGCCGCACCGTCTACCGCCTCTCCCCCGACGAGCTGGCCGCCGCGCAGCTCGAGTTCGTGGACCGGTTCGGTGTCGCCATCGTCGGCGGGTGCTGCGGGACGACGCCGGCCCATCTCGCCGCCGTCGTCGAGGCCGTGTCCCACGTCGCCCCGCGGCCGCGGCTGCTGGACCGCCCGGCGCTGGCGCGCGCCGGCGCCGCCGGCCGCACGACGGACCCGGCCCGCAGCGGCGACGCGGCCGCGACGGGCGCGCGCGGGACGATCGTCGTCGAGCACCGGCCGGCGCTGGCCTCGCTGTACACGGCCGTGCCGTTCGAGCAGGAGAACACGTTCCTCGCCATCGGCGAGCGGGCGAACGCGAACGGCTCGAAGGCGTTCCGCGACCTGCTCCTCGGCGGGGACCTCGAGGGCATCGTCCAGCTGGCACGGGGCCAGACCCGTGAGGGCGCGCACGTCCTCGACCTCTGCGTCGACTACGTCGGCCGGGACGGCGCCCCGGACATGGCGGCCGTCGTCGACCGCTACGCCACGTCCTCGACGCTGCCCCTCGTCATCGACTCGACGCAGGTCGACGTCATCGAGACGGCGCTGGTCCGCCTCGGCGGCCGGGCGGTCATCAACTCGGTGAACCTCGAGGACGGCCGCACGAAGGCCGACGTCCTGTTGCCGCTGGCCCGCCGGTACGGCGCGGCCGTCGTCGTGCTGGCCATCGACGAGGAGGGCCAGGCCCGGACCGCCGAGTGGAAGGTCCGCGTCTGCCGCCGCGTCGCCGACCTCGCGATCGACGAGTACGGCCTCGAGCCGCAGGATCTGATCTTCGACTGCCTGACGTTCCCCCTCGGCTCCGGCGCGGACGACCTGCGCCGCGACGCCATCGAGACGCTCGACGCGATAGAGGCCGTGAAGGCCGCGGTCCCCGGCTGCCACACGACGCTCGGGCTCTCGAACGTGTCCTTCGGCCTCTCCCCCGCGGCCCGGCAGGTCCTGAACTCGGTGTTCCTCGAGGAGGCGATCGCCCGGGGGCTCGACTCGGCCATCGTCCACCCCGGCCGGATCCTGCCGCTGCACCGCATCCCCGACGAGCAGGTCGAGGTCGCGCGCGACCTGATCCACGACCGGCGGGGCGTCGCCGGCCGGGGCGGCACCGCCGACGCGTCCTACGACCCGCTGATCGCCTTCATGGCCCTCTTCGACGGGGCCGGCACCGTGAAGGCGTCGGCGGAGGACCTCGCCGCCCTGCCGGTCGAGGAGCGGCTGCGCCGGCGCATCGTCGACGGCGACCCCGACGGCATCGAGGCCGACCTCGACCTCGCGCTCGCCGACCTCCCGCCGCTCGAGATCATCAACGCCCATCTGCTGGAGGGCATGCGCGAGGTCGGCGAGCTGTTCGCGAGCGGCCGGATGCAGCTGCCGTTCGTCCTGCAGTCGGCCCAGACGATGAAGACCGCGGTCGCGCACCTCGAGCCGCACATCGCGGCGTCCGGCGGCGCGTCGGCCAGCGCGAAGGGGAAGGTGCTGCTCGCGACGGTGAAGGGCGACGTCCACGACATCGGGAAGAACCTCGTCGACATCATCCTGCGCAACAACGGCTGGGCCGTGGTGAACCTCGGGATCAAGCAGTCCATCGACCAGATCCTCGGCGCCGCCGAGGAGCACACCGTCGACGCCATCGGGATGTCGGGCCTGCTCGTGAAGTCGACGGTCATCATGCGCGAGAACCTCGAGGAGATGAACTCCCGCGGCCTCGCGCGGTACCCGGTGCTGCTCGGCGGGGCGGCGCTGACCCGCGGCTACGTCGAGGACGACCTACGGGCGCTGTACGAGGGCTCCGTCTTCTACTGCCGCGACGCGTTCGAGGCGCTGCGGGTCCTCGACGACGTGGTCGTCGGGGCGAGCGCCGCGAACGGTGCCGATGCGGCGCAGGACGCGGCCGCACCGGGCGACGACGGCGATGACGACCGTGCCGATGATGCGGGCGCGTCCGGGGACGGTCCGGCCGCCCGGGTCCCCCGCCGGCCCCGGCCCACCCGTCGCGCCGCGGAGGCGCCACCGGCGGTCGACCGCCACGGCCGGCCGCGGTCGGCCGTCGCGTCCGACGTCCCCGTGCCGACGCCGCCGTTCTGGGGCTCGCGCGTCGTCCGGGGCGTCCCGATCGACGACGTCGCGCCGCTGATCAACGAGGTCGCGCTGTTCCGCAACCAGTGGGGGTTCACGCCGGGCGACCTCGGCCCCGACGGGTACCGCGACCTGCTCGAGCGCGAGGCCCGGCCGGTGCTGCGCGAGTGGGTCGCGCGCGCGAAGGCCGAGCGGGTCGTGGCGCCCTCGGTCGTGTACGGCTACTTCCCGGCGAACGGCGACGGCGACGACGTCGTCGTCTGGGACCCCGAGGCGCCGCTGGAGCGCGAGCTCGAGCGGTTCACCTTCCCCCGGCAGAACCGCGGCCGGTTCCTCTGCATCGCCGACTTCCTCCGGCCGGTCGACGACGGCGTGCCCGACGTGCTCGGCGTGCAGGTCGTCACGATGGGGCCGCGCATCTCGGAGGTCGCGCAGGACCTCTTCGCCGCCGACCGGTACCAGGAGTACCTGTACGCCCACGGCTTCGGCGTCGAGATGGCCGAGGCGCTGGCCGAGGGCTGGCACCGTCGCATCCGCGAGGAGCTTGACATCGCCGGCGACGACGGCCCGACGCCCCACGACTGGTTCCGGCAGGGGTACCGCGGCTCGCGGTTCTCGTTCGGGTACCCGGCCTGCCCGGACCTCGAGGACCAGACGAAGCTGTTCCGGCTGGTCGATCCCACGCGGATCGGCGTGGACCTGACCGACGAGTTCATGCTGCACCCCGAGCAGTCGACGTCGGCCATCGTCCTCCACCACCCGGAGGCCGGCTACTTCAACACCCGGCCGTCCCGCCCCGGGGAGGACGACGGGGACGCGGCGTGAGCGCCCGCCCCCCCGCCCCGGACCTGCCCCGCGACCACGCTCTGACCGACGGCACGGTCGTGCGGCTGCGCGCGGTCGCGCCCGACGACGCCGACCGGCTGCTCGCGATGTGGGACCGGACCTCGCCCGAGTCCCGGCGGGCGCGGTTCATGGGCCCGTTCACGCTGGACCGGACGAACGTCGGCCGGTTCGTCGACCTCGACCCGGCCCGCCAGTTCGCCGTCGCCGCGACCCGCGGCCGCGGCGAGGTCGAGCGGATGCTCGGCATCGCCCGGTTCGAACGCCTGCCCGACCGGCCGGAGGTCGCCGAGTTCGCCACGCTCGTCGAGGACGCCGAGCAGGGCCGCGGCCTCGGCACGGCGCTGGTCCGGGAGGTCGCGCTGCGGGCGGCGGCCGCCGGCGTGACGCATCTGGTCGGGGACATGCTCGCGAGCAACGCCCGGATGCTGAACCTCGTCCGTGAGCTCGGGCTCGAGTGGCGGGGCGACACCGAGGACGGCGTGGCCCGCCGCGACCTCGACCTGACCGGGACCGCCGGCTTCCTCGCCGCGATGGACGAGGACGAGCGGACGGCCGCCGTCGCCGCCGTGGCCCGGTTCCTGCGGCCCGACCGCATCGCGGTCGTCGGCGCGTCGCGCGACCGGACCGCGATCGGTGGGCTAGTCCTCGACAACGCGATCCGAGGCGCGTTCCACGGCGCCGTCTACCCGGTCAACCCCAACGCCTCGGCGGTCCAGGGCGTCGCCGCCTACCCGTCGCTCTCGGCCTGCCCGGAGGTGCCGGACCTCGTCGTCGTCTGCGTCCCGGCGCCGCTGGTCGCCGGCGTCGTCGACGAGGCGGGACGGCTCGGCGTGGGGGCGGTCTGCGTGATCTCGGCCGGGTTCGCCGAGGTCGACGGCGGCGAGGCGGCCCAGGAGGAGCTGCTCGCCGTCGCCGGGAGCCACGGCCTGCGCCTGGTCGGGCCGAACTGCATGGGCCTGATGAACGGCGCGGCCGACGTCCGGATGAACACGACGTTCTCGACGGTGTTCCCCCGACCCGGCCGGGTCGCGATGTCCTCGCAGTCCGGGGCGCTGGGGCTGGCCGTCCTCGACCACGTCGAGCGGCGCGGACTCGGCATCTCGACGTTCGTCTCGGTCGGGAACAAGGCCGACGTCTCGGGCAACGACCTCCTGCAGTACTGGGAGGAGGATCCCGACACCGACGTCGTGCTGATGTACCTCGAGTCCTTCGGGAACCCGCGGCGGTTCTCCCGCATCGCCCGCCGCGTCTCGCGCGCGAAGCCGATCGTCGCGGTGAAGGCCGGCCGGACCGGGGCGGGCGAGCGAGCGGCCGCCAGCCATACGGCCGCGATCTCGGCCGGGGACACGGCCGTGGAGGCCCTGTTCGCCCAGACCGGCGTGATCCGGACCGACACGCTGGCCGAGCTGTTCGACGTCGCGACGCTGCTGGCGGACCAGCCGCTGCCGCCCGGCGGGCGGGTCGCGGTGCTGACCAACGCCGGCGGCCCGGGGATCCTCGCGGCCGACGCGCTCGAGTCGAACGGCCTCGAGGTCCCGGCGCTGAGTGACCGGACCCGCGCCACGCTCCGGGAGTTCCTCCCGACCGAGGCCGGCATCGCGAACCCGGTCGACATGATCGCCTCGGCCTCGCCCGCGGCGTACGGCCGGGCGCTCGCGGCCCTCGGCGCGGCCGACGAGGTCGACGCCGTGATGGTCATCTTCATCCCGACGGGGACGTCGGACCCGGACGCCGTCGCCGCCGCGATCGCCGCCGCCCGGGCCGACGTGCCGGCCGAGAAGCCGGTGCTCGGCGTGTTCCTCTCGGCGGCGGACCTCCCCCCGGCCCTGGCCGCGGCCCGGATCCCGGCCTTCGCCTTCCCCGAGGACGCCGCCCGGGCCCTCGGCCGCGTCGCCGCGTACGGCGGGTGGCGGCGCCGGCCGCTGGGGACCGTCGTGCGACCGGACGGCATGGACGTCGACGCCGGCCGGGCCGCCGTCGCGCGCGTGCTGACCGACGCGCCGGCCGACGGCCGGTGGTGCACCACCGAGGAGGCCGCCGCGGTCCTCGACGCCTACGGCGTCCCGACCGC
This sequence comes from Actinomycetota bacterium, assembly GCA_017852335.1. Lineage (GTDB taxonomy): Bacteria > Actinomycetota > Nitriliruptoria > Nitriliruptorales > Nitriliruptoraceae > CSBr16-57R1. The sequence continues at coordinate 5,171 of JAFMLG010000038.1, read as the reverse complement.
CCGGGCCGCCTTCGTGACGACCCCCGACGAGGCCGCGGCCCACCAGCGCGACTGGGGCGTCCCCGTCGCCGTGAAGGTCGCGACGTCCCTGCACAAGTCCGACGTCGGGGGGTTGGCGCTGGACCTGCGGACCGCGGCGGCCGCGGCCGAGGCCGTGACGCGCATCCGGGCCGATCTCGCCCGCCACGACCTCGGCGAGCACGGCGAGCACCTGCTCGTCCAGGAGATGGTGACCGGGGGCATCGAGATGGTCGTCGGCGTGACCCACGACCCCTCGTTCGGTCCGATCGTCGTGACCGGCATGGGCGGGACGCTCGTCGAGCTGCTCCGGGACGTCGCGGTCCGGATCACGCCGATCACCGACGTCGACGTCACCGAGATGCTGTCCTCCCTGCGGATGGCGCCGCTGCTCCGCGGCTACCGCGGCGCCCCGCCGGCCGACGTCCCGGCGCTGACCGACCTGCTGCACCGCGTCGGGGCGATGGTCGAGGACCTGCCCGAGATCGCCGAGCTGGACCTGAACCCGATCATGGTCCGGCCCGCGGGCCAGGGGGTCGTGACGGTGGACGTGCGGCTGCGGCTGGCCCGGCCCGGCCGGCGGACGGCGCGATGACCGACCGGGCCGCCCCGACCGGACCCGGCGCCGCGCGGGTCGGCACCCCCGTGCCCGAGCTGCTGGCCCCCGGCCCGACGCTGTCCTTCGAGTTCTTCCCGCCCCGGACGCCCGAGGCCGCCGCGACCCTGCGGGAGACGGTCGCGACGCTCGCCCCGCTGACCCCGGCCTTCGTCTCGGTGACCTACGGCGCCGGCGGCTCGACGCGCGACCTCACCCACGGCCTCGTCGTCGACCTCCTCGCCGACGGCTGGAACCCGGTCGCGCACCTCACCGCCGTCCAGCACACGCGCGCCGAACTGACCGCGATCGTCGCCGGGTACCGCGACGCCGGCGTGCGCAACGTCCTGGCGCTGCGCGGCGACCCGCCGCCGGACGTCGAGCCGTTCCGCGAGCTCGAGCACGCGGCGGACCTCGTCGCGCTGGTCCGGGAGGTGGCCGGCGACGGCACCGGGATCGGCGTCGCCGCGCACCCGGAGGGCCACCCGCTGGCGACGTCGGTGGCCGAGGACCGACGGCACCTCGCGGCGAAGCTCGAGGCGGCCGACTACGCGGTGACGCAGTTCTTCTTCGAGGCGGTGCAGTGGGAGCGGCTGGTCGCGGACCTGGCGGCGCTCGGCTGCACGAAGCCAGTCCTGCCGGGGATCATGCCGGTCACGAACCTCGCCCAGATCGAGCGCTTCGCGCAGCTCTCCGGTGCGACGGTCCCGGCGTGGCTGGTCGAGCGCCTGGCCGCCGTCGGGGACGACCCGGCGGCGGTCCGGGCGGTCGGTGTCGAGGCCGCGACGGAGCTCTGCCGCGACCTGCTGGCGGCCGGCGCGCCGGGGCTGCACCTCTACACCCTGAACCGCTCGACCGCGACGCGCGAGATCGCGGCCGCGCTGGGACTCGGGGCGTAGCCTCCCGCGCATTGACCAGCGCACCGCTCCGACACCGCCGACACCGGGCGTCGTCCGTCCGGTCGTGGCCGGCTGCGACGTCGGACAGGTCGCCGGCGCCCCCTGCCCGGTCTGCGACGGGACGCTGATGCAGGAGCACGCCCACACCCGGTGCCGCGGCTGCGGGTGGCTCGGGAAGTGCTGCGAGTGACCCGGGCCTGACCGGCCCGGTCAGGCTGCGGTCGAGCGCTGCTCCCGCCACCAGGCCGCGGTCCGTGCGAGCCCCTCAGCCAGCGGCGTCGCGGCCCGCCATCCCAACACCCGCTCGGCGAGGGTCGTGTCCGGTCGCCGCACCTGCGGGTCGTCGACCGGCCGCGGGTGGAGGACGACCCCGGGGTGCGACCCGCAGGCGTCCTGCACCGCCTCGGCCAGCTCCAGCATCGTGACCTCGAACGGCGAGCCGAGGTTCACCGGACCGACCTCGTCGTGGGTCAGCAGCGCCAGGAAGCCGTCGACCATGTCGTCCACGTAGGACAGCGACCGCGTCTGGGTCCCGTCACCGTGGACGGGCAGCGGAACGTCGCCCAGCGCCGCGTTCATGAACGCCGGAACGGCCCGGCCGTCCTCCATGCGCATCCGCGGTCCGTACGTGTTGAAGATGCGGGCGACACGGACGTCGACGCCGTGGCTGCGGTGGTAGGCGAAGGTCAGCGCCTCGGCGAACCGCTTCGCCTCGTCGTACACGCCGCGGGGGCCGATCGGGTTGACGTGGCCCCAGTAGGACTCGGGCTGCGGGTGGACCTGCGGGTCGCCGTACACCTCGGACGTCGAGGCCAGCAGGAACCGTGCGCCCTTCGCCTTCGCGAGCCCGAGCATGTTGTGCGTCCCGAGCGCCCCGACCTTCATCGTCGGGATCGGCAGGCGCAGGTAGTCGATGGGCGAGGCCGGTGAGGCGAAGTGCAGGATCGCGTCGACGTCCCCCGGGACGTCGAGGTGCTTCGTCACGTCGTGCTCGACCAGGGCGAACCCGTCGACGTCGCCGAGATGGGCGATGTTCCCGCGCCGTCCGGTCAGCAGGTTGTCGACGGCGGTGACCCGCGAACCCTCGCGCAGGAACCGCTCGCAGAGGTACGACCCGAGGAAGCCGGCGCCGCCGGTGATGACGACGTGCGCCTCGGCGAGCGGCCTCACGCGCCCGCGACGACGGCCATCATCGCCTCCACCTCGACCGGCGCGTCGAGCGGCAGACGGGCGACGCCCACGGCCGCTCGGGCGTGCACGGCGTCGGGCCCGAGCACGTCGCCGAACAGCTGCGACGCGCCGTTCGCGACGAGGTGCTGGGCGGCGAACCCGTCAGCGCCGGCGACGAACACCCCGACGCGCAGCACGGACGCGATGGCGTCGAGGCCGCCAGCTACCGAGGCTGCGGCGGCGAGGGCGTTCAGGGCGCAGACGCGGGCCAGCTCGGCCGCATCGTCCTGCGTGACGTCCGTGCCGACCAGCCCGGTCGCGAGCAGCACACCGTCGCGCAGCGGCAGCTGCCCCGAGACGACGACGAGGTCGCCGTGGCGGATAGCCGGAACGTAGGCGGCGGCGGGCGCGGGGACCGGCGGCAGCGTCAGGCCGGCGGCCGCGAGGCGATCCCTGTTGCTCACGCGTCCGCCTTCGCGCGCTTGAAGTAGGCGACGTTCTCGACGACGGTGACCAGCTCCCAGCCGTCCTCCCCCCACTGGTTCAGGATCTGCTGCAGCGCGTGGCTGATCAGCGGGACGGTCGCGTACTCGTACCGGGCCACCTCGCACCTCCGGATCGCGGCGTCGTGGCGGCCCGCGCGCCCCGACGCGATGAGGCTAGGCGACCGGCGCGGACCCGGACCCCTCGACGGCGCCGCCCCGCGGGGTCGTCGAGGCCGCGTCGAACGCCCCCACCAGCACGACCGGACCGTCGACGGACCGGACGGTGACGGGCGTGCCGACCCCGGCCCGGCCGTCGCCGACCCACCGTGCCCGCCACAGCGCCCCGTCGATGAAGACGTGCCCCTCGGGGTTCAGCACCGAGCGCACGACCCCGGGTCGTCCGACGAGGTCCCCGAGGTCGGTCCCCTCGGGGCCCGCCTGGGCCCTCAGCACCACCGTCAGGACCAGCACGAAGAAGATCAGCGCCGTCAGCGTGGTCAGCGCGACCAGCCACCACGGCAGCTGCAGGACCGGCGCGGCGTAGAACCACCACGAGCCGGCCGCGAACGACGCGGTCGCGGCCAGCGTCACCGGCCCGAACCCGGCGACCGCCGTGTCGAGCGCGTACAGCAGCAGACCGAGGACCACCAGCGCCACCGCCCACCACCGGACCGGCAGGACGAACGCGCCGAACGCGCCGACGACGGTCGTGATCACCCCGGCCAGCCCGGCGATCCCGAACCCCGGCTGGAACACCTCGAACAGCAGCATCCCCAGGCCGACGACCAGCAGCAGGTAGACGAACGGCGCGGCGGTCGCGGCGTGGAGCAGCCGGCGCCACAGCCCCAGCGAGTGGAACCGCACGGCGACCTCGTCCGGCCGCAGCCGGAGGGTCCGCTCGCCGTCCACGGTCAGCACCGTGGTGCCGTCGAGCTCGACGAGCAGCGGCTCGACGCCGGTCGCGGTTCTGGCCAGCCCGGCTGCGACGAGCTCGTCGGCCGCGACCTCGGTCCCGGCGGTCCGGGTGAGGACGGCGACGGCCTCGGACGACGGCACGGCGGCCCGCGGCGTCGCGGCGGCGGTGCCGACCGGGTCCGCGGGGACGGCGGCGCCCGGGCGCAGGTCCAGCGGGTCGAGCGGCCCGACGGTCGCATCGGGGGCGACGGCCCGGACGTGGGCGGCGGCGAAGGCCGCACCGGCGGCCCCGGCGGCGCGGGGCGCGGTCGCGATCGGGGCCACGAACACGACGACGGGGACGGGGCTCGCGGCGATGCGGGTGGTCAGGTCCGCGGCGTCGATCCGCACCCCGCCCGCGAGGTCCAGCTGCAGGACGACGAGCTCGGCTTCCTCACGGGCCGCGAGGTCCAGCACGTCGGCGATCTGGTCGGCGACCGGCGGGTCGAGGAACCCGTCCGCCACGGGGAGGACCTCGACCCGGCGCACCGTGGGGCCGGACGGCACCTCGGCATCCTGCGCCGACGCCGGCGCGGGGACGAGGGCGCCGAGGACGGGGGCGACGAGCGCGGCGGCGACCAGCGCGAGGACGGCGCGCGCGGCGCGGCCCCGCCCGTTCCGCCGGGCCGAGCCGTGGAGTCGGCCTCGGCCGGCGTCGTGAGGGTCCATCGGGTCCGAGGGTAGCCGTGGGCCGTCGGTAGCCTCGCCCCATGTCCTCCTCGACGGGCCTCGCCGGCCGTCTCCTCGGCGTCGTCCTCGTCGTCGTGCTCGCCGCCGGCATGCTGGCCGCGACCGCGCTGCCGGCGCTCCCGATCGCGTCGGGACTGCTCGGGAACGTCCGGACGGAGCTCCTCGACGAGACCGTCGACATCGCCTCGGCCAGCCTGGTGCCCGAGAACTCGTTCCTGTACGCGACCGACGGCTCGCTGCTGGCCGAGCTGACGTTCGAGGAGAACCGCGACCCGGTCACGCTCGACCAGGTCCCGCAGGTCGTCATCGACGCGATCCTCGCGACCGAGGACGCGAACTTCTACGAGCACGCCGGCGTGA
>JAFMLG010000037.1 GCA_017852335.1 Actinomycetota bacterium | reverse complement strand
CGGGGAGGACCAGGACGGGGTCGATGCCGCGGCCGCCGACGGGCCGCGGGCCGGGCGCCGTGCCGGCGCGGCGCAGCTCGCCCCGGAGTCGCAGCTCGTTCCCGACCGCGGCCAGCGTCGCCGCCAGCGGCACGGCGAGGAACGCCCCGGCCAGCCCGACGACGACGGTGCCGGCCGTGAGGACGCCGAGGATGACGACCGGGTGCAGCGCCACGGCCCGGCGCATGATGACGGGCTGGAGGACGTTGCCCTCGACCTGCTGCACGACGAGGACGACGGCGAGGACGGCGAGGGCCGAGGACAGGCCACCGGCGGCCAGCGCGACCAGCGTCGCGAGCAGCCCCGAGGTGAACGCGCCGATCACCGGCACGAACCCGCCGACGAAGACGAGGACGGTGAGCGGCAGCACCAGCGGGACGCCGACGACGAGCAGCCCGACGCCGACACCGATGGCGTCGATCAGGGCGATGGCCGCCGTGCCGCGGACGTACCCCGCGAGCGCGCCCCAGCCCCGCGCGCCCGCGGCCCGGACGTCGTCCCGCAGCCGCGCCGGCGTCCGGGCGATGAACCATCCCACGAGGTCCTCGCCGTCCTTCACGAAGAAGAACAGGAGGACGACGGCCAGCACGAGGGCCGTCAGGACCTCACCGACGGCGATGGCGATCGAGCCGGCCCGGGTCGCGAGCTCGCCGGAGAGGGCCCCGACGTTGCCGAGGGCGTCGGCGAGCAGTCCGTCGAGCTGCGCGCGGTCGATGCCGAGCGGCGACGCCTCGAGCCACTCGAGCAGCCGGGAGAACGCGTCGAGCACGGTCGGCCCGAGATCGCCGACCTGGTCGGCGAAGGCCGGGACGAGCAGGGCGACGCCGCCGACGAGCGCACCGCCGCCGCCGGCGACGACGATCGAGGCCGCGGCGAGGCGGGGCAGGCCGCGGCGCTCGAGCCGGCGTGCGGGCGGGACGGCGATGGTCGCGAGGATCAGCGCGATGACGACGGGGAGCGAGACGAGGTAGAGGCGCGTGACCAGCAGCACCAGCGCGCCGACCCCGGTCAGCACGACCAGCGCGCGCCACGTCAGCTGGGCGGCGGTGTCGAGCCAGACCGGGACGCGGGGCTGGGCCGGGGGGTCCTCGTCGTGGGCCACGGCGCCTCCGGTGGGGCGGGGCCGCGGGCCGTGCCGCCGCGCGGGACCGCGGAGGGTAGTGACGGGCCGCACGCGGGGACCGGTGACCGGCGTGCGCGCGCGGGTCGCACGTGGGCAGCACCGGATGCGCGGTCCGCGTGCGCGCGTCGCGGCGACGGCCTGGGGACCGTCGGGGGACGGGGCGGGGACGGACGGGGGACGGGGTGCGGTGGGACGGGGGACGCGCCGGGGACGAGCGGGCCGGGGCCACCATCGGTTGTGGTCGGCCGGCGGACGAACGCCGACCGCTGGTGGTCCGTCCCCCGATCGGCGTCGCTCGGGGTGCTTGCGCGGGTCGCACCCGCGCGGCAGAGTGGGGGGCGTCTTCCACACGTGTAGTTCCGCGCCGACCCCCCGGGGGCGGCCGGGGCCACCGGGGACGAGGGACCCGCCGTCCGTGCGCCGGGCCCCGGACCCCCGCGGTGCCCCGTCCCGTCGCCCGGCCGCGGTCGGACGGCGTGCGCGGCAGGGGGGGACGGCACGGCCGCACGCGCACCGACGCACGCGCACCACGACAGGAGCACCGCACCCATCACGGGACGACACCGGGACCCCCAGGATCGGAAGGACCGCCGGGCCCCGCACCGTCGCCCCACCATCACGGCCACGGCCCGCCTCCGAGGGCGCTCCGGCGGCCACGACGCACGAGAGGGCACACATCCATGGGCAAGCGCACCGCACCCGACCTCGACCGCGAGCCGCAGGGCATGACGGTCGTCGAGTCGAAGGGCCGCTCCGGCCTCCGCTTCGAGCGGACCTTCACGACCCCGGGGGTCCACCCCTACGACGAGCTCGAGTGGGAGCTCCGTGACGCCGTGCTGACCAACTGGCGCGACGGCTCGGTCTCGTTCGAGCAGCGCGGCGTCGAGTTCCCGACGTCGTGGTCGATGATGGCGACGCAGATCGTGTCGCAGAAGTACTTCCGCGGTCAGCTCGGCACGCCGCAGCGCGAGCGGAGCGTCCGTCAGATGGTCGACCGCGTCGCCGACACCATCACCGGCTGGGGGATCGACGGCGGGTACTTCGCCGACGCCGACGCCGCCGAGGTGTTCAACGCCGAGCTGAAGCACCTGCTCGTCAACCAGAAGGCCGCGTTCAACTCGCCCGTGTGGTTCAACGTCGGGGTCGAGGAGAAGCCGCAGTGCTCGGCCTGCTTCATCCTCTCGGTCGAGGACACCATGTCCTCCATCCTCAACTGGTACGTCGAGGAGGGGACGATCTTCAAGGGCGGCTCGGGGTCGGGCATCAACCTGTCCTCGATCCGGTCCTCGAAGGAGCACCTGAAGGGCGGCGGCGAGTCCAGCGGTCCGGTCTCGTTCATGCGGGGCGCCGACGCGTCCGCGGGGACGATCAAGTCGGGCGGCAAGACCCGGCGCGCGGCCAAGATGGTCATCCTCAACGTCGACCACCCGGACGTCGAGGAGTTCATCTGGACCAAGGCCCGCGAGGAGAAGAAGATCCGCGTGCTGCGCGAGGCCGGGTTCGACATGGACCTGGACGGGGCCGACTACGCCAGCGTCCAGTACCAGAACGCCAACAACTCGGTCCGGGTCACCGACGAGTTCATGCGCGCCTACGAGAACGACGAGGAGTTCGCGCTCCGCGCCGTGACCACGGGCGAGGTCGTCGAGACGCGGTCCGCCCGTGACCTGATGCGCCAGTTCGCGCAGGCCGCGTGGGAGTGCGCCGACCCCGGCATGCAGTACGACACCACGATCAACGACTGGCACACCTCGCCCGAGTCCGGCCGCATCAACGGCTCGAACCCGTGCAGCGAGTACATGCACCTCGACAACTCGGCCTGCAACCTGGCCAGCCTGAACCTGAAGAAGTTCTACGACTACACGCTCGGTCGGTTCGACGTCGAGTCGTACGAGCGGGCCGTCGAGATCGTGTTCACCGCCCAGGAGATCATCGTCGGGTACTCGTCGTACCCGACCGAGAAGATCGGGCGCAACGCCCTCGACTTCCGCGAGCTCGGCCTCGGGTACGCCAACCTCGGCGGGCTGCTGATGTCGATCGGGCTGCCGTACGACTCGGACGAGGGCCGGGCCTGGGCCGGGGCGCTGACGGCGCTGATGACCGGGGCCGCCTACCGGACCTCGGCCGAGCTGGCCCGGGTCAAGGGGCCGCACAACGGCTACCGGAAGAACGAGACGGCGATGCTCCGGGTCATCGGGAAGCACCGCGCGGCGGTCGACGACATCGACCCCCGCCCGGTCCCGCAGGACCTGATGGACGCCGCCCGCGCCTCGTGGGACGCCGCGCTCGAGCTCGGTCGCGAGCACGGCTACCGGAACGCGCAGGCGACCGTCCTGGCCCCGACCGGGACCATCGGCCTGATGATGGACTGCGACACGACCGGCATCGAGCCCGACCTCGGACTCGTGAAGCTGAAGAAGCTGGTCGGCGGCGGCTCCATCGTCATCGTCAACCAGACGGTGCCGCAGGCGCTCCGCCACCTCGGCTACACCGAGGAGCAGATCGAGGCGATCGTCGCGTACATCGACGAGAACAAGTCGATCCACGGCGCCCCGGCCCTCCGCCCGGAGCACACGATGGTGTTCCAGTGCGCGATGGGCGACGACGCCATCCACTACATGGGTCACGTCCGGATGATGGCCGCGGCCCAGCCGTTCATCTCCGGTGCGATCTCGAAGACGGTCAACCTGCCCGAGACCGCGACGGTCGACGAGGTCGAGCAGCTCCACGTCGACGCGTGGAAGCTCGGCATCAAGGCCATCGCGATCTACCGCGACAACTGCAAGGTCGCCCAGCCCCTCTCCGTCTCGAAGAAGTCGGACGGCGAGGCGAAGGAGGCCCCGGCCACCGTCGTCGAGACGGTGAACGTCCCGACGCGGCGGAAGCTGCCGAAGACGCGGCCGTCGCAGACGATCTCGTTCGCGGTCGGGGACGCCACCGGCTACCTCACCGCCGGCGAGTACCCGGGTGACGGGCTCGGCGAGATCTTCGTCAAGCTCGGGAAGCAGGGCTCGACCCTGTCCGGGCTGCTCGACGCCTTCGCGATCAGCGTCTCGGTCGGCCTGCAGTACGGGGTCCCGCTCGAGACGTACGTCTCGAAGTTCATGAACATGCGGTTCGAGCCGGCCGGCCTGACCGACGACGAGGAGATCCGCTTCGCCTCCTCCATCGTCGACTACGTCGCCCGGAAGCTCGCGCTGGAGTACCTGCCCTACGAGACCCGGGACCGGCTCGGCATCTACTCGGTCGCCGAGCGGACGGCCGCCCTGGACGGCGATCACGGCGCCGCGCCGCAGCTCGGCGACGGTGCCGCGACCGCCCCGGCGGCCCCGGTCCCCGCGGCCACGGCGCCGGCGGCGCCGGTGGCGTTCGAGGGCTCGTCGGTCCCCGTCGACGTCGACGCGCCGATGTGCCTCGAGTGCGGGATCAAGATGCAGCGGGCGGGTGCCTGCCACGTCTGCCAGTCCTGCGGCGCGACCAGCGGCTGCAGCTGAGCGATCCGCCCGGTCCGACCGGGCCGCACGATCCACGGAGGGGAGGGCCACGGCCCTCCCCTCCGGCCGTCTCAGGCGGTGGGCGTGCCGAGGTGCACGAACCCGATCAGACGGTCGTCGGGGTCGAGGTCCAGCACGGCACGGACGCCGGGGTCCTCGACGGCCGTGCCGGTCCGCCAGGCCGAGCCGTACCCGAGGGCCGTCGCGGCCAGGCAGAGGTTCTGCACGGCGCAGGCCGCCGCGGCCAGCTGCTCCCAGGCGGGGACCCTCGGGTGGGGGACGGTCCGGGCGACCGCGGCGACGACGACCGGTCCGCGCAGCGGCTTCGAGCGGGCGCGGGCGACGGCCTCGGCGTCCTCCCCCCGGGCCGCGGCGGCGGCCGCGTAGGCGTCGGACAGCGCGTCCCGGGTGGGGCCGTCGAGCACCGTGAGCCGCCACGGGTGCAGGCGGCCGTGGTCCGGGGCCGCGTCGGCCGCATCGAGCATCGCGGCCAGCTCGGCGGCGTCCGGTCCGGGCGGTCCCAGCCGGGACACGGTCCGGCGGGCGTGGAGCAGCGCCAGCCGGGGGTCGCCCGCCACGTCGCGCGACACGTCAGGCCGCCCCGTCGCCGGGTTCGACCGCGAGCAGCAGGTCGCCGGCCTCGACACGGGTCCCCGACGTGACGACGACCCGGGCGACGCGGCCGTCGACCGGTGCCCGCAGCGGCGACTCCATCTTCATCGCCTCGATCGAGCCGACCGTCGCCCCGGCCGTCAGGACGTCCCCCTCCGCGACCGTGAGGGTCACGACGCCGGTCATCTGGGCCGCGAGGTGCCCGGGCTCGGCCGGGTCGGCCAGGATGCGCTCCTCGAGCGCGGTGCCGGCGGCGCGGTCGAGCACCTCGACCGTCCGCGGGAGGCCGTTGACGCGGAGGTGCAGCGACCGGTGGCCGGTCTCGTCGACCTCGCCGACGGCCTCGAGGGCGAGCGTGACCTCGACCCCCGGTTCCAGCTCGAGCGAGACCTCGCGGTCGGGGGCGAGGCCGTGCCAGAACACCTCGGTCGGCAGCACGGAGAGGTCCCCGTACCGCTCGCGCGCCGCGTGGAACTCCCGCGTCGGCCCGGGCAGCATCAGCTCGGAGAGGAGCGTCCGGGCCGCGGGGCCCGGCCGCGACAGCGCGGCGGCGTCCTCGGGCGCGAGGGTCGGCTCGGTCAGCGTCACCCCGTGGGCCGCCAGCACACGGGAGCGCAGCGGCTCGGGCCAGCCGCCGGGCGGCGTCCCGAGGTCCCCGGCCAGCAGGTCCAGCACCGAGGCCGGCAGCGCGTACCGGCCGGGGTCCTCGACCAGCTCCTCCGGCGTCACGTCGTTGATCGCGAGCCAGATCGCGAGGTCGCCCACGACCTTCGACGTCGGCGTGACCTTGATGAGGCGGCCGAGGAGCCGGTCGGCCGCGACGTACCGGTCGGCCAGCGCGTCGAACCCGCCCTCGACGCCGAGCGCGGCGGCCTGCTGCATGAGGTTCGTGATCTGGCCCCCGGGCATGGCGTGGCGCAGGACGCGGCCGGTCGGCGCCCGGAGCGCCTCGTCGAACGGGGCGGAGGCCGCCCGGACCGCCTGCCAGTACGGCTCGAGGTCGAGCAGGGCGTCGAGGTCGAGGCCGGTGTCCCGTGGCGTCCCGGCCACCATCGCGACCACGGCCGGCAGCGGCGGCTGGCTGGTGGTCCCGGCCAGCGGCGCCGCCGCGGCGTCCACCGCGTCCACCCCGGCCCCGACGGCGGCGAGGTACGTCGCGGTCTGCCCGCCCAGCGTGTCGTGCGTGTGCAGGTGCACCGGCAGGTCGAAGCGATCCCGCAGCGCCGCGATCAGCGTCGCGGCCGCCGGTGGACGGAGCACGCCGGCCATGTCCTTCACCGCCAGCACGTGCGCGCCGGCCGCGACCAGGCCCTCGGCCGTCCGGAGGTAGTGGTCGAGGGTGTAGAGGTCCTCGCGGGGGTCGGCGAGGTCCCCGGAGTAGCACAGCGTGCCCTCGGCGAGACGGCCGACCTCGCGCACGGCCTCGATCGCCGGCCGCATGCGGTCCACGTCGTTCAGCGCGTCGAAGACCCGGAACACGTCGACCCCGACGTCGGCGGCCTCCCGCACGAACGCCCGGACGACGTCGGCGGGGTAGCGGCGGTACCCCAGCGCGTTCTGACCGCGCAGCAGCATCTGGAGGCAGACGTTCGGGACGGCCGCGCGCAGGGCGGCCAGCCGCTCCCACGGGTCCTCGTGGAGGAACCGCAGCGCCGCGTCGTACGTCGCGCCGCCCCAGGCCTCGAGCGAGAGCAGCCCCGACAGCCGGTGCGCGAGGTGCGGTGCGCCCCCGAGCATGTCGTGGGTCCGCATCCGCGTCGCGAGCAGCGACTGGTGCGCGTCGCGCAGCGTCGTGTCCGTGACCAGGAGCGCCGTGGACGCGCGCATCCGGGCGGCGAACGCCTCGGGGCCGTCGGCCAGCAGGCGCTGCCGGGTGCCGTCCGGCGGCGTCCCCTCCGGCGCCGGCGGGAGCAGCTCCCGGGGCTCGGGGCGGCCCGGCGGCGGACCGTGGGGGCGGTTCACCGTGACGTCGCCGACGTGCTCGAGCAGCCGGCTGACCCGGTCCCGGCCGCCGCCGGCGGCGAGCAGCTCCGGATGGTCGTCGAGGTACGCCGTCGACAGCTCGCGGACGAGCTGCTCCGGGTCCTCGAGCAGCGCGCGGAGGAAGCCGAGGTTCGTCGGGACGCCGCGGACGCGGAACTCCGCGAGCGCGCGGCGGGCCCGCCGCGCCGCCGACGGCAGGTCCGGGCCGCGGGACGTCAGCTTCGCCAGCAGCGAGTCGAAGTACGGGGAGACCTCCGTCCCGACGTCCATCGTCCCGGCGTCCAGCCGGACGCCGTGGCCGCCCGTGGAGCGGTAGGCCGTGATGCGGCCGGTCCCCGGCCGGAACCCGTTCGCGGGGTCCTCGGTGGTGACGCGGCACTGGATGGCGGTGCCCCGCGTCGCGATCGTGTCCTGGGTCAGGCCGAGGTCGGCCAACGTCGCGCCGCCGGCGATCCGCAGCTGCGCCTGGACGAGGTCGACGTCGCAGACCTCCTCGGTGATCGTGTGCTCGACCTGGATGCGCGGGTTCATCTCGATGAAGTGGTGCCGGCCGTCCGGTCCGAGCAGGAACTCGACGGTCCCCGCGTTCACGTACCCGACCTCGCGCGCGAACGCGACGGCGTCCGCGCAGAGCCCGGCCCTGATCCCGGGGTCGAGGGCGGGTGCGGGTGCGATCTCGAGCACCTTCTGGTGCCGCCGCTGGACCGAGCAGTCCCGCTCGAAGAGGTGGACGACCTCGCCGGTCGCGTCGGCGAGCACCTGGACCTCGAGGTGGCGCGGTCGCAGCACCGCCTGCTCGAGGAACACGGTGGCGTCCCCGAACCCGCCCTCGGCCTCGGCCCTCGCGGCCGCGATGGCGTCGGGCAGCTCGGCGGGGGACCGGACGAGGCGGAGGCCCCGACCGCCGCCCCCGGCCGCGGCCTTCACGAACAGCGGGAACCCGAGCGGGGCGGCCGCGGCCACCGGGTCGGCGTTGGGATCGAGGGCGCCCGTGGCGGCGAGGACCGGCAGTCCGGCCGCGGCGGCGTGGCCGCGGGCCGTGACCTTGTCACCGGCGGCCTCGAGGACCGCGGCCGGCGGACCGACGAAGGCGACGCCGGCCGCGGCGCAGGCCCGGGCCAGCCGGGGCGACTCCGAGAGGAACCCGTACCCCGGGTGCAGGGCGTCCGCGTCGACCCGGACGGCCAGCTCGACGAGGGCCTCGGCGTCGAGGTAGCCGGCGAGCGGCCGCGCCGGGTCACCGACCGGGTAGCTCTCGTCGGCCTTGACGCGGTGGATGGAGCGGCGGTCGGCGTCGGTGTGCACGCCGATCGTCGTGATGCCCAGCTCCGTCGCCGCGCGCATGATGCGGACCGCGATCTCGCCGCGGTTCGCGACCAGCAGCCGTCGGATGCCCCCCGCGCCGTCGGCCGCCATCCCGCTCAGCCGCCGCGGAGCAGCGCCAGGAGGGAGCGCCGCGTCGCGGTCCCGCCCCCGCGCCGCGGCGGCGCGGCGGACCCCGGGCAGGTGCAGCGCTCGTCGGCCGGGACGCCCCGCATCACGCGGTCGACGTGGGCCCCGCACCCCGACCACGTGGTCAGGCCGCAGGTCCGGCAGCGGGCGCGCGAGCACATGAGCCGCAGGCTAGCCACGTGTCGGAGGCGTCCTTACCCTCGTCGCTCCCGCTGCCGGGCACGACGTCGACCCCGGGCGCGGGGAGGGGCGGGGATGAGCATCGGGAGGACCCGCGGGTTCCTGTACGCGCTGGCGAAGCTGCTCGGCGACGTGCAGGCGGTCCGGAAGGGGACGATCGGCCGGCGCGTCGGCCGGCGCGTGGTCGGACGCGCGACCGGCCGCGGCATCGGGCGCCTGTTCCGGTGATCGGCCGCCGTCGACGGACGGTCAGGCCACCGGCGGCGGCGCGACCGTCGCGCGCGGCGCCGTCGCCGCCCGATCGCGCCGTCCCGCGGCCCGGCCGCCCAGGGCGACCAGCGCCACCACCACCGCGGTGCTGCCGAGGAACGCGAGGCTGAGCGGCCGGACGGTGCCGTCGTAGGCACGGTCGTACACCGAGCCGAGGAGGGCCCCGCCGCCGATCAGGACCGAACCGATCACCGCGCTCGCGACCCCGGCGATGTCACCCATCGGCTCCATCGCCCGTGTCGAGAGGTTCGGGATCAGCGTCGCGTGCGTGACGATCACCAGCATGAGCGCCGCGATCCACGCCGCCATCGGGGGTCGGCCGTCGTACCCGACCGCGAGGGCGACCAGCGCGGTCGCGCCGACGGCCATGCCCGTCAGCGCCGTCGCGAGCATGCGGGGGATGCCGACCCGCTCCACGACGCGGCCGTTCACCAGCGATCCGGCGCCGGCGACGACCGCGATGCCCCCGAACACCAGCGGGAACGCGCCGGGGCGGCCGAACACCTCCCCGATGACGACCTCGGCCGTCGCGAGGTAGCTGGCGAACGCCCCGAACAGCACCGCCTGGGCCAGCACGGGGGGTCCGGACCGCGGGTCGGTCGCGATGCGCCGGACGGCCGTCAGCACCAGCCGGGGGCGGAGCGGGCGCCGGTCGGCCGGGGCCAGCGTCTCCTCGAGCCGGCGGAGGACCAGCCAGCCGACGAGCACGGCGACCGCGAGGTTCAGCCCGACCAGCTGGCGCCAGCCGACGACGCGGAGCACCACGGCGCCGAGCGACGGCGCCACGACCGGGACGATGACGAAGAGGGCCATCACCAGGGAGTAGGTCCTGGCCATCGCACCGCCGACGAACCGGTCCCGGACGATCGCGATCGAGAGCACCCGTCCGCCGGCCGCGCCGAGTCCCCAGACGAACCGCGCGGCGAGCAGCGCGGGCAGGGTCGTCGCGAGCACCGAGAGCACCGCTCCGAGGACGTACAGCCCGAGCCCGAGCAGCAGCATCGGGCGGCGGCCGACGGTGTCGCTGACGGTCCCGAGCACGACCTGGCCGAGCGCGAGGCCGACGAAGAACGTCGTGATGATGCCGGCGATCTCGGTCGAGCCGGGTGCGAGTCCGAGGTCCGCGCGCATCGAGGGGAACGCCGGCAGCAGCAGGTCGATCCCGAGCGCCGTCAACGACATCGTGAGGGCCAGGAAGACCACGAGGCCGCGCCGCGTGAAGCCGGCGTGGTCGCGGACGGGCACGGTGCTGGGGGGGATGGGAGCCTCCGGGGAGCGGCTGCAGCCTACGCCGGGTCGGTCCCGTCCTCCGCGAGGGCGGCGAGGATCGCGTCGCCGTACCGGGCCAGCTTCGCGTCGCCGATGCCCGGCAGCGCGCGCAGCTCGGACGGGGTCGTCGGCGCGGCGGCCGCGATCGCGGCGAGATGCCGGTCGTTGAGCACCACGTACGCCGGGACGCCCTGCGCGGCCGCGAGGGCGCGCCGCGTCCCGCGGAGGCGTTCGAACCGGGCCCGGGCGGCGTCGTCGAGCTCCGCCGTCGCGGCGTCCGCCGCCCCGCGGGCCGACGTCCGGCGGCGGCTCGGCCCGTCCGCGGGCACGAGGCGTCGGGCGACGTGCAGCTCGGCCCCGCCCTCGAGGAGCGGCCGGCTGGCGTCGGTCAGCCGGAGGCCACCGTGCTCGGTCGGGGCCAGCGCCCCGACGGCGACCAGCTGGCGCAGCACCGTGCGCCACGTCCCCTCGTCGAGGTCCGCGCCGATGCCGAACGTCGAGACGCGGTCGTGCCCGAGCCGGAGGATCCGCTCGTCGGTCCGGCCGAGGAGGACGGCGATGACGTGCCCCGCGCCGAACCGCTGGTCGGTCCGGAAGACGCAGGAGAGGGCCTTGCGGGCGGCCTCGGTCGCGTCCCACGTCTCCTGGGGCTCCAGGCAGTTGTCGCAGTTGCCGCAGTCGCGGCCCGGGTCGTCGTCGAAGTGGGCGAGGAGCACCCGCCGGCGACAGGTCGCGGTCTCGCAGTACCCGAGCATCGCGTCGACGCGCCGCCGCTCGTACGCCTTGTGCGCCTCGTCGGCGTCGGACTCCTCGATGCGGCGGCGCAGGGTCACCGCGTCGGCCAGCGCGTACCGCATCCAGGCGTCGCTCGGCAGCCCGTCACGGCCGGCCCGGCCGGTCTCCTGGTAGTACGCCTCGGGACTGCGCGGCAGCGAGAGGTGGGCGACGAACCGGACGTCCGGCTTGTCGATGCCCATGCCGAACGCGATCGTCGCGACGACGACGACGCCGTCCTCCCGCCGGAACCGCTGCTGCACGGCGTCGCGGTCCTCCGCGGTCATGCCCGCGTGGTAGGGGAGGGCGTCGAGCCCCTGCGCGGTCAGCCAGGCGGCGGTCTCGTCCACGCGGCGCCGCGTCGGGCAGTACACGATGCCGGCGGCACCCGGATGCTCGGTCGTGATGAACCGCAGCAGCTGCTCCCGCGCCGAGCCCTCGTCGGGCCGGACGAGGTAGCGGATGTTCGGACGGTCGAACCCGGTCACGACGTGGAGGGCGTCGGGGTGCAGCAGCCGACCGGCGATCTCGGCCCGCGTCGCCGTGTCGGCCGTCGCGGTCAGCGCCATCCGCGGCACCCACGGGTACCGCTCGCGCAGCAGCCCCAGCTCGAGGTACTCGGGTCGGAAGTCGTGGCCCCACTCCGAGACGCAGTGCGCCTCGTCGACGGCGAACAGCGCCGGGGACATCTCGTCGAGGAGCGCCATGAACCGGCCGCCGACCAGCCGTTCCGGTGCGACGTACAGGAGGTCGAGCTCGCCCCGGGCGGCCTCGGCCTCGACGCGGCGGGCCGCGTCGAGCGACAGGGTCGAGTTCAGGAACGCGGCGCGGACGCCGAGCAGGCGCAGCTGCTCGACCTGGTCGCGCATCAGCGCGATCAGGGGCGAGACGACCACGGCCGTGCCGTCCCGGACCAGCGCCGGGACCTGGTAGCAGAGGGACTTGCCGCTCCCGGTCGGCATCACGACCAGCGCGTCCCCGCCGGCGACGACCTGCGCGACGACGTCGGCCTGCGCCGGGCGGAAGGACGCGAACCCGAAGACGTCCCGGAGGACGCGCTCGGCCGGGTCGACGGCGCTCACGCCGTGCGGTCGCGGCGGTCGCGGCGCAGCGCCCGCTCGCGGCGTCGCGGTCGGTCGGTCGCCGCCGCGATCCGCCACCACGCCGGTGCGAGCGTGTGTCGCAGCACGACGACCGCGCGGTACCAGCCGGGGACGGTCCGCTCGCGGCGGCGGCTCCGCACGACCCGGAGGACCGCCGCGGCGACGTCGTCCGGCTCGGCGACGACGCGCGCGGCCGGGGTGCCGTCGGCCCAGGCCTGCGGGAACCCCTCGGTCCGGACGAAGCCCGGGTTCAGCTGCGTCACCGCGACGCCCCGCGGTCGCCACGCCAGGTCGAGCGCCTCGGCCAGCCCGACCATGCCGAACTTCGCCGCGACGTACCCGGGCGGGCCGACGCCGAGCTTCCCGGCGACCGAGGCGACGGCGACCACCTGCGACGGCGCGGACCGGGCCAGCAGGTCCGCGAACGCCGCGCAGCACCGCACCGTGCCCAGCAGGTCGACGTCGAGGACGTCGAGGACCTCGTCGAGGTCGGCGCGGTCCTCGAGGTCGCCGCCGCCCACGCCGGCGTTGCAGACGAGCAGGTCGCACCGCCCGTGCGCGTCCGCGACCGCCGCGGCCAGCGCGTCGACCGAGACGGTGTCCCGGACGTCGAGGGTCGCGGGGACGACGCGGCCGGGGCCCCCGGCCGCCGCGACCTCCTCGGCCAGCGTCGCGAGCCGGTCGGTCCGACGCGCCGCGGCGACGACCGTCCACCCCTCCCGGGCCAGCGCCCGGACCGTGGCGGCCCCGATGCCGCTGGACCCGCCCGTCACCACCGCCACCCGCATGCCGACCCCCCGTCGGCCGGAGTGTGCCGGACGCCCGCGCCGTCCGGGGTCCGGGCCCGCTCCGAACCCGTGCGTGGTCCCCGCCGGGACGCTCCCGGCCCGCCCTCCACCCGGGGACCCCACGAGGTCACCGTGCGCCGCGTCCTGCTCGTCGCCCTCCCCGTCCTCGGACTCGCCGCCGTGGCGGCGTTCCTGATCCTGCGCGACCCGACCCCGGAGGCGGTCGACCTCACCGCCCCGGCGGCCGACGCCGTCGGTGCGGCCGGGATCGCCGACGACGGGACCGACGAGGGCGGAGACGTCGACGCCGGGGACGGCGGCTCGGCGGCGGCCGACGTCGTCGTCGATCCGTCGGGGACGTGGACCGTCCGGACCGACCTCGTCGCGTTCGACGGCGCGGCCGGCGCGGGCAGCTGGGTCGGGTACCGGATCGACGAGGAGCTCGCGACCGTCGGGGCGTTCACCGCCGTGGGGCGGACGCCCGACGTCGGCGGCACGGTGGTCGTCGCCGGCACGGAGGTCCTCGAGGCGACGATCACGGCCGACCTCTCGACGCTGACCAGCGACAGCGGGATGCGGGACGGCCAGGTCCGGCGCCGGATCGGGGATCGCCCGACGTCGTTCGAGCTGTCCGGTCCGCTGGCGTTCGAGGTCCCGACCGAGCCGGGCGCCGCGGTCGTCGTCGACGCGCCCGGGCGGCTGCGCATCGGCGAGGTCGAGCGCGACGTCGTCGTCGTGCTCGCCGCCTCGCTCGACGGCGACGTCCTCGTCGTCCGCGGGGCCGTCGACGTGACCCTCGCCGACTTCGACGTCGTCGTCCCGCGGGCCGCGATCGTCCTCAGCGTCGCCGACGTCGCGACCGTCGAGCTGCAGCTGCTCCTGACCCGGGACTGAGGTCGGGGGAGGGGCGGCGGCTCAGGCGGTCGGCGTCTCGAGGACCTCGAAGGTCATCCCGGCGCCCTCCAGGCGGCGGCGGTAGGCGGCACCGAGCCCGACGGCCGGCGTCACGACGCCGGCGACGTCCGGCCGCTCGTCGGAGGCCAGCGTCAGCGCCGCCTCGGCGAGCATCCGGGCCGTCTCGCCGTACCCCGGGTCCCCGCCGCGGACCCGCACGACCACGCCGCTGCCCGGGGCCGGGCCGTCGGTGTCCGGGGTCGTGCCGACCTCGCCGAGCACCAGCACGGTGAACCGACCGGCCGCCCGCACCGCCCCGTCCGGTCCCTCGCCGGGGTCGGGCAGCAGGCGCTCGAGCAGCGCCCGACCGGGTCGCGTGCGGGCGGCGAGGGCCGCCGCCCCGAGGCCGGCGCCGGCCCCGACCAGCGTCGCGGTCCGACGGACGTGCGCGTAGTGGCCGTAGGCGAACGAGGTCCCGTACCCCGGCAGCGCGCGGGCCGAGCGGAGCACGATCGCGGGGTCGATCGTCGGGAGGGGCACCGCCCAGCCGCCGAGGCGGCCCGGCCGGTGGGCGCCGAGGTCGAGGCGCCGCACGCGGCGGGGACCGTCCGTCCCGTCGCGGCCCGCGCCGGCCGCGCCGGCGAGGTCGCCCAGCGCGGCCAGCGCCGTCCGCGCGGTCCCGCCGCTGACCCGCCCGCGGGCCCGGACGTACCCGCGGACGACGACGTCCGCGTCGTCGGGCAGCCGCGACACGGCGAGGTGGACGCCGAGGTCGTGGGGGACGCTGTCGAAGCCGCAGCAGACGACCAGCGTCGCGCCGCTCGCCCGGGCCGTCGCGTCGACCTCCCGCTCCAGGGCGGCGACGTACGCCGGCTCGCCGGTGATGTCGGCGTACTGCGTCCCGACCGCCGCGCAGGCCCGGGCGACCGGGAGGCCGAGCCGGGCGTACGGGCCGACGGTCGTGGCCAGGACCCGCGTCCGCGCCGCGGCGGCGGCCAGCGCGGTCGGGTCGGTCACGTCGACGACGACCACCTCGGGATCGCCGGGGAGGTCGGCGGCGAGGCGCGCGAGGCGGTCGCGGTCCCGCCCGGCGACGCCCCAGCGCAGCCGGGTGCCGGCCGTGCGGGCACCGAGCTCGGCCGCGACCAGGCCGCCGGTGAAGCCGGTGGCGCCGAGCAGGAGCACGTCGAGGTCGCGGGCCGCCACGGTCGCCTCCGTCGGGGACGCGCGCGACGCTAGTGTCCGCCGGGATGGCCGGGAGGGTCGCATGGCGGAGCGGTCGAGCGGGTCGGTGAACGCGGCGTTCGGCACGGTGGCCGCCCCGGTGATGGCCGTGGCCGAGGCCGTCGACGGCACGTTCGGCCCCGCCCGCGTCGGGCCGCTCGAGCCGTTCACGCTGCACCCGTTCGCCCACGCGCTCCACTACGCCTCGACCTGCTTCGAGGGGATGAAGGCGCACCGGGGGGGCGACGGCGTCGTGCGGCTGTTCCGCGCCGACCGCCACGCCGCGCGGATGCGGCGGACCGCCGCGCTGATGTCGCTGCCGGTCCCGTCGGAGGAGCTGCTGCTCGGGATGGTCCGGGACGTCGTCGCGGCGAACCTCGACGCGGTCCCGCCGGCCCCCGCCGCGCTGTACGTCCGCCCGCTGCTGTTCGGGACCGAGCCGAACATCGGCGCGGCCGCGAGTCCGTCGGGCACCGCGACGCTGGCCGTGCTGGCCAGTCCCGTCGGTGACTACTTCGCGGGGGGCGTGCGGCCGCTGACGCTGCTGCTCGAGACCGAGGTGCCGCGCACCACGCCGCAGTTCGGCGAGGTGAAGGCCGGCGCGAACTACGCGATGGCCCTCGGGCTGACGCTCCGCGCCCGCGGCGAGCTCGGCTGCGACCAGGTCCTGTTCGCGCCGGGCGGTCGCGTCCAGGAGACGGGCGCCTCGAACTTCCTGCTCCTCGCCGAGGACCGCATCGTGACGCCGGCGCTGGACGCGACGTTCCTGCACGGCGTGACGCGCGACTCGGTCCTGACCCTGGCCCGCGACCGCGGGCTCGCGGTCGAGGAGCGCCCGGTCGACGTCGACGAGCTGCTGGCCTGGGACGACGAGGCGGCGCTGTCGGGGACGGCCGCGACGCTCTCGGGTGTCGGCGCGCTGCTGCACGACGGCGTCCGCCGGCCGATCGGGACGGGCGAGGTCGGCCCGGTCACCCTGGCGCTGCGCGAGGGCCTGATGGCCGTGCAGCGGGGGGAGGCCGAGGACGTCCACGGCTGGACCTCCGTCGTGGCCGGGTGAGGTGCTCCGCGACCTCGACGGGGCGCCCGGCCCCGAGGCGTACCGCCTGCTGACCCAGGTCGTCGTCCCGCGCCCGATCGCGTGGGTGCTGACCGACACCGGGGCGGTCACGACGACCGGTCCGGAGCGGTGGAACCTCGCACCGTTCTCCTACTTCACGGCGCTGGCCTCCGACCCGCCCCTCGTCGGGTTCGCGGTCGGGGCCGGTCGCGGCGGGCGCGCGAAGGACACGTTGCGCAACCTGCGGGCCCGACCGGTCTGCACCGTCCTCGTCCCGCACCGGGGGCAGCTCGAGGCGGTCCAGCGGACCTCCTCCGAGCTGCCGCCCGACGCCAGCGAGGTCGTCGACGCCGGGCTGGACACCGTCGCGTGGGAGTGGGGGACGCCGCGGCTCGAGGGCGCCCGGGTCGCCCTCGGCTGTCGGCTCGAGCGGACCGTCGACCTCGCGCCCGACGAGCGGCACGTCCTCGTCGTCCTCCGCGTCCACCGCGCGTGGCTCGACGACGCCGTCGCCGTCGAGGACCGGCCCGGCAGCCAGCTGGTCGACCCGGTCGGGCTCGACCCGCTGGCCCGCCTCGGGACGGGGTGGTACGCCGGGATCGGCGCCCCGGTCCGGCCCGTCGGGGAGGCGGGGTCCCGGCCGCGCTGACCCGGAGCCGGTCCGGCCGGCGCCGACGTGGCGTCGACGTGGTGCCGTCGGGGTCCGGACGGCGGTGCGGGGCCTAGCCTGCCCGCGGGTCGGGCGGGGGAGGCCGCGTGCGCGGGGGACGGGGTCCGGTCGGGCGGCCGGGTCGCGGCGTCCTCGGGGTCGTCGCGGCGGTGCTCGGCGGGGCCCTCCTCGTCGCGGCGGGCGCCGGCACGACCACGGAGCGGAGCGTCCGGGACGGCACGCCCGTCGAGGTCGTCCTGCCCCGCGTCGTCCCGCCGGGGGGTGCGCCCGGCGTGGTGGTCGTCCACGGGTTCGCCGGCTCGGCCCGGTTGATGCGCGCCTGGTCCCTCGCGCTGGCGCGCGCCGGCTTCGTCGTCGCGGCCCCCGACCTCGACGGGCACGGCCGGAGCACGGCCCCGCTCGGCGACGTCGCGGACCTCGCGGGCGGCGTCGCCCGGGCCCGGGACGCCCTGCTGTCCCGGCCGGAGGTCGACCCCGATCGCATCGGCCTGCTCGGCCACTCGCTCGGCACCGGTGCCGTGCTCGCGGCGGTGGAGGCGGGTCTCGACGCCCCGGCCGTCGTGCTGGTCTCGCCGACGGACGGCCCCGTCGACGCCGACGTCCCACGGGACCTCCTGCTGATGGCCGGCGCGCTCGAGCCGCGGTTCGTCGCGAACGCGCGCGACCTGCTCGCACGGGCCGGCGGGGCCGGCGGGGTGCCGGGCGACGGGGACGCCCGCGCCCTCGCCGTCGTCCCCGCGGTCGAGCACGTCACCGTCCTGTTCGCGCCCGAGGCCCACCGGACGGCGACCGCCTGGCTCGCGGCGGCCCTGGACCACGACCCGGTCCGTCACCGGGCCTGGTCGCCGGTGCTCGGCTGGCTGCTGCTGACGCTCGGTGCCGTCCTGGTCTGGCAGGTGGTGGCGGGACGGCTCGCGACGCCGGCCGCGCCGCCGACGCGCCGTCGCGGCAGTCCCGTCGCGCTGGCCGCCGGCGTCCTCGCGGCGACCGCCAGCCTCGTCGTGCTCGTCCGGTCGGTCGACCTCGCCGGGGCGACGGGCGTGCTCGTCGGCGGCGAGGTCGGGGTCTGGCTCGCGCTGACGGGGGCGCTGTGGCTGCGGTTCGGCGACCGGCCGGCCCGGCCGGACGGTCGTGACGCCGGCTGGGCGGTGCTGGCCGGTGCCGTCGCCGTCGCGATCGGGGCGACCGCGGCCACGGCGTGGCTGCCGTGGTGGCCGACCGGTCCCCGCGTCGGGCTCGTCCCGCTGCTGGTGCTGGCCGCGCTGCCGCTCACCGTCGCGGCCGCGACGGCCCTGCAGGGGC
>JAFMLG010000036.1 GCA_017852335.1 Actinomycetota bacterium | reverse complement strand
CTCGCGCACCTCATCGGCCACCACGGCGTCCCCGCCGAGCGGCTGATGGCGATCACGTTCACGAACCGCGCCGCCGACGAGATGGCCGGACGGGTGGCGGGACTGGTCGGGGACCGCCACGCCGGCCGGGCCTGGGTCACGACGTTCCACAAGACCGGCGTCCGGATCCTCCGGCGGGAGGCGGCGGCGCTCGGGCTCGGGGGCGCGTTCACCATCTACGACGGGCAGGACGCGCAGCGCATCCTCGCCCGGCTCGCGAAGGACGCCGGCGTCGACGAGAAGCGGCTGCCGCCCCGGGCGATCGCCCACGCCATCAGCCGGGCCAAGGACGAGCTGATCGGACCGGACGCGTTCCGCGAGCGGGCCTCGGGCTGGCCGGACGAGGTCGTCGCCGACCTCTACGCCGGGTACCAGGCGACGCTGCGGCGCTCCCGGGCGCTGGACCTCGACGACCTCATCGTCCGGACCGTCGAGCTGCTCCGGGACCACGAGGACGTCCGCGCGCGGTGGCGGGACCGGTTCACGCACCTGATGGTCGACGAGTACCAGGACACCAACCGCGCCCAGTACCACCTGGTCCAGCTGCTGGCCGGCGGCCACGGGAACCTGATGGTCGTCGGCGACCCCGACCAGGGCGTGTACTCGTTCCGCGGGGCGACCATCCGGAACATCCTCGACTTCGAGGCCGACCACCCGGACGCGGTCGTCATCCCGCTGACCCGGAACTACCGCTCGACGGCGACGATCCTCGCCGCCGCGAACGCCGTGATCGCGCAGAACCGCGCCCGGACCCCGAAGGACCTCTGGACCGAGTCGGGGGAGGGCGTCCCGCTGGTCGTCCACCACGTCGCCGACGAGCAGGACGAGGCCCTCGTCGTCGCCCGCGAGATCGAGGACCACGTCCGCGGCGGCGGGTCCCTCTCGGACGTCGCCGTGTTCTACCGGACCAACGCGCAGTCCCGGGCGCTGGAGGACGCGCTGATGCGCGTCTCGGTCCCGTACCGGGTCGTCGGCGGGGTCCGGTTCTACGAGCGGCGCGAGGTGAAGGACGTCCTGGCGTACCTGAACCTCGTCGCGAACCCGGAGGACGACGTCGCGTTCCTGCGGGTCGTGAACGTGCCCCGCCGCGGCGTCGGCGACCGCAGCGTCGCGGCGCTGCAGGCCCGGGCCCGGGCGGCGGGGACGTCGCTGATGGCGGCGGCCCGCGAGGCGCCGGACGTGCCGGGGCTGGGCGGCCGGGCCGCGGGCGCCGTCACGTCGTTCGTCTCGCTCCTGGACCTGCTGCGGACCGAGCTCGAGCACGGGGCGCGGGTCGCCGATCTCGTCGAGCGCGTCTGGGACCGCACCGGGTACCTCCGCGAGCTCCAGGCCGACGGCACCGTCGAGGCCCTCGCGCGGGAGGAGAACGTCCGCGAGCTCCGGACCGTGGCCCAGGGCGTCGCCGCGGCCGACCCCGACGCGCCGGACGCCGGGGCCGAGGGGCTGCGGGCCTTCCTCGACGCGGTGGCGCTCGTGAACGACCAGGACCGGCTCGAGGGGGCGGAGGGGGCGGTCACCCTCATGACGCTCCACACGGCGAAGGGGCTGGAGTTCCCGCTGGTCCTGATGACCGGGATGGAGGACGGCGTCTTCCCACACGTCCGGTCCCTCGGCGACCCCGACGAGCTCGAGGAGGAGCGGCGGCTCTGCTACGTCGGCATGACCCGGGCCGAGGAGCGGCTGGTGCTGACCCACGCCGACCGGCGGGGGCTCTGGGGCGGGGTGGCGTACAACCCGCCGTCGCGGTTCCTCGACGAGGTCCCGGCCGAGCTCGTCGAGCGGCGGGGCCCGGCCCTCGGCGCCGGCGGCTGGAGCGCCGCGACGGCCCGCGCCGGTGGGGTCCGGCGGGCCGGCGGGTCGGGCCGCTCCGACGACGCGGAGGACGACGGCGTCGGGTTCCGGCGCGGCGACACGGTCCTCCACCCGCGGTTCGGGCGCGGGCGGGTGGTCAGCGTCGAGCCGGCCGGGGACGACCACGAGATCGGTGTCGAGTTCGAGGAAGACGGGATGAAGCATCTGCTGCTCGCCTACGCGGCGCTCGTCCGGGTCGACGCGTGAACGCGCCCGCCGCGATGGCCCGGTTCGCCGACCGGAACGCGGTCGCGATGGCCCGGAGCATCGCGAACCTCGCGGCGCTGGCCGGGGAGGGCTGAGCCGGCTCAGCCCTCGGTGCAGCCCGGCGTCGCCGGGTCGGCCAGCGGCTCGGCCCCCGGCAGCCGGACGGTCGGATCGACGTACCCGACGCCGTCGACTCCGAGCGTCGGCGCGGCGACCAGGGACGGGGTCCCCCCGGTCCCGCGCCCGGTCACGGCCCAGACCCGGCCGTCGGGGTGCTCCAGCCGGTTCGTGGCCGCGCAGTAGACGGTGCCCGGCGGGGCCTCGAACGCCCGGAGCCGGCCGCCGACGGTCACGACCAGCAGATCCGTCGCGGGGTCCGGGGCGGCCGCCGGCAGCGCCGCGACCGGCCCCAGCGCGACCCACGGCGGTCCCGGCGCGGCGTCGCCGCGGCCGAGCAGGACCGCACCGGCGACGAGCAGCACCGCGCCCGCCGCGAGGGCCCCGACGACCCACTGGAGGCCCAGGGGGGCGCGGAGGACGATCTTCCGGGCCCGGCGCGCCGCCCGGTCGGGGAGGTACCCGCGGGGGCCGAACGCGGGCGCGGCGGCGTCGTCCGGCTCGGTCGGCATGACGCGACGGTACTGGCGGCCCGACGCCGCTCCCGCGCCGACGGGCGTACGGCCCGCGACGCGGTGCGGGTCGGGCCGCCCGGCGCGGACGACTAGCCTCCCGCCGTCCCCGACGAGGAGCCGCCGTGCCGATCCGGGTCATCGTTGCGAAGGTCGGCCTCGACGGCCACGACCGCGGCGCGAAGGTCGTCGCGCGGGCGCTCCGGGACGCGGGGATGGAGGTCGTCTACACCGGCCTCCACCAGACGCCGGAGCAGGTCGTCGCGGCCGCCGTGCAGGAGGACGCCCGGGCCATCGGGCTCTCCGTCCACTCCGGCGCGCACCTGACGCTGTTCCCCCGTGTCATCGAGCTGCTCCGCGCCGAGGGCGCCGACGACGTCGTCGTGTTCGGCGGCGGGGTGATCCCCGACGCGGACGCGGCCGAGCTCCGGGCGGCCGGCGTCGCCGAGGTGTTCACCCCCGGGACCCCGATGGACCGCATCGTCGGCTGGGTCCGCGACCACGTCCCCGAGCGCGTCTGACCCGTCGCGGCCGCCCGTCCCGCTCCCCGCCCCGCAGTCCCGTCCCGCTCCCCGCCCACGTCCCCGTCCCGAACGGAGCCCCGCATGGACCTCGTCGAGTTCCAGGGCAAGCAGCTGTTCGCCCGCAACGGTGTCCCGGTCCCGCCGCCCGGCGCGGTCTGCCGCAGCGTCGACGAGGCCGTGGCCGCCGCCGAGCGCCTCCTGCCCGACGCCGGCGCGGTCGTCGTCAAGGCCCAGGTGAAGGTCGGGGGTCGCGGCAAGGCCGGCGGCGTCCGGCTCGCCCGCAGCGTCGACGAGGCCCGGGAGGCCGCCGGGGCCATCCTCGGCCTCGACATCAAGGGCCACGTCGTCCACGTCGTCCTCGTCGAGCCGGCCTCGGACATCGCCGAGGAGTACTACCTCTCGGTCATGCACGACCGGGTCGGGAAGGGCGACCTCGTCATCTGCTCCCGTCAGGGCGGGGTGGACATCGAGGAGGTCAACCGGACGGACCCCGGCGCGGTCGTGAAGCGCCAGGTCCTGCCGTCCGAGCGGGCCGACGGCCTGCCGCGCGGCGTCGCCGACGAGATCGTCGCGGCGGCCGACCTCCCGGCGGAGGTCCGTGACGCCGCCGCCGAGCTGCTCGTCGCGCTGTTCGGCGCGTACCTCGCCGAGGACGCGACCCTCGTCGAGATCAACCCGCTCATCCGGACCACCGACGACCGCGTGCTCGCGCTGGACGCGAAGGTCAGCCTGGACGCGAACGCCGCCTTCCGCCACGGCGACCACGCCGAGTGGGACGTCGAGGGTCTCGAGGTCCGCGACCCGCTCGAGGACCGGGCCCGGGCCGAGGGGCTGCAGTACGTCAAGCTCGACGGCGAGGTCGGCGTGCTCGGGAACGGCGCCGGGCTCGTGATGGCGACGCTCGACGTCGTCGCGCAGAACGGCGGTCGGGCGGCGAACTTCCTCGACGTCGGCGGCGGCGCCTCGGCCGAGTCGATGGCGACCGCGCTCTCGCTCGTGCTCTCGGACCCGGCGGTCCGGAGCGTGTTCATCAACATCTTCGGGGGCATCACCCGCGGGGAGGAGGTCGCCCGCGGCGTCCTCGGCGCGCTCGAGCGGCTCGGCGACTTCCCGCAGCGGCTCGTCGTCCGCCTCGACGGCACCAACGCCGAGGAGGGTCGGCGGATCCTCGCCGAGGCGGCGCACCCGAGCGTCGTCCCGGCCCCGACGATGCAGGAGGCGGCGGCGCTGGCCGTGCGCCTCGCGGAGGAGGCGGCATGAGCATCTTCGTCGACGCGAGCACCCGGGTCGTCGTCCAGGGCATCGGGTCCCAGGGCACGTTCCACGCCGCCCGGAACCGGGCCTACGGGACGCAGGTCGTCGCGGGCGTCCACCCCCGCCGGGGCGGTGAGCGGTGGGACGAGCTGGACGCCCCGATCTTCGCCACCGTCGCCGAGGCGGTCGAGGCCACCGGCGCCGACACCTCGATGGTGATGGTCCCGGCGCCGTTCACGAGGGACGCCATCCTCGAGGCGCACCGGGCCGGCGTGCGGACGATCGTCGCGATCACCGAGGGCGTCCCCGTCCAGGACATGACCGTCGTGTACGACGAGGTCGTCCGCCGCGGCGGGACACGGCTCATCGGGCCGAACTGCCCGGGGCTGATCAGTCCCGGCCGCGCGAACGTCGGCATCATCCCCGGCGACATCACCATGCCCGGGAACGTCGGGCTCGTCAGCCGCTCGGGGACCCTGACCTACCAGATCATGCACGAGCTGGCGCAGGCCGGCATCGGCATCTCGACCTGCGTCGGCATCGGCGGGGACCCGATCGTCGGGACCCAGTTCCTCGACGTGATCCAGGCCTTCGCGGCCGACCCCGAGACCGAGGCGATCGCGTTCGTCGGCGAGATCGGCGGCGGCGAGGAGCAGCGGGCCGGCGAGTGGATCCGGGCCAACATCCCCGACACGCCGGTCGTCGGGTACATCGCCGGGTTCGAGGCGCCGGCCGGGAAGCAGATGGGCCACGCCGGCGCGATCGTCCGCGAGGGCGGCCCGGGCGGGGAGTCGGCGGCCGAGAAGCAGGAGCTGCTCGGGGCGATGGGCATCCCCGTCGCGAGCAACCCCTCGGAGGCGGCCCGGCTGATGATCGAGCGCCTCGGCCGCTGATCGACCCCGGACAGACGGCGACCCCGGCCGAGGCCGGGGTCGCCGCTCGCCGGGACGCGCGGGGCACGGCGTCGACCGGCGTGGGAGACGGCGCTGCAGTCGCCGCTGCTCCCCCTGACGGCGTCCCGATGGGGGCCGGGACCCGTCAGCGGCGACCGGAGTCGCCGGTGCGCCGAGCAGGGGCAGCCCGGCGCGTCGGCATCTTGGACCCGTAGGAGGGCATCGTCTACGAACGCGCGCTCGTCGCACACATCGGACGCTGAGCGCGCGCCACGCGGCCGGAGTGGCCCCGGAAGGGGCGTTACCGGCCGGAAACGCGGGAGACACGGCCGGGAGACCTCGCCGGTCCAGCATCCTGCTCCCGCGAGGTCGGGCCGCCGTCCGGGTGGCCCCGCGGGTGGCCGGCCGGCCCCCCGCCCGCCGCCGAGCGCAGGAGGAGCGCGTGAAGCTCGTCACCGCCATCATCAAGCCCCACAAGCTGGACGCGGTGAAGGAGGCCCTCCAGGGGGCCGGCATCGCCGGCCTCACGGTCTCCGAGGTCCGCGGCTACGGCCGCCAGCGTGGGCACACCGAGATCTACCGCGGCGCGGAGTACACGGTGGAGTTCGTGCCGAAGGTCCGGCTCGAGGTCCTCACCGCCGACGGCGCCGCCGACGCGGTCATCGAGGCCGTCGTCGCGGCCGCCCGCTCGGGCGAGGTCGGGGACGGCAAGGTCTGGGTCACCTCGGTCGACCGCGTGCTGCGCATCCGCACCGGTGAGACCGACGACGAGGCCATCTGACCCCGCGGGGTCCGGGCGGCGCCGACCCGTCGGCCGTCGTCGCCCGGCTCCGCGCGGACGCCGCGGCGCTGGCCGGTGACGGTCCCGCGCCCGGTGCGGCCTGGTGCCGGGCGTGGTCGGACCGGGTCGACGCGGCCCTGGCCGACCTCCTCCGCGCCGCCGGCGGTGCGGCGGGGCCCGTGGGCCTCGTCGCCGTCGGCGGGTACGGGCGGCGCGAGCTCTGCCCGGCCTCGGACGTCGACCTGCTCCTGCTGCACGACGGGCTCGACACGGCCGAGCTGGAGCGGCTCGTCCGCGCCGTCGTCTACCCGCTCTGGGACGCCGGGCTGACCGTCGGGTACGCCGTCCGGTCCCGGCGCGAGGCCGCGGCGGCCGTCGCCGACGAGCTGGAGGACGCGACGGCGGCGCTCGACGCCCGGGCCGTCGTCGGCGATCCCGCCCCGGCGGCCCAGCTGCGGACCGAGGTCGCGCGCCGCGTCCGACGCCGTCCCGAGCGGTTCCTCGCGCGGCTCGCCGCTGCGGACGAGGCCCGGCACGCCGCCGCGGCGGCCGCGACCGAGGCCGTCGAGCCCGACCTCAAGCTCGGCACGGGCGGCCTGCGCGACCTCCAGTCCCTCCGGTGGCTCGGGGCGGCCGTCGTCGGACTGCCCGGGCTCGACGGGCTCGTCCCGGCCGGGTTCCTCGCCGCCGGGGACCTCGCGCGGATCCGCGCCGCCGCCGGTCGGCTGCTGGCCGTGCGCGTCGTGCTCCACCTCGCCGCCGCGGACCGGGCCGGCCGGCCCGACGCCCCCGCCCGCACCCCCGTCCGCGGCGACGTGCTGCGCCTGGACCTCCAGGAGGCCGTCGCGGCCCGGCTGGGGCTCGTCGACCGGTCCGCGCACGAGCTCGCGCCCCACGTGCTGCTCCGCGGCCTCGCGCTCGACGCGCGGGTCGTCGCCCACGCCCACGCCCGCGCCTGGGCGCTGGCCCGGGCCGACCTCGCCCGCGGCGCCCGGCGGCGGACCCGGCCCGTCGAGCGGACCGTCGCCGACCTCGAGCTGGCCGACGGCGCCGTCCGGCTGCCGGCGGACGCCGACGTCGAGGCGCCGGACCTGCCCGGCCGGCTGCTCGACGCGCTCGTCGCGACCGGGGCCGTCCTCGACCGCCGCACCGCCGCCCGTCTCCGCGCCCGGGCCGCGGCCGGGCCGGTGCCGTGGGACCTCGCGGCCGACGGCGGCCGGGCCGTGCGGCGGGGGCTGTGGCGGGGGGCGGCGGCGCTGCCGGCCCTCGCCGAGCTCGACGACGCCGGCGTGCTCACCGCCGTCCTGCCCGAGTGGGAGCCCGTCCGCGGCCGGACCCAGCGCAACCCGTACCACCGCTCGACCGTCGACCGGCACGGCTGGCACACGGCGACGGGACTGGCCGACCTCGTCCGCACCGAGCCGTGGGCGGCCGAGGCGCTCGAGCGCGTGGGGGACCGGGACGCGTTGATCCTCGCCGCGCTGCTCCACGACGTCGGGAAGGGGTACGGCGAGCCGCACGCCGAGACCGGGGCCGGGCCGGCCGCCGCCCTCGCCGCGCGGCTGGGGGCCGGGCCGGCCACCGTCGAGACGATCGTCCGCCTGGTCCGCCTGCACCTGCTGCTCCCCGACACCGCCCGGCGCCGGGACATCGCCGATCCCGCGGTCGCCGCGGAGGTCGCCCGCGCGGCGGGGGACCCCCGTACGCTGGCCGCGCTCCACCTCCTGGCGGCCGCCGACGGCCGGGCGACCGGGCCCGCGGCCTGGAGCGACTGGACCGCCGCGCTGGTCGGGACGCTGGTGAGGAGGGTCGCCGCCGTGCTGGACGCCGACGCACCGGACGCCCTCGGGGACGACGCCGCCACCACCGCCCGGGAGGCCCAGCGGCTCGCGCCGGACCTCGGCGTCGACCCCGGCGCGGTCCGCGCCCACCTCGCCCAGTTGCCGGCCCGGTACGCCGCCGCCGTCGCACCCCGGGCGGTCGTGCGGCACGCGCTGCTCGCCGCCGCCCCGCCGGACCCCGGGACGTTCCTCACCCGGGTCACGCCGGGCGCGGGCGACGGCGTCGACGAGCTCGACGTCGTCGCAACCGACGCCCCGGGCCGGTTCGCCCGCGTCGCCGGCGTCCTCGCGCTCCACGGCGGGTCGGTCCTGGCCGCCGACGCCTTCGCCCGCACCGACGGGCTGCTCGTCGACACCTTCCGCGTCCAGCGGCCCGACGGCGCGACCGGGTCGTGGTGGGCCCGCGTCGAGGGCGACCTCGCGGACGCCGCCGAGGGCCGGCTGGCCGTCCGGGCCCGCGTCGCGCGGAAGGCCCGGGCCGAGGCCGACCGCATCGCGCGCCTGCCGGCCGTCGCGACCGCCGTGTCCTTCGCGCCGGACCCCGGGGGGGACGCGACGCTCCTCGAGGTCCGGACGCTCGACCGCCTCGGCGTGCTCCACGCCATCACCGACGCGATCGCCGAGCTCCGCCTCGACGTCGCCGTCGCCCGCGTCCAGACGCTGGGGCACGAGGTCGTCGACGCGTTCACCCTGCGCACGCCGGACGGCGCCGCGCTCGACGACGACCGCTGCGCCGAGCTCGAGCTGGCGCTCGGGTGGGCGCTCGGGTCCCTCGGGGCCTGAGCCGTCGTGGACATCGCCCGGCCGGACCGCGCGGGACGTGCGCCGACGCGCCGGGACCTGGTCGGCGTCGCGGCCGGCGGTGCGGTCGGGACGGCGCTGCGCCTCGCCGCGGCCGCGCCGCTCCCGCTCGCCCTGGCCGGGCTCGGACCCTGGCGGCTGCTGGCCGTGAACACGACCGGGTCGCTGGCGCTCGGCGCGCTCGCGTCGCTGGCGGCGCGCTCGCCCCGGCTCGCGGTCGCACTGCCGACGCTGGCGACCGGCCTCCTCGGCGGGCTCACGACCTTCTCGAGCATGATCGTCGCGGCCGGCCGACTGGGGCACGACCTCGGACTCGTCGCACCGGACTCGGCCAGGATGACCGGGCCCGGCCTGGTGCTCGCCGCGGCGTACGTCGGCGGGAGCCTCGTGCTCGGACTGCTCGCGCACGCGGCCGGGACGCGACTCGGTCGGACCACGGGTCGGAACGTTGGTCGGAGCGGGGGGACGCGATGAGCGCCACCGCCGTCCTCGCCGTCCTGGCCGCCGGCGCCGGGGGAGCGGTCCTGCGCGCCGTGGTCGTCGGCGTCCTGCCCCGGACCGGGACCGCGGTCGTGAACGTCGTCGGGACGGCCGTGCTCGCCGTCGTCGTCG
Source organism: Actinomycetota bacterium (assembly GCA_017852335.1). GTDB lineage: Bacteria > Actinomycetota > Nitriliruptoria > Nitriliruptorales > Nitriliruptoraceae > CSBr16-57R1. The sequence continues at coordinate 9,088 of JAFMLG010000036.1, read as the reverse complement.
CCCTCGCCGGCGCGGGACGGCTCGGGTCGACGGCGGCCGCCGTCTGGGGCCTCGGTCTGGCCGGCTCGCTCACGACCTTCTCGGGCTGGGTCGCCCGGGTCGCCGACGGGTGGCGGACGGCGCGCGGCCGGACCGTCGTCCTCGAGGTCGCCGCGCCGGTCCTCTCCGGCGTCGCCGTCACCGTCCTGGCGCTCGTCGCCCTGTCCTGACCCCGGACCTAGACTCGCCGTCGCGGGCGAGGTCCCCGCACCCCGCCACGAGAGGTCCCCCCGCCATGCCCGAGGCCGCCACCCCCGCCCCGCCGACCGTCCGGCCCGCCGAGGGCCGTCTCGGCGTCCTCTGCGTCGGCCTCGGCGCCGTCTCGACCACCCTGATCGCCGGTGTCGAGCTGATCCGGCGGGGCCTCGGCGAGCCGGTCGGGTCGCTGACGCAGCTCGGCACCGTCCGGCTGGGACGCCGGACCGACGGGCGGGCCCCGCTGATCCGCGACCTCGTCCCGCTGGCCGACCTCGACGACCTCGTGTTCGGGGCCTGGGACGTCTTCCCCGACGACGCGTACGTCGCCGCCGCGAAGGCCGGGGTCCTCGAGGTCGAGCGGCACCTCGAGCCGGTCGCCGACGCGCTCCGCGCCGTCCGCCCGATGCCGGCCGCGTTCGACCCGGACTACGTCAAGCGTCTCGACGCCACCCACACGAAGGGCGCGATGCCGCGCCGGGCCATGCTCGAGGCGATCCGGGACGACATCCGCGCCTTCCGCGAGGAGCACGGCTGCGACCGCCTCGTCATGATCTGGTGCGGCTCGACCGAGGTGTACATCGACCCGGGGTCGGCCCACGCCGACCGGGCGGCGCTCGACGCCGCGATCGACGCCGACGACCCGGCGATCAGTCCGTCGATGCTGTACGCGTACGCGGCGCTGCTCGAGGGCGTGCCGTACGCGAACGGCGCCCCCAACCTCACCGTCGACGCCCCGGCGCTGCGCGACCTCGCCTCGGACGCCGGCGTCCCGATCTGCGGCAAGGACTTCAAGACCGGTCAGACGATGGTCAAGACCGCGCTGGCCCCGATGTTCAAGGCCCGCATGCTCGGCATGGAGGGCTGGTACTCGACGAACATCCTCGGGAACCGCGACGGCGAGGTCCTCGACGACCCCGAGTCGTTCAGGTCGAAGGAGCACTCGAAGCTCGGGGTGCTCGACACGATCCTGCAGCCCGAGCTGTACCCCGGGCTGTACGGCGACATCGACCACGTCGTCCGCATCAACTACTACCCGCCCCGCGGTGACAACAAGGAGGGGTGGGACAACATCGACTTCTTCGGCTGGCTCGGATACCCGATGCAGCTGAAGGTCAACTTCCTCTGCCGCGACTCGATCCTCGCCGCGCCGCTGGCGCTGGACCTCGTGCTGTTCCTCGACCTCGCGCAGCGGGCCGGGATGGGCGGCATCCAGGAGTGGCTGTCGTTCTACTTCAAGTCGCCCCAGACCGCGCCCGGCCTGTACCCCGAGCACGACCTGTTCATCCAGCTCACCAAGCTGAAGAACACGCTGCGGTGGCTCGCCGGCGAGGAGCAGATCACGCACCTCGGCGTCGAGTACTACGGCGAGGACCTCGCCGGCGACGCCTGAGGGATCAGCCGGCCGCGGGCCGCTCGGTGATCACCAGGTCGGGACCGCGGCTGCTGTCGTAGACCGGCACCTTCGCGAGCAGTCCCATCAGGACGAGGTCGAACACCGCCGTCAGGCCGAGCAGCAGCCAGGCGCTCAGGACGTCGACCCGGGTCACGATCAGCGCGACCCAGCCGTGCGCGAAGCCGGCGGCCGCGATCAGTCCGACGGCGACCGGGACGGGCAGGCCGACGCGGACCAGGCGGTGGCTCGTGTGGTCGCGTCCGCCCTGGAACGGGCTGATGCGGTGACGGAGGCGGGCCGCGACGACCAGCGTGGTGTCGAGGACGGGCACGGTCAGCACGAGGATCGGGACGGCCGCCCCGGCGAGCAGGCTGTCGAACTCGATCAGGAGTCCGAGCGCGGCCAGCATCACCCCGAGGAACAGGCTGCCGGCGTCGCCCATGTAGATCCGGGCCGGCGGTCGGTTGTCGCGGAGGAACCCGGCCGCCCCGCCGGCGAGGGCCGCGGCCAGCGCCCCGACGAGCACCTGGCCCTCGATCAGCGCCAGCACCGCGAACCACCCGGCGGCGATGGTGGCCGTCGATCCCGAGAGGGCGTCCATGTTGTCGAGGAGGTTCAGGGCGTTGGTGACACCGACGACCCAGACGACGGTGATCGCCAGGTCGAGCGCCGGCGATCCCGAGATCTCGGCCCGGATGCCGAGCCCCCAGAGGCCGAGGGCCGCCGCCAGCTGGGCCCCGAACCGCACCGCCACCGGCAGCCCGCGCAGGTCGTCGAGCAGGCCGAGGATCGCGACCCCGACCCCGATGCCGAGCAGGCCGGCCAGCGTCCCGAGCGCCTCGCCGTCCGGACGCAGCGCCGCAGCGGCCCCGATCGTGACGGCGACGGCCAGCACGATGGCGACGCCACCCAGGTAGGGGGTGGGGGTGCGGTGCGACTTGTGCGTCCCGGGCCGGTCCAGCACTCCGAACCGCACGGCGGCCGCGATCGCGACCGGGGTGAGGACCAGCGAGACCACCGCCGCGCCCGCGAACGCGGCCACGGCCTCCAGGACGGACCGCGCGGTGGGGGACATGACGGGGACGCTAGCCGTCGGCGTCCGTCATCCCCCGGTGGCCGCGAGCCCGCGGTGGACCGCGACGACCCGCTCCGCGAGTCCCGGCAGCCCGAACCGGAGCCGCGCGTGGTCCCGTGCGGCCGCGCCGGCGGCGGCCAGGCGATCGGCGTCCCCCAGCAGCTCGAGGATCGCGTCGGCGACCGCGGTGGTGTCGGTGGCCACGACGCGACCGGTCGTGCCGTCCGCGACGACCTCCCCGGCCCCGCCGACGTCCGTCGTCACGCAGGCCCTCCCGGCCATCGCGGCCTCGATGAGGCTGAGCGGCATGCCCTCGTTGTCCGACGTCAGCACGACGAGGTCCGCCGCGGCGAGGACCGTGTCGACGTCGGGTCGCCATCCGAGGAGCCGCACGTCGGCCGGGCCGGCGGCCGCGGCGGCGCGGACCTCGTCCGCGAGCTCGCCGTCCCCGGCCACGACGAACACCGTCCCCGGGCGCGCGGCGGCGACCCGGTGCGCGGCGTCGATGAACCGGTCCGGTCGCTTCACGGCGGTGAGGCGACCGACGAACGTCACCACCGCGGCTGCATCGGGCAGTCCGAGCTCCCGACGGGCGTCGTCGCGGTCGACGTCGGGAGGGATGGCGACGCCGGGCGGGAGGACCTCGTACTGCTCGGGCCGACCGACGCCGGCGGCCAGCAGCTCGTCACGGACGCGGGCGCCGACCGCCAGGAGCCGATCGGTCCGTCGGGCCTGCCGCCGCTCGAGCGCCGTGAACACCGCGGTCACCGCCCGCGGGAAGTACCCGTGCAGGGTGTGCCCGTGGAAGGTGTGCACGAGGTGCGGGACGCCGGCCCGCCGGGCCGCGACCCGTCCGAGCAGGCCGGCCTTCGCGGTGTGCGTCTGCACGACGTCGGGGGCGAGGCGGCGCAGCTCGGCCGTGAGGCGCCGGAGCGTCCGGAGGTCGGCGACCGGCGCCACGGCCCGGCCGAAGGACGGGACGCGCCGGACCCGGGCGTCCTCCCCCCCCTGGAGGCGGAACCAGTCCTCCTCGCCCGGACCGACCTCGCCCGTGATCAGCGTCTGGTCCAGGACGTCGGGGTCGACGGCCTCGAGCAGTCCGGCGAGGATCCGAGCCGGCCCGCCGACGTTCATCCGGGCGATGACGTGGGCGACCCGGACCGGTCGATCGGTCGCGACGGCGCGCGCCGCGGCGGGGTCCCAGAGCGCCCGGTACTCCCGCCGCGCGCGCCCGACCCCGTACCGCGCCACCGTGCGTCGCCGCGCCCGGGCGCCGAGCTCCCGCCGGTCGGAGGCGGGCAGCAGGCAGAGCTCCGCGATCGCCGCGCCGAGGGCGGCCGGATCCGCGGGCGGCACGAGCCGACCGGCGTCACCGACCACCTCGCGGCAGTCCCCGACGTCGGTCGCCACCGGGGGCAGCCCCGAGGCCGTCGCCTCGAGGAGCGCGTTCGGGAGTCCCTCGGTCAGGGAGGCGGAGACGACGAGGTCCGCACCCCGGAGCAGGCGCGCGACGTCACGCCGCTCGCCGAGGCCCCGCACCGTCACCCCGACCGGCGTCGTCCCGGTCAGCTCCTCGGTCCGCGTCCCGACCAGCGCCACCGCGAGGTCCGGACCTCCGGCCGCGCGGCAGGCCGTGGCGGCGACGTCCGCCGCGGCGAGCAGGCCGGCGTGGTCCTTCTGCGGGTGGCGGCGGGCGACGGTGACGGCGAGCACCGTGCCCGCGCTGATGCCGAGCTCGGCCCGGACGGCCGCGCGGTCCGCCGCGTCGGGCGCGAACGCGGTGGTGTCGACGCCGTTGGTCAGGACCCGCCACCGGCGTGGCCGGTACCCGGCGCGGTCGTGGTGCGCGAGGCCCGCCCGGCTGTTGACGGCGACGACGTCCGGGGCGAGCCACCGGGGACGTCGCGAGAGGCGGGCGAGCAGCCGGATCACGAGGCGGGTGTGCCACGGCAGGCCGGCACGCGTGTGCAGCGAGCCGCGCAGCAGCCAGGCGACGCTCGCGCGCGGTCGGCCGGACGGCGCACCGCGTCGTCCGGCGACCGCGACGGCCGCGGTCGCGAGCAGGCAGGCGTGGTACATCCACGCGACGACCAGCGTCGGTCGCAGCTCGCGCAGCACCGTCGCGAGGCGACGGGTCCCGCGCACCAGGTCCCGGCCCGGCCGCATCCCGAGGTCCCGGACCTCGACGCCGCGCTCGCGCAGCACGTCGGCGAACATCCCGCCGGGGGCCAGCGAGACGACGACGTGGCGCTCGTCGACGCCGTCCTCGCCCCGCTCTCCGGGCCGGGTCACGACCTCGCTCAGGACGCGCTCCGCGCCGCCCTGGGTCAGCGTGGTGATGAGGTGGACGACGGTCCGCGGTCCACCCGCCGGCGCCGGCGGCGCGGCGGCCGCGCCCACGTCAGCTGCGCTGGTCGGCGACGACGGCGTCGATGATGTCGTCGAGCGAGTGCGTCGGCGCGAACCCGACCAGCTCGTGGGCCCGCGTCGTGTCGGGCACGCGACGCTGCATGTCCTCGAACCCGGCCTCGTACGCCTCGTCGTAGGGGATGACGCGGACGCCGCTCGAGGACCCGGTCCGGGCGATGACCCGCTCGGCCAGCTCCATGATGCTGACCTCCTCCGTGCCACCGAGGTTGAACACCCTCCCGTACGCCTCCTCGTGCTCGACGAGGTCGATGAGCGCCCGGACGACGTCGCCGACGTGGCAGAAGCAGCGCTGCTGGGTGCCGTCGCCGTAGACGGTGATCGCCTCGCCGCGCAGCGCCTGGTTCACGAACCGGGGGATGACCATCCCGTAGTGCCCGGTCTGGCGCGGCCCGACCGTGTTGAACAGCCGGACGATGACGCTGCGCAGGCCCTTCTGGCGCCAGTAGGTGTAGGCGAGGATCTCGTCGATGGCCTTCGCCTCGGAGTACGACCACCGGCTCTTCAGCGGCGAGCCGAGGATGCGGTCGTCCTCCTCGCTCAACCGGTCCGAGGTGTTCTTCCCGTAGATCTCGCTGGTCGAGGTGATCAGGATGCGCGTGCCGTACTTGTGCGCCTTCTCGAACACGAGCTCGGAGCCGCGGAGGTTCGTCGCGAGGCTCTCGAGCGGCTTCTCGACGATCAGCTGGACGCCGACGGCGGCCGCGAGGTGGAACACCGTGTCCGACCGGGCCACGCAGTCGTCGAGGAGGTCGGCGTTCAGGATCGAACCGAGGACGAACTCGACGTCCGGCCGCCCGACGAGGTGCTCGATGTTGCGGTGGCTGCCCGTCGAGAGGTCGTCGAGCAGGAGCACCTGGTGGCCGCGCTCGAGGAGCAGATCGGCGAGGTGCGAGCCGATGAAGCCCGCACCGCCGGTGATGAGGGCCTTCACGCGCACGTCCCCGCTCGGTCGGGGAGAGCCTAGTGGCGGGCGCCGGCCGCTCGGCCGGCCCGCGTCATCCCGACGGCGGCCGTCAGCGTCCCGACCGCGAACGCCGCCGCGACGGTCACGTCGGCCGCGCCGGGCACGGTCGCCAGCGCGACCAGGGCGACGGCCAGGCCAGCGCCCCACCGGAGCGCCAGCGCCCCGGTCCGGCCGTCGGCGACGAGGAGCTGCCCGAGCAGCTGCGCCAGCGCGGCGCCGGCGACCCCGGTCGCGGCCAGCGCGGCGACGGGGCGGTCCGGTCGGAACTCGGCCCCGTACAGCAGCCCGACGACCTCGGGCCCGACGACCCAGGCGACGACCCCGGCCGAGGCGACGGCCGCGGCCCCCGCGGCGACGATGCGACGCCGGACCCGGGCGAGCCGCGCCGTCTCGCCCGCCATCCGCAGTCGGACGACCGCGTTCAGCAGCCGGCCCTGCAGCAGGTAGACGATGGTGACGGGGGCGCGGTACAGCGTGAACGTCACGAACACGATGCTGATCGTCGCGGGGCCGGCGCCGAGGGCCGCGACGGCCAGCGGGGCCCCGGCGATCAGCAGCTGCGAGGCCGCGCTGGCCCCGACGTACGGCGCGAGGAACGCCCCGGCCCCGCCGGACGGCGGTTCGGCCGCCATCCGGTCGAGACGGCGCGGGGCGACGAGCAGCCCGAACGCCGGCCCGAGCGCGATGCCCCAGGCGTACCCGGCCGCGCCGCCGAGCACGACGACCCCGGCCGCGCCGACGACGAGACGGCCGACGCCCTCGAGGGTCAGCATCGCGCCGTAGCGGTCGAACCGCCGGTGCCCGATCGCGAGGCCGCGCAGGACGAACAGCGGCGCGGTCGTCGCGACCAGCGCGGCGGCGACGAGCACGAACCCGGCGTCGCCGGCGAACAGGGCGTCGCGGGTCGCCGCCGTGAACGCCACGGCCACCACCGCGGTCGCGAGCACGAGGACCAGCAGCGGCGACGACGCCCGGGCGACGACGCGCCGACCGGCGGTCGCCTCGCGGGCGACGAACTGCTCGCCCGGCGTCAGCGCGACGGTGCCGGTCAGGAACATCAGCGTCCAGAGGACCGAGACCGGCGCGAACGCCTCGGGGCCGAGCAGCCGCCCGCCGACCAGCTGGTACGCGTACGCCAGCAGCGTGCTGGCGACGATGCCGGCGGCGTGGCCCGCCGCCCCGTCCCCCCGGCCGACCCCGGCGGCCGTCGCCCCGATGCCGCTCAGAGCATCCCGCCCTCGGTCATGCGCCGGTAGTCGAGGACCCGGTCGAGCAGCCCCGCGTCGACCCCGTCGGCCAGCGCGGCCTCGCGGAGCGTCAGGCCCTGCTGGTGCGCCGTCTTCGCCAGCGCCGCCGCCCGCTCGTACCCGATCTCGGGGACCAGCGCGGTGACCTGCATCAGCGACCGCTCGACGAGCAGCGGCCCCTGGTCGGTCGCGACGGCGCCGTCGAGGCACCGCTCGACGAAGACGTCGGAGACGGCCGCCAGCAGCCGCTCGGACTCGAGGACGTTGCGGGCCATCAGCGGGATCATGACGTTCAGCTCGAGCTCGCCCGACAGCCCGCCGATCGCGGTCGCGGCGTCGTTCCCGATGACCTGGGCCGCGACCTGCCGGACCGACTCGGGGATGACCGGGTTGACCTTCCCCGGCATGATCGACGAGCCCGGCTGGATCTCGGGGAGCTGCAGCTCGTACAGGCCGGTCCGCGGGCCCGACGCCATCCACCGCACGTCGTTGCTGACCTTGATCAGGCTGACCGCGACGGTCCGCAGCGCGCCGGACACGTCGACCAGCGCGTCCCGGGCGCCCTGGGCCTCGAAGTGGTCGGCGGCCTCGAGCAGCGGCAGGCCCGTCCGCTCCCGCAGCAGGGCGATGACGCGGTCGACGAACCCCGGCGGGCAGTTCAGCCCGGTCCCGACGGCCGTGCCGCCGAGCGCGAGCTCGTGGACCGAGGTCAGCGCCCGCTCGACCCGCTCGACGCCCAGCTCGATCTGGCGGGCGTACCCGCCGAACTCCTGGCCGAGCGTGACCGGCGTCGCATCCATCAGGTGGGTCCGGCCCGACTTCACGACGTCGGCGAACTCGTCGGCCTTCCGCCGCAACGCGGCGGCCAGGCGCCGCAGCGCCGGCAGCAGCACCGCGTCGGCCGCGATCGCGACCGCGAGGTGCACCGACGTCGGGAACGTGTCGTTCGACGACTGCGAGGCGTTGACGTGGTCGTTCGGGTGGACCCGGGCCGAGGAGAGGTCCTCGCCGAGTCGGAGCTTCGCGAGGTTCGCGATGACCTCGTTGAGGTTCATGTTGGTCGAGGTGCCCGACCCGGTCTGGAACACGTCGACGGGGAACTGGTCCGGATGGTCGCCGGCGATGATCTCGTCGGCCGCCGTCCGGATCGCCGCCGCGACGTCCGCGGCGACGACGCCGGTCTCCTCGTTCGCGGTCGCGGCCGCCCACTTCAGCATCGCGTGCGCCGCGATCACCTCGTGGGGGACCGGCTGCCCGGAGACGGGGAAGTTCTCGACGGCCCGCTGGGTGCTGGCGCCCCAGAGCGCGCCGGCCGGGATGGTCATCTCGCCCATCGTGTCGCGGGCGGTGCGCTCGGGGATGTCCACGGCGTCTCCTCGCGGCGGATCGGGAGCGGTCCGTGCCGCTCCCGGGAGGCTAGGTCGTCGGGGGCGTCGCTACCGTCGCCGCCGCCCCCGCGGTCGCCTCGCGCGCCGCGCGGGCCGTCGGGGAGGGGAGGGGCCATGGCCGCCCAGCACGGCGATCCCGTCGGCGGGCCGTCCGGCGGTCCCGTCCCCCCGCCGTCCGAGCCCCCGCCGACCCCCTACGAGCGGGCCGCCGACCCGGCCGACGCCGGGGACGCCGCGACCCCGCGTCCGCTCCGGCGCCGCCGCCGCGCGGCGGTCGCCACGGTCGCGGTCCTCCTCGTCGCGGCCGGGTTGGTGCTGCTGACCGGGCGCGGTTCTGACGGCCCCGGCGCCAGG
>JAFMLG010000035.1 GCA_017852335.1 Actinomycetota bacterium | reverse complement strand
CGGGCAGCCCGAGCTCGCGGCCGACCGCCCGGACCTCGTCCTTGAACAGCCACCGGAGCGGCTCGACCAGCGCGAAGGTCAGGTCCTCGGGCAGACCCCCGACGTTGTGGTGACTCTTGATGGTCGCGGTGCCGCTGCCGCCCCCGGACTCGACGACGTCCGGGTAGAGCGTCCCCTGGACGAGGAACCGCACGTCGGCGCCCTCCGCGCCGGCGTCGGCGACGACGTCGGCGGCCGCGGCCTCGAACATGCGGATGAACTCGCGGCCGATGATGCGGCGCTTCTCCTCCGGGTCGGTGACGCCGGCCAGCGCCCCGAGGAACCGATCGGCGGCGTCGACGACGACGAGCCGCGCCCCGGTCGCGGCGACGAAGTCGCGCTCGACCTGCGTCCGCTCGCCGGCCCGCAGCAGTCCGTGATCGACGAGGACGCAGGTCAGGCGGTCACCAATCGCGCGCTGGACCAGCGCGGCGGCGACGGCCGAGTCGACCCCACCGGAGAGGCCGCAGACGGCCCGCCCGTCGCCGACCTGCGCGCGGACGGCCGCGACCTGCTCGTCGACGATCGCGGCGGTCGTCCAGGTCCGCTGGACGCCGGCGACATCGCGGAGGAACCGCTCGAGCACGTCCTGCCCGTGCTGAGAGTGCCGGACCTCCGGGTGGAACTGCACGCCGGCCAACCGTCGGGTCCGGTCCTCGAACGCGGCGACCTCGGTGGCCGCCGTGCGCGCGGTCACCGCGAACCCGGGCGGTGCGGTCCGGACGGCGTCCCCGTGGGACATCCAGACCGAGAGTTCGGTCGGGAGCCCCGCGAACAGCGCGGCGTCCGGTTCCGTGACCTCGAGGTCGGTGCCGCCGTACTCGGCGGTCCCGGTCCGGGCGACCTCGCCGCCGAGCGCCTGCGCCATCAGCTGGAAGCCGTAGCAGATGCCGAGCACGGGGACGCCGGCCTCGAGCAGCCGCGCGTCGAGCGCCGGCGCGCCGTCGACGTACACGGATGACGGCCCGCCGGAGAGCACGATCGCCGCCGGGTCACGGGCGAGCAGCTCGTCGACCGGCGCGCCGTGCGGGACGAGCTCGGCGTACGCGCCGGCCTCGCGGACCCGCCGGGCGATCAGCTGCGCGTACTGCGCGCCGTAGTCGAGGACGAGGACCGGCCGGGCGGCGGGGCGGGCGGAGTCGGGCATCGCAGCTCCGGTCGCGGCACCGCCCGCTGTGCCGAACGGGCGGATCGGGCGAGGCTACTCCGAGGGGGGGAGCACTACGCTTGCCCGACCGCCGGCTCCGTCCGCGACGGAGTCCCATCGGGCCGGAGCGAACGCGTGCGGAACCTCATCGACATCATCCGACGTGCGTTCGCGCAGATTGGGACCGATCGCCGCTGGCGGTGGTGGATCCTGGCGGGCCTCTCGCTTTCGATGACCGGCGTGGAAGCACTCGGCGCCACCCTCGTCTACCTCCTCGTGGCGCTGATCTCGAGCCCGGACGCGACCGTCGAGCTCCCTGTGGTCGGTGATCTCGCGTCGGCGCTCCCCTCACTGACCTCACGGGAGCTCCGGATCGGTGCCGCGATCGGCGTCGCCGCGTACTTCCTCCTTCGAGCGATCGTGCTCCTGGCACAGAAGTACGTGCAGAACCGACTGGTCGCCAACTCCTCGGCCCTCCTCGCGGGCGAACTCCTCGACGGCTACCTCTCGATGCCGTACCTGTTCCACACCCGGAAGAGCTCCGCCGAACTCGTCCGGAACACCTACGGTGGAGTTCAGTCCCTGCTCAGCAACGTGGTCATGCCGTCGTTAGCGATCATCACCGACGTGGTGATGGCCATCGGACTCTTCGCGACCCTCGTGGCGCTGGCGCCCGTCGCGATGATCATCACGGCGACCGCGCTCGGTGCAACGCTGTTGATTCTTCAGACATTCGTACGTCCTCGCCTCATCGACCTCAGCCGAGTTTCCGAACAGGCTCGCAAGAGCAGCATCGCGGCGATCCAGCAGGTGCTCGGCGGAATCCGCGACATCAAGCTGCTCCGCCGCGAGGCGGCCTTCTCCCACATCCACCTCGAGCAGCGACTGATTATCGCACGCAACAGTTACATGTCCATCCTGCTCGCCTCCCTCTCCCCGATCGCGATCGAGACGAGCCTCATCATCGCCATCGTTGGGGTCTTCGTCCTCACGACCGCTGGCGCAGCGGGCGATCAGGGGGCGCTCGCGACACTCGCCGTATTCGCCTACGTCGGGCTTCGTCTCCAGCCAGTTCTTCAGAGCGTCGTCGGACACGTCAACAAGATTAATACCAGCGTGGCGGTCCTCGAGAACATCGAACTCGATCGTGCGGAGATCTCGGCCTGGAGCGAGGAGGTGGCCCGCGAGGCGGCCGCTTCACCGAATCGAACGCCTCGCTTCGCCGACGCGATCCGGTTCGAGAACGTCTCGTTCCGGTACCGCGACGAGCATGAGGACGTCCTCACCGGGGTCGACCTGACCGTCCGGAGAGGGGAGTTCATCGGGATCTGCGGGCCGACCGGAGGCGGCAAGAGCACGCTCGTCGACCTCCTCGTCGGCCTCCTGCAGCCGACCGGGGGGACCGTGACGGTGGACGGGATCCCCCTCGGGCGACGACCCGTGTGGTGGTGGGACCAGCTGGGCGTCGTCTCGCAGGCGGTGTTCCTGACGGATGACACACTGCGCCGGAACATCGCGTTCGGCACGCTCGACGACTCGGAGATCGACGACGAGCGGCTGCAGCGCTGCATCCGACGGTCCCAGCTCGAGCCGGTCGTCGCCGATCTCCCCGATGGGCTCGACACGATCGTCGGTGAACGCGGCGTCCGCCTCTCAGGGGGGCAGCGACAGCGGGTGGCCATCGCCCGTGCGCTCTACCGGGAGCCCGAGGTCCTCGTCCTCGACGAGGGGACGTCGGCCCTGGACGGTGCGACGGAGCGGGCCCTCGTCGCGGCGATCGACGAGGCGACTCATGAGCGCACGCTGATCGCGATCGCACATCGCATCTCGACGATCCGTGCGGCGGACCGCATCCTGGTCGTGAGCGGCGGACGAGTGGTGGATCAGGGCTCGCACGACGAACTTCTGGAGCGCAACGACCTGTTCCGAGCGCTCGCCTGATCGGCGACCGTCAGAGCGCCGCGACGTTGCCGGGCACGGGGCCGCGGCGTCGGTAGACGCCCCGGGTGTCGAGCACCTGTGGGACCCGGGCCGCGAGCAGGTCGTACGCGACGGCGTCGTGGTCGGTCAGGACCACGGCGACGTCCCAACCCTCGAGGGCCGCGAGGTCGGCGACGACCTCGGACCCGTCGGCGCCCAGCCGCGCGGCCGGCACGTGCGGGTCGTGGACCCCGACGACCGCGCCCCGGCGGCGCAGGCGGTCGAGGACCTCCCGGGCCGGCGACTCGCGGTCGTCCGCGATGTTGCGCTTGTACGCGAGCCCGACGCCGAGAACGCGCGCGCCGTTCAGCGCCTTCCCGGCGGCGTTCAGCATCTCCCCGACGCGCGCGACGACGTAGTCCGGCATGTGGAGGTTGACGTCCTCGGCGAGGTCGATGAACCGCGTCGGGGCCCGGAGCTCGCGGGCCCGCCACGCGAGGTACTGGGGGTCGAGGGGGATGCAGTGCCCCCCGACGCCGGGGCCGGGGTAGAAGGCCTGGAAGCCGAACGGCTTCGTCGCGGCGGCCTCGACGACCTCCCAGATGTCGACGTCGAAGGCATGGGCGACCTGGGCCAGCTCGTTCACGAGCGCGATGTTCACCGAGCGGTAGGTGTTCTCGAGGAGCTTCGTCAGCTCGGCAGCCCGGGCCGACCCGACGACGTGTACCCGCTGGACCAGCCGGCCGTACGCGGCGGCGGCGACCCGGGACGACACCGCCGAGACCCCGCCGACGATCTTCGGGATCTCGTGCGTCTGCAGGGTGTTCCCCGGATCGATCCGCTCCGGCGAGAACGCGACGAAGACGTCCTCGTCGAGCGTCAGCCCGGCGGCTCCGACGGCCGGGACGAGGTGCTCCTCGGTGGTGCCGGGGTAGGTGGTCGACTCGAGCGAGACCAGCTGCCCCGGCCGGGCGACCCGGGACACGGTCGCCGCCGCGGCCTCGATGAAGCTCATGTCGGGCTGCCGGTTGCGACCGAGGGGGCTCGGCACCGCGATGACGATGACGTCGACGGCGGCCAGGTCCGCCTCGTCGGCGGTGAAGCGGGCCCCCGAGGCGACCGCGGCGGCGAGCTCGTCGTCGGTGACGTCCTCGACGTGCGAGCGGCCCCCGTTCAGGGCCGCGACCCGGTCGGCCACGACGTCGAACCCGACGACGTCCACGCCGGCGCGGACCGCGGTCATCGCCAGCGGCAGCCCGACGTACCCGAGCCCGACGACCCCGAGGGTCCAGTCCCCGCCCTCGAGCCGCGCGACCAGCGCGCCGACGTCGACCGTCCCCGCCATCGCCGTGTCCCCGCCGCCCGCGCTCATGCGGCGACGGGCGGACGGACGCTACCGCGGAGCGTCGGGACCAACGTGAGGGTCCCCTCGGCCGCGAGGACCCCGTCGAGCACCCTTCGCGGGTCCTCGGCCGCGACGAGGGCCGCGAGGACGGCGAGGTGCCCGGCCGCCCAGTCGCGGTCGAGGACCGGCAGGAACGGGGCGACCCCGCCGAGGCCCGCGGCGCCGGTGACGACGGTCGGGGCGGGCCGTGCGGCGAGGTCGGCGTCGAGGCCGAGTCGCCGCAGCGGTGCGGCCACCCCGCCGTCGTCGACCCGGACGCCGACGGCGACCGGCGGGTGGAACCCGGCCAGCGCCGTCAGGGCGGCCGCGACGCCGCCGGTGGCGACGGCGGCACCGGCCGGGACGACGCCGAGTGCGGTCGCGTCGGTGGCCCTCAGCGCGGCCGCGGCGACGGCGGCCGGAGGGGCCTCCGGCGGCACGGGGAGGCCGACGACGCGGAGCCCGGCGGTCCGCCCGCCGTGCGCCAGGCCGTCGACGACGCGCCGCAGCAGCACCAGGTTCGGATCGCCCTCGGGCAGCAGGAGCAGGCAGCGACCGGCCGCGGGGTCCAGCGCCAGCCCGACGGCGAGGTCCCGGACGACGTCCGCCCCCTCCCCCGGCGGCAGGAGCAGGGCGAGGTCGCCGCGGACGTCCGAGCGGTCGACCGACAGCGTCACCAGGTCCCCGCTGCGGGCGACCGACCCGAGCACCCGGGCGGCGACGCCGGCCACGGCGTCCGCCGCGAACCGCGGGACGAGGTCGGCGCGGGCCGCGGCCCCGAGGGCCGTCCGCAGCGCGGCGTCGCCGACGAGCGCGGTCAGCGCCTCGCCCCAGGCGTCGGCCGTGGCGGCGAGCAGCCCGGTCCGGCCGTGGTCGATCGCGGCCGCGTACGGCCGGGTCGGCGACGCGACGGTCGGGACGCCGAGCAGCGCCGCCTCGAACACCTTCAGCTCGCTCTTCCCGTCGGTGAAGTCGTTCTCGAGCTCGAGCGGGGCGAGGTTCACGTCCATCGTCGCGAGCAGGTCGAAGAGGTCGTGGTACCGCTGGAGCGGGTGCCGGACGACGCGGAGACCCTCGAGGGCGGTCGGCAGCTCGACCGGCCCGACGACGTGCAGCTCGGCCGCGGGGTGGGCGCGCAGGACGTCGGCGACGGCGGCGGCCATCTCGCGGACGTCCTGGACGTGCGTCGCCGTGCCGGAGAGGTACGCGATGCGGACGGCCCCGTCGGCCCCGCCGCGGGCGTCCCGGCGGGCACGGGCCACGGTCGGGTCGGCCCACCGCTCGAGCACGTCGAGGCCGAGGTTGTTCGGGACGACCGCGGCCGGACGACCGAGCGCCGCGACCTCGTCGCGGAGCGGCGCCGTCGAGACGGTGACGGCGTCGGCCTCGACCAGGCTCTGGCGGTACCGGCCGAAGAGGTGCCGCCGCGGCGCGACCTGGGTCGGTCCGGGCGCGGTCAGCCCGACGCGACTCGGATCGAACACCAGGTCGTCGACGTCGAACACCACGCGGGTGCCGCTGTCGCGGAGGCGGGCGACCTGCTCGGCGACGGCATCGTCCCACGCGACCCGGCAGAGCACGACCGTGCCGCAGCCCTCGAGCGCGGCGGCGTCGAAGCCGTCGGACGCGACGACCGTCGACCGCAGGCCGTGGCGCCGGAGCGCCGCGGCGAGGTTGCTGACCCGGTACCGGGTCGTGAAGGGGTCACCGACGCTGGCGACCCACCCGACGTGGTCCGGGTCCTTCTCGCGGCGCAGCGTCCCGGCGGTCCGTGCGGTGGTGGCCTCGGCCTCAGCAAGCGCCACGGCCGTGTCGGCGTGGCCGTACCGGTCCCGACGCGACCGGGCCTCCCGCCACGCCCGCGGCGAGACGGTCCGGACGAGGATCCGGACGGTCCCCCGCACCGCGGCCCGGACCGGGGGCAGCGCGCGCAGCACCGCCCGGACCGGGGCCGTCAGCCGCCACGAGGCGCTGGACAGCACCCGGTCCAGCCGGTCGTAGGCGTGGACCAGCTCGCCCCGGAGCCCCTCGACGGCCGCGAGGCGGACGCGGAGCCGAGCCGCCTCGGTCCGGGCCCGGTCGGCCTCCTCCTCGGCCCGCCCGAGGTCCCGGAGCGCGTCGGACCGCTCGGTGCGGACGACGGCGGCCCGCGCGGCCTCCGCCTCGGCCGCGAGCGCGGCCGCGAGGCGGGCCATCAGCCGGCGCCAGCCGTCCCGCTCGGGCGTCGGACGGCCCGCGAGCCGGGCGACCGCACCGCCGGCCGCGCCGAGGACGAGGACGCCGCCGGCGACGGCGACCGGGACGGCCGCGACCCCGTCCGGGACCTCGGCGTCACCGGGGACCACGGCGCTCGCGACCCGACCGTCCGCGACCGCCGCGACCACCGCCGCGACGACGCCGGCCGGCGGGGACGCGACCTCGTCGCCGCCGAGGACGACGAGGTCGACCGCCGGCGCAGCGGGGTCGAGGTCGACCAAGGTCGTCCGGTCCTCCGCGAGGCGGCCGAGCAGCGCCGCCACCGCGTCCACCGTCGCGGCGGCGCGGGCCGGGGCGGCGACGTCGAGGAGCCAGCCGAGGACCGGGGCCAGCGCCACGGTCGCCGGCGCGGCGTCCCAGGGGCCGGCACCGAGGTCCGCGCGGCGCAGCAGCGCCCGCGGGGTCGGCAGCAGCTCGTCGGTCACGTCAGCCCTCCCGGCGCAGCAGCACGACGACCGTGCGGAGCAGGATCTCGAGGTCGAGGACGGGCGACCAGTTCGCGAGGTACTGCAGGTCGTAGCCCAGCTTGTACGACGCGTCGGTGTGGTACCGCCCGTTCACCTGCGCGAGACCGGTGATGCCCGGCGGGATCTCGTGCCGCTTCGCGTACGCCGGCAGCTCGGCCTCGAAGCCGACGGTCAGCTCGGGCCGCTCCGGCCGCGGTCCGACCAGCGACATCTCGCCGCGGAGGACGTTGAACAGCTGCGGCAGCTCGTCGAGCCGGCGGGTCCGGACCCACCGGCAGGCCGGGAGGATGCGGTCGTCGTCGACCTCGGCCAGCCGCGCGCGGCCGTCCTCCTCGGCGCCGACGCGCATCGTCCGGAACTTCACCAGCGCGAACGGTCGGCCGCCCGCCCCGACACGGGTCTGGCGGAACAGGACGGGCCGGCCCGCCACGACGAGCTGGTACGCGGCGACCAGCCCCAGCAGCGGCAGCCAGACCGGCACGAACAGCACGACGAGGGTCAGGTCGAGCAGCCGCTTGAACCGCCGCCGCGACCCGGGCAGCCACTGGTGGCGGAGCAGCACGAACGGCAGCCCGCCGACCTCCCGGATGCGGCTGAGGCCGTACATCGACTCGACGGCCCCGACCCGCTGCAGCACGGTGACGCCGCGTCGCGCCAGCGCACCGATCGGCTCGGGGTAGACGTCGTCGAGGAGCTCGCGGGACAGGACCAGGACGTCGGTCGCGTCGTGGGCGGCGACGGCGGCCTCGAGGCCGGCCCGGTCCCCGACCCGGGCGACGATCCGGGCGCCGCCGCGGACGTGGGCGACATGGGCGTCGGCCAGCGCCAGGTCCGCCGGCGTCCCGAGCAGCACCGCGCGGGGCGGACCCTCGCGCCGCGTCCGCGCGCGCTGCGCGACGTGCCGGTTGACGGTGACGACGACCGACCCGAGGACGATCAGGACCAGCAGGTTCACGACCGGCATCGGGAGCGCCCGGGCGGTCGCGACCCCGAGCTCGCGCGCGAGCCCGGTCGCGGCCAGGTTCATCAGGGCGACCGTTCCGCCGGCCACGGCCAGCAGCCGAGCCGCCCGCGGCAGCACCGGCGGCGTGCCGAGCCGCGGCTCGCGCTCGTACAGCCCGCCGAAGTACAGCGCGAGGACGAGGACGGTGACGGTGACGCCGAACGAGACGAGGTACGCGGCGACGGCGTAGTCGGGCCAGCTCCTCCCGAACCGCAGGAGCATCGTCGCGACCGCGACCGCGTACAGCGCGACCGCGTCGGCGGGCTGGAGCAGCCGGAAGCCGTGCCGGTTCAGCCGGCCGAGCAGCCGGTCGGGCGAGCCGGCGACCGGCGCGGTCGTCACCCCGGCGCCGTCGGGACCGCCGGCGGCGGCGCCGGTGGGTGCGCCGGACGGCGCGGTGCCGAGCCCCGCCTCCACGGTCACCCCCGGTCGGTCGTCGGCGTCCCCGGGCCGGTCGCGCCGGGGGCGGCGGGGACGGGGCGGAGGACCGCCCCGAGGAACCCGACCCCCCAGGCGAGGTGCATCGTGGCGAGCGCGAGGGCGACGCCGGCCGCCCGGGGACGACCGCGACCGCCGGCCCGCCGCGCCGTGCGGAGCGCTCCGACGCCGAGGAGGGCACCGTAGCCGCCGAGCCCCACCGCCAGCGGGACGGCGGTCCACCGCCCGAGGTCGAGGAGGACACCGAGGAGCGCCAGCAGGGCGGCGGTCCCGAGCCCGAGGACGAGGACCGGGGCGGCCAGCTGCCGTCGGCGCAGCGAGCCGGGGTGGCGCCGGGCCGTCATGGCCCGCCCCCGGCCGTAGCCGCGGAACTGCCGGGCCAGCGCCGCGACGTCCCCCCGGGGCCGGTACGCCACGGCGAGGTCCGGGAGCAGGCGGACGCTCCCGCCGGCGCGGCGGATCCGTTCGTTCAGCTCGGCGTCCTGGTTGGTCCGGAACCGCTCGTCGTACCCGCCGACGGCCGCGAGGGCGTCGCGGCGGAACACGCCGAGGTAGACGGTGTCGACCGGCCCCTCGGGCCCGCCCTCGCGGTACGCCGCCCCCCCGTGGCCGAGCGGCGCGTTCATCGCGGCCGCGACCGCCGCGGCGAACCCGGCGTCGGCGGTCGCGACCTGCCGGCCGCCGACGACCGCCGCGCCCGTCGCGGCGAGGGCGGCGACCGTCCGGTCGCGATACCCGGCGGGGAGGCGGGCCTGGGCGTCGACGCGGAGGACGACGGGGCGGTCGGTCGCGGCGACGGCGCGATTCAGGGCGGCCGGCGTCGTGCCCGTCGGGTTGTCGACGACCCGGAGCCGCGGCTCGTCGACGGCCAGCGCCCGCGCGGCGTCCGCGGTCGCCGGATCCGCGGCGGCGACGACGACCTCGTCGTCGGGCCGCAGCTGCGGCAGCACGGCGGCGAGGCAGCCCGGCAGCAGGTCGGCGGCCCCACGCGCCGGGACGACGACGGCGACGGCGGCGTCGGGGGCTAGCGGCGGCGGCGCGCCGAGGTCGCTCGTCGGGTCCGCGGGGAGGTCGCTCATGCGGCCCACCCCCGGAGCGCCGCGACCAGCCGGTCGCCCTCGGCCGCCCAGGTCAGCCCCGCGGCGGCGGCGCGGGCCCGCGCGACCGCGCGCGCATGGGCGTCGTCGTCGGTCAGCAGGGTCCGCACCGCGACCTCGGCCGCGTCGACGTCGCCGAACGGCACGACCGCACCGGCGCCGTCGGCCAGCAGCGGCACGACGGCGGGCAGCGGCGTCGCGACGACCGGCACCCCGTGCGCGAGGTACTCGACGACCTTCGTCGGGAGCGAGACCCGGTAGTTCGGTTCGTCGGCGAGGAGGCAGAGCCCGACCCGCGCGCCGGCGAGCAGCGCCAGCGCCCGGTCCGACGGCAGGTAGCCGTGGTGGACGACGGCCCCCTCCTGCACCGCGGCCGCGACGCGGTCGCGGACCTCGGGGTCGGCGTCGCCGATCAGCTCGAGCCGGGCGTCCGGTCCGAGCCGACGTCCGAGCGCGAGGAGGGCGTCGACGCCGCGGCCGGTCGAGAGCCGGCCGAGGTGGACGACGCGGGGCGAGCCAGCGGTTGCGACACCGGCGGTCGCGACCCCGCCGGCGGGTGCGACCGGCCGGTTCCGGACCACCGGATGGTCCCCGCGGAACCGCTCGCGGTACCCGTCCTCGGCCAGGACGAGGTGGACGCGGCGCTCGGCCCACCGCTCGAGCCCGTGGACCGCGCCGGCGACGAGCGGCCGCAGCGGCCGCGGCACCCAGGCCCGATGGCGGAGCGCCGCGGCCGGGTCCTCGTGGACGTCCCAGACCACGGGGGGCAGCCGCCCCACGCCGGCCGACCGGACCGCGAGCAGCAGCTCCGGGTCGTGCACCAGCACGAGGTCGTGCGCGGTGGCCTCGGCGCGCAGCAGCCGGACGGCCGCCCGGAGCGCCGCCAGTCGGCGCCGTCCGACGGCCCGGGGCAGGTCGCGGACCGCGAGACCGTCCGGCGGGGTGACGCCGACGGCCGCCCAGGGCGCGGCGTAGGTGACGGCGAGCCCGGCGGCCCGGAGGGTGGGGATCTGCCGGTGGAGGATGCGGGCGTCGTCCGGGCGGTGCACGACGGTGACGACGAGGACGCGCGGTGCGGACGCGCTCACGCCGGCGTCCCGGCGACGAGGTCGACCAGCGCCTCCGCGCGGTGGCGCCACGTGTGCGCCGCCAGCACGGCGGCCCGGCCCCGGGCGGCCAGCGCCGCCCGGCGCGGGGGGTCGTCGAGGAGGGCGGTCACGGTCGCGGACAGTCCGGCGGCGTCCGCGAACGTCGGGACACCGGCGTCGAGGAGCTCGTCCAGCCCGGGCAGGGCGTCCGAGACGACGCAGCCCCCGGCCGCGAGGACCTCGAAGACGCGGTTCGAGACCAGCCCCCACCGCCGCATGTCGTCCCAGTGGTCGTTGAGGACGACCTCGGCCGAGCGGTACCAGGCGGGCAGCTCGGACGGCGGCACGCCCGTCCGCGCGACCAGCGCCGGGTCGACGAACCGGTGCCAGCCGCCGCCCACGAGGGTCAGCGGCAGCCCGGCCCGGACCGCCGCCATCACCGCCGGGCGGGCGACCGACCGCGTGTTGCCGAGGAACAGCACCCGCGTCGCGCGGGCCGGGTCGACCGGACCCGGGACGAACGCGCGGTCGTCGGCCGCCTGATGGAGGACGTGGACGGGCGTGCTCGTGCGGGCCTCGAGGTGGGCGGCGAGCGGTCCGGACGCGGCGAGGACGAGGTCGGCGGCGTCGAGCTCGCCGGGGGCGAGCTCGCTGGGATGGCTGATGATCCAGACCACGTTCCGCTGCCCGTCGGCCACCGGCGCGACGCCCCGGCCCTTCAGGTGGAGCGTCACGTCCGCCGCGCGGTCGGCCACCCCGCCCCACGCGGGCCGGGGTGCGACGCGGACGACCGCCCCCCGAGCGCGCAGCTCACGGCGGAGCGCCTCCGCGACCGGCGTGTCCCCCCATCGCGCCGCCGCCCGACCGGCGGGGGCCCCGGTCCGGACCGACCACCGCGGGGCGCGCAGCACGTCGGCGAGCAGTCCCGCCACGTCTTGCGGCGACGCGTCGGGGGCGAGCCGTCGGACCGGGACCGTCGGTGCCCGCGCGGCCAGCGTCCCGTCGGGATCGCCGTCCGACGTGACGAGCAGGTCGCAGGCCTCGAGGGCGGCGTCGGACCAGGTCGCGGCGTCGGCGGCGCGACCCGGCCAGCCGACGACCGGGACCGGCGGCCGCGGGACGTCGGCGCGGCGCCGGCCGGGATCGGTCACGACGAGGAGCGCCGGTCCCGGCCCGCCCCGGGCGGCGCGGACCGGCAGCACCCGGACGTCGGTGCGGCCGACCAGCGGCCCCGGCACCGCGCCCGCGACCGCGACGACGGGGGGTGCGACCGGACGCGCGACCACGTCCGGGGCGTCGGGGTCATCGCCGAGCGCCGCGGCGACGACGCGGGCGCGCAGCGCCGGACCGTGGCGGGCGTCGAGCAGCCGCCGGTTGGCGCGCTGCCGGGCCGCGCGTGCCCGCCGGTCGCCCCGGAGGCGGGTCGCCCCCTCCTCGTGGAGCAGCACGGCGTCGGTCGCCACGCGGACCGGCCCGACCCGCCCGAGCCGGAGGCAGAGGTCGACGTCCTCCATCCCGTAGTCGAACCCCTCGTGCAGTCCTCCGACGGCGCGGACGGCGGCGACGTCCAGCAGCAGGCAGGCGCCGGTGGCCGCCAGCACGTCGCGCGCGCCCGGCGTCGGGGCCGGGCGGCGGCCGCGGTCCAGGTGGACCGGTCGGGCGAGGGGCCCGTCCAGCTCGAGCCCGATGGCGGCGTGCTGGACGGTGAGGTCGACGGCCGGACCACCGAGCCAGCCGCGCCGCCCGTGGACGAGCACCGCCCCGACAGCCACCGCCGGCGGGCCGTCCACGGGGACGGCCGCGGCGAGGAGCCGCGGGAGCCAGCCGTCCTCGAGGGGCGCGACGTCGTCGTTGAGCAGCAGCGCCCACGGCGTCGCGACCTCGGCGAGGGCGACGGCGTTGGCCGCCGCGTACGGCACCGGGGTATCCAGCCGGAGCCGGGTCGCCCGGGGGTGTCGGGCCACGACCTCGGCGACCGCCGGGATCCCGGCGTTGTCGACGACGAGGCTCGCGACCCCGACGCGGTCGAGCGCCGCGAGCAGGACGCCGAGCCGGACGGGCTGCGCGGCGGTGACCACGACGGCGGTCACGTCGGCCGCCGTCGGCGCCCCGGGACCGGTCCGGGGGGCGGGCAGGGCCGCGATGGCGGCCCGGAGGGCGCGCTCCCGCCGGCCGGCGCCGGCGCGCCGGGGCGCGGCCCGGAGGCTGCGCGCGACGAGGAGCACGGCGGCGCGGACCGGGTCGAGGACCCGGCGCGGCCGGACGAGCGCGCGGCGGGCGAGGTCGAGCCCCCGGGCCGCGACGACGTAGAGACGGGCCCGCTGGAGCCGCTCGAGCTGCTGGCGCCGCTCCTCGGCGATGCGGTGCCACTCCGCGGCGTCGTCACCGGGGGCGGACGGGGCGACCTCCGGGCTCATGCGGCCCCGCTCATCCCGCCGCGGTCGCGCGCGCGTAGGCCTCGAGCGCCGCCTCGGTCGGCCCGTCGAACACGATCCGGCCCGCGTCGATCCAGATGGCACGCCGCGTCATGCGGGCGACGACGTCGGCGGCGTGGCTCACGACGAAGACCGTGCCGGCGTCGGCGACGATCTCGGCGATCCGCGCCTCGCTGCGCCGCTGGAACTCGGCGTCCCCGGTCGCCAGCGCCTCGTCGATCAGGAGGATGTCGGGCCGGACGGCGGAGGCGATGCCGAACTGCAGCCGGGCCGCCATGCCCGACGAGTAGGTCCGGAGCGGCCGATCGATGGCGTCAGCGAGCCCCGTGAACGTGATGATGTCGTCCATCTGCGCGGCCAGCTGCGCCCGCGGCACGCCGAGCGCCGAGCCACCGATCATGATGTTGCGGCGGCCGGAGAGGTCGCCCTGCAGCGCCGCGCCGACGGCGAGCAGGACCGGCTGCGACGCGGCGTGGACCGTGCCGCGCTCGGCGGGGAGCAGCCCCGCGAGCGCCGACATCAGCGTGCTCTTCCCGGACCCGTTCCGCCCGATGATGCCGACGGCCTCGCCGGCCGCGGCCGTGAAGCTGACGCCCCGCAGCGCGCGGACCTCGACGTGGGGGCGCGGCCGGAACCGGCGAGCGACGAGGCGGCGCAGCGTCGGGCGCACGTCCTCGTAGACGCGGTACGAGACGTGCAGGTCGTCGACGACGACGGCCGGCACCGCCGCGGTAGCGGCGGACGCGGACCCGACGGCGACGGACGTCCCCTCGACGTCAGGCCGCATTCGCGTACCGCCCCTCGTGGCGGTGGAACCAGACACCGCCGGCCACGATCGCCAGCACGGTCCAGCCGACCGCCCAGCTGAGCGCCGTCGCGTCGACCCGCCCGTCCAGCAGCAGACCCCGCGCCGCCGCGATGAAGGTGTGCGGGGGGTTCAGCGTCAGCAGCGTCCGCAGCGGTCCCTCGGGCGCCAGCGTCACGGGGAAGAGGATGCCGGAGAAGTAGAACCAGATGCGCAGCACGTGGGTCAGCAGGTGGTCCATGTCCCGGAAATGGACCGTCAGCCGCGCGGCGACGAGGCTGAGGCCGAGGTTGAACACCAGCTGCAGCACCGTCAGCACCGGGAGGAGCAGCCACGTCGCGGCCGGCGCGACCCCGGTCGCGGCGACGATGCCGACCATGACCAGCAGCGCCGGCAGGTGCGCGAGCAGCTCGGAGAGGTTGACGGAGAGCGGGAGGATGGCCGCCGGGAAGTTCAGGCTCCGCAGCATCTGCGCCTTGACGACGACGATGCGGGCCGAGCTCTGCACCGCCTTCTGGGTGAACGAGAAGACGAAGAGCCCGACGATCAGCCAGGCGGCGTAGTTCTCGACGCCGCCCCGCTGCTGGAGGATGACCCCGAACAGCAGGTAGTAGATGCCGGCCTGGATCAGCGGGTTCAGCAGGTGCCACGCGCCGCCGAGGACCGTGTCCATGCTGCGCTGCCGCATGTCGCCCAGCGGCACGAGGAGCGCGAACTCCCGTCGGGACCAGAGTCCGGCGAGGTAGGCGCGGAACGGGGGTCGGACGCCCATCGGGTGCAGACCGGCGGCAGCGGCCTCGGCACCGGTCCAGGGCCGCGGCGAAGCGAGTCGGGACACGTCGCGCCTCCCGCGACCGAGGAGCTCGGAACCCCGGGTCGGCCGAGCGGAGCCCTATCCTAGGACGCAGGGGTCCGGTCGGGCCCGTCCGTCCCCGTCCGCTCGGAGTCCTCGGATGCGACGCGTGCGACCGTCGACGCTCGCACGGTCCGCCCGCCTGCGGTGGGTCGTGCTGGCGGCCACCACCCTGCTCGCCCTCGGCGGCTGGCTGGCCGCGGCGCCGACCGGTGCGAGTCCGGACGACGACTACCACCTCACGAGCATCTGGTGCGCGCGAGGCTTCGACGAAGGGGTCTGCCTCCCGAACCCCGGCGGCCCGCCGGACCGGAGCACCTTCGTCCCGTTCCCCGTGGCCAGCATGTCCTGCACGGCGTACGACGCGACGGTCAGCGCCGCCTGCCAGGCGGACGCCCTCGCCCGGGATCCGCGGACCCTGACGCTCGGGATCGGCGGGAACGTGGAGGGCGAACGCGCCGGGCTCTACTACTGGGTGATGCACACGTTCGTCTCGGCGGACTTCCCCCGGGCCTTCGCGAGCATCCGGATCGCGAACCTCCTGACCGCCCTCGCGGTCGTCGGCGCCACGATGGCCGTCGCCGCGCCGCGGCTCCGACGCGTCGTGGCGCTGACCTGGCTCGTCGGCGGTCTCCCCCTCGGGTACTTCCTCATCACCTCCGTCAACACGAGCGCATGGGGGTTGATCGGACTCGGGACCGCATGGGCGAACGCGTTGACGGCGTCGCGACCCGGTCCGACGCTGCGTCGCGCATCGGCCGGGGCGCTGACGCTCCTCGGCGTCACGATGGCGCTCGGCGCTCGGACCGAGGCGCTCGCCCACCTCGCACTCGCCGTCCCGGCGGTGATCCTGCTGCACCGCGCCGGGGCTTCCCGAGCGGCCGGCCGACCCGACCGCTCATCGCGCATGCGCCGCTCCGCCGCCGCGACGGCGGGCGTCGCCGGCATCGCGGTCATCGCGTTCGCCCTCCTCCCCACCCCGTCCTACCTGGCGGCACTCCTCGGCTCCATCGGGGACGGTGTCGCGGATGTCGCGGAGCGCGGCTTCGGTGACCCGTGGCTGGCGGTCCTCCTCGAGGTCCCGCAGCTCTGGGCCGGCGGACTCGGGGACCGATGGGGGCTCGGCTGGCTGGACACCCCCATGCCCTCGCTCACCTCGGTGGCGACGGTCGGGTCGTTCGCCGTGCTGCTCGGGCTCGGCCTGCAGGGCGCGGACCGTCGGAGGGGAGCGGCCGTCGCGGCGACGCTCACCGGTCTGTTCGCGCTGCCGATGTTCTCGCTCCTGGCCGCGGGACTCGTGGTCGGCGAGCAGTTCCAGCCACGGCACTACCTCCCGGCTCTGTTCCTCCTCCTGGGCGCGGCCACGTTGTCCGACCGGCGGAGCCACGGTCCGGCCCTCGGCGTGGGTGCCCGTTCCGCGCTGATGATCGCGCTCGCGGTCGCCAACGCGGCGGCGCTCCACACGACCATCCGCCGCTACTCCGCGGGGCTCACCCAGGCCCGCGTCTGGGACCTCGACGGCTCGATCGAGTGGTGGTGGCCCGCGCTGCCCTCGCCGATGACCGTGTGGATCGTCGCGAGCCTCGCCTACGCGGTGACCGCGTGGCTCGTGCTCGGGCTGTTCGCCGCTCAGCCGACCTCGCGCGGCGCGGCGGCCCGTCCGACCGAGTGATACCGGACGCCGGCGGCGAGCATCGGCGCCGGGTCGTGGGCGTTGCGGCCGTCGATGACGATCGGGTACGCCAGCGCGCGCAGGTAGTCCTCCGGCGAGAGCGCGACGACCTCGTCCCACTCGGTGCAGACGACGGCGGCGTGGGCCTCGTGCAGCGCCGCGTGGACGTCGTCGTGCGGCTCGACCCCCGGCACCTCGGCCGCGATGGCCACGTGCGCCACCGGGTCGAAGGCCCGGACCCGCGCCCCGACCGCGAGCAGCGCCCGGGCGAGGTGGACGGCCGGCGCCTCGCGGAGGTCGTCGGTCCCCGGCTTGAACGCGGCGCCGAGGAGCGTCACCGTCTTCCCGTCGAGGTGCCACAGCTCCTGGCGGAGCTTGTCGAGGACATGGTCGCGCTGGGCGACGTTGATCGCCCGGACCTCGTCGAGCAGTCGGAACGGCACCCCGACCGCGCGGGCGAGATGCGCGAACGCGTCGACGTCCTTCGGGAAGCAGGACCCCCCGTACCCGAGACCGGCCGAGAGGAACGCCCGGCCGATGCGCGGGTCGTGCCCCATCCCGTCGGCCACCACCTGGACGTCGGCCCCGACCTGCTCGCAGATGCGGGCGACCGCGTTGATGAACGAGATGCGCGTCGCGAGGAAGGCGTTCGAGGCGTGCTTGATCAGCTCGGACGTCGCGACGTCCGTCTCGACCACCGGGCAGCCGTCGGCCGCGACCACCGGCGCGTAGACGGCGCGGAGCACGTCGCGCGCGGCGTCCGACGACGTCCCGTACACGATCCGGTCGGGGTGCAGCGTGTCCTCGACGGCCGAACCCTCGCGCAGGAACTCGGGGTTCGAGGCGACCTCGATGCGATGGGTCGATCCGAGCCGCGCCTGCTCGCGGACGATGACCTGCTCGAGGCGGCGACCGGTGCTGGCCGGGACCGTCGACTTCTCGACGAGGACGACGTCCCCGGTGGCGTGCTCGGCGACGGTCCGCGCGACGGCCTCGAGGTAGGCGAGGTTCGGCGAGCCGTCCTCGTTCGGCGGCGTCCCGACGCAGGCGAACACGGCGGCGGCGCCGGGGATCGCCTCGGTCGGGTCGCCGGTGAAGGTGAGCCGGCCGGCCGCGACGACCTCGTCGAGGAGCTCCTGCAGCCCCGGCTCGTGGAACCAGGCCCGCCCGTCGCGGAGCGTCGCGACCTTCGCCGCGTCGTCGTCGAGACCGACGACGTCGTGGCCCCAGCGGGCGAACGCGGCGGCCGAGACGAGCCCGACGTGGCCGACGCCGATCACGGCGATACGCACGTGCCGCCTCCCCTCGCGAGACGGCGACGCTAGCCGGCGAAGACCAGCTCCATCCCGTCGAGGACCGTCCGGACGCCGTCGAGACGCTCGAGGAGCAGCTCGGGACCGTCCTGCTCGCCCATCACGATCCGCGGCGTCACGGCGATGACGAGCCCCCGCGACGGGACCACCAGCAGGACCTCGCGGACCGGGACCCCGTCCACGACGTCGCGCAGGACCAGCTGCGTCGCGGGCACGTCCCCCGCGATCCGCACGGGCGTGTCGCCCTCGAGCTCGGCGCCGCGCTCGGCGACCCGGGCCCGCCAGGCGTCGGGGAACGCGTCGGGCACGCGGAGGAACGTGACCGTGACGCCCCGCTCGTCCTCGTCGACGCGGTGGTCGGCGAGCACGAGGCGGTCCGCCTCCTCGCCGAGCACCTGCCACGTCGCGGGGACGTCGAGCCGGACCACGTCCCAGGCGACGGCCTCCGGGCCACCGCAGCCGGCGAGCACGACCGCCGCGGCGGCGGCCGCCAGCGTGCGGCGGCCCCGGCCCGGCTCAGTCACGGTCGTCGCGGAGGTCGAGCTCCTCCTCGAACGCGGAGAGCTGGACCGTCGTGCGCAGGAGGTCCTCCTCCTCGTCGGCGGCCGCCCAGTCGGGCAGGCGCGCCTCGCGCGGCGGCGCGGGTGCGGGCGCGGGGGGCGGCGC
>JAFMLG010000034.1 GCA_017852335.1 Actinomycetota bacterium | reverse complement strand
TGGGACGACCGGCGGGCGGCGCAGCCCACCGCGGCGACCGACCCGGGGACGGCGACCTTCGCCGAGCTCGTCGTGGAGGCGCCCGAGGTCCGGATGCTGCTCCACGCCTTCTGGCCGGACCTGACCGCGGAGGACGTCCTGCATCCGTACCGCCGGGGCGAGCGCCGCCTCGAGGACGTCGCCGACGAGGTCGCGCCGGCCGCGGCGCTGGACGAGGTCCACCGCGCGTGGGCGGCGGCCGAGGGCTGGACCGTGGAGGACGTCGCCATCCTCGACGAGCTGGACGCGCTGCTCGGTCCCGTGGCGCCGACGGCCGAGCCGGACGAACCGACCCGCCCCGACCTCGCCGACCGGTGGTACGCCGACTTCGGTCACGTCGTCGTCGACGAGGCGCAGGACCTCTCCGAGCTGCAGTGGCGCGCGGTCGTGCGGCGCGGGCCGTACGCCTCCTGGACCGTGGTCGGCGACCTCGCGCAGCGGGCCCGCGACGCGGCGCCCCGGACGTGGGAGGAGGTGGCGGCGCTGATCGGGCGGCGCGCCGTCACGATCGAGCGCCTCGACGTCAACTACCGCACCCCGAGCGAGCTGGCGCCGCTCGCCCGGCGCGCCCTGGCCGCGGCCGGCCACGACCCGGACGCCTTCCCGCGGACGGTCCGTCCCGGGGGTCACCCCCCGCGGCTCGTCGTCGCGGAGGATCCGGCCGGCGCGGGCCTCGCGGTCGCGCTGCGCGACCTCGCGGCCGGGACGGGGAGCGTCGGCGTCCTGGCCGCGGTCCCCGACCTGTCCGCCTGCACGGCGACCGTCGCCGCGACGCTGGCGGCGGAGCGGGCGACGGACGTGCGGGTCCTCGACCCGCGCCGTGCGAAGGGCCTCGAGTTCGACGACGTCGTCGTCGTGGCGCCCGAGCACGTGCTGACCGGGTCGGAGGTCGGCGCCCACGACCTCTACGTCGCGCTGACCCGTGCGACGCGGCGGCTGGTCGTGGTCACGGCGCGGCCGGAGCTGCCGGTCCTCGTCGACCTGTCCGTGCCGGACGGCGCCCCGACGGGCGTGGTCCCGGGAGAGGCCTGAGCCGCCGGGACCCGCTCAGAGGCGGCAGGCGACGATCTCGGTCACGATGACGCCGCGGGCCCCGAGGTCGGCCAGCGCGTCCATCGCCGCGTGCGCGTCGCGCCGCGGGACCATCGCGCGGACCGCCGCCCAGGCCTCGTCCTGCAGGGGGCTGATCGTCGGCGACTCGATGCCGGGGGTGATGGCGCAGGCGGCGTCCAGCGCCTCGCGTCGCACGTCGTACTCGACCATGACGTACCGCCGCGCGATGATCACGCCCTGGAGGCGCGAGCGCAGGCGCTCCTCGCCGTCGACGACCTCCGCGCCCCGACGCCGGACCAGCACCGCCTCGGACTCGAGGAGGGCGTCGCCGACGACGGCGAGACCGGCCTGCCGCAGGGTCGTCCCCGACGACACGACGTCCGCGACGACGTCGGCGACGCCGAGACGGACCGCGGTCTCGACGGCGCCGTCGAGGCGGACGACCTCGGCCGTGGTCCCGCGGGCCGCCAGGTCGCGCGCGACCAGCCCGGGGTACGCGGTCGCGATGCGCCGTCCGGCGAGGTCGTCGAGCGAGGCCAGCGTGCCGGGCAGCGCCGCGTACCGGAACGTCGCCCGTCCGACGTCGAGGCCGAGGACCTCGTCGACCTCGGCGCCGGCGTCGAGGAGCAGGTCGCGACCGGTCACGCCGAGCGTCACCTGCCCGCTGGCGACGTACGTCGCGATGTCCCGGGGCCGGAGGTAGAAGAACTCGACGTCGTGGTCGGGGTCGACGAGGACGAGGTCCTTCGCGTCCGTCCGCTGCCGGTACCCGGCCTCACGCAGCATCGCGGCGACCGGGTCGGCGAGCGTGCCCTTGTTGGGCAGGCCGATGCGCAGCATGGGGACCCCTCCGCCGCCCGGTCGGCCGGGCCGTCAGAGGCGAGCGTAGACCTCGTCGAGGGCGACGCCGCGGGCCTCGAGGAGCACGACGACGTGGTAGAGCAGCTGTGCCGCCTCCTCGGCGGTCCGGACCTCGCCCTCGTGCTCGGCGGCCATCCAGAGCTCGGCCGCCTCCTCGACGACCTTCTTCCCGACGGCGTGGACCCCACCGGCCAGCAGGGCCGCGGTGCCGGAGCCCTCCGGTCGGGTCCGGGCGCGGTCGGCGACCACGTCGCGCAGCTCGTCGAGGGTCACGGCGCCACCTCCGTCGTCCGCGGCAGCCTACGGCCGGTCCGCGCGGGCGGGCGTCGGTAGCCTCACCGGCCCGGCGACCGCGATCGAGGAGCGCCGCGATGTCCGAACCGTTCCCGCCCGGCGCCGGTGGCCCCGGCGCGCCCAGCGAGGCCGAGCTGCGCGCCATGCTCGAGGAGCTCCGCGAGGCGCCGGTCGAGGAGGTGCTCGTCCAGGGGGTGAACCTCCTGCTCCAGGCGGCCCAGGTGAAGCTCGGGCGTCCGGACGCGCGCGTGCTGATCGACGCGGTGGCGGCGGTCGCCGACGCGGTCGGGGCCCGGGCCCGCGGCGGCATCGCCGACCAGGTCGCGGGGGCCGTCACCCAGCTGCGCATGGCCCAGGTCGAGGCCGAGCGGGAGGCCGGGGTCGCACCCCCGGAGGAGGCCGCACCCGGCCCCGCCACCGACGCGACGACGCCGCCCGCCGCCGCAGCACCGCCGCCCACGGCCCCGCCGTCGGCCGCGTCGCGCCTCTGGATCCCCGGCCGCTGACCGGTCCGTCCGATGCGGTCCCGCGGTGCTAGCCTCCCCGCCGCGGCGACAGCCGCAGCGCGGGACCCCGGTCCCGCCCGAAGCGGCCCCGAGCGGGCCCACCTGCCAGGACCACCTCGGCGGGTCGCCGGCGCGCCGCGCCGTCCTCCCTCCGTCGTGCCCGCGCGGGTCCGCTCGCGCCACGCGCCGTCCGGCGCGACGACGAGGAGAGCACGAGCATCGAAGAGCAGCGCCGCATCAACGCCGAGATCAAGGTCCCGCGCGTCCGACTCGTCGACGCCGACGGTTCGCAGGTCGGCATCGTCCCGCTCGCCCAGGCCCTGCGCCGCGCCCGTGAGCAGGACCTCGACCTCGTCGAGGTCGCGGCCCAGGCCGACCCCCCGGTCTGCCGCATCATGGACTACGGCAAGCACCGCTACGAGCAGGAGCAGAAGGACAAGGACGCGCGCCGACGGCAGAGCCAGGTCGTCATCAAGGAGATCAAGATGCGCCCCAAGATCTCCACGAACGACTACGGCACGAAGTCCGGCCACGTCCGCCGCTTCCTGCTGGAGGGGGCGAAGGTCCGGGCCTCGATCATGTTCCGCGGGCGCGAGATGGCCCACACCGAGCTGGGGCTCCGACTCCTCGAGCGGCTGGCCGAGGACATGTCCGAGCTGGCGACGGTCGAGGCCGAGCCGAAGGTCGACGGCCGGAACATGGTGATGGTGCTGGCGCCGGTGAAGAGCCGGCTCCGCGCGGCCCCGGCCGCGGGGGACGGCGAGGTCGGTGCGGCACCGGGGGTCGACGTCGCGGCGGACGCCGCGGTCGCCGCCCCGGCCGGTGCGGAGACGACGGACCCCGACGCGGCCTGACGCCGCCGAGAGACGGAGTGGGACATGCCACGGCAGAAGACGCACAGCGGTGCGAAGAAGCGGTTCCGCGTGACGCGGCGCGGCAAGGTCATGGTCGCGCAGAAGAACCGGAAGCACCTGCTCGAGGGCAAGGGGTCGTCGCGGAAGCGGCGGCTCGCCGGTGACCGGGCGGTCGCCGCGCCGGACGCGAAGCGCATCAAGCGCCTCCTCGGCGCCTGACCGACACGGTCCTGCGCAGCAGCGGGACGGCACGACACGACGCCGGGCGACCGGCACGAGGTGAGACATGGCACGGGTGAAGCGGGGCGTGAACGCCCGCAAGGGACACCGCGCGGTCCTCGAGCGCGCCAGCGGCTTCCGCGGCGCGCGGAGCCGTCGCTTCAAGGTGGCGAAGGAGGCGGTCCAGCACGCCGAGCGGTACGCGTACCGCGATCGGCGGGCGCGCAAGGGCGACATGCGGCGGCTCTGGATCGTCCGCATCAACGCCGCGGCGCGGCTCGAGGGCCTCTCCTACAACCGGCTCGTCCACGGCCTGAAGCTGGCCGGCGTCGAGGTGGACCGGAAGAACCTCGCGGACCTCGCGGTCCGGGACGAGGCGGCGTTCCGCGCCCTGGCGCGGACGGCCCGCGAGGCGCTGGACGCGGCCGCCTGAGCGCCGTCCACCGGGACGCGTGACGGTGGACGTCTCCTCGGCGCGGAACCCGCGGCTCCGCGCGGCCGTCGCGCTGCGCCGCGGGCGCGAGCGCCGCGCCCGCGGCCTGCACCTGGCCGAGGGGCCGACGGTCGTCGCCGAGGCCCTCGCCCACGCCGACGTCCGCGAGGTGCTCGCCACCCCGGAGCACGACGGCCTCCTCACCGGGGACGTGCCGCGGCTGCGGGTCGCGTCCCACCTGATGGACCGCATCGGGGACGCGGTGACGCCGCCCGGCGTCGTCGCCGTCGTCCGGACCCCCGACACCGCGGCCCCCGTGCCGGCGACGGGTCCGGTCCTCGTGCTGGACGGGGTCGCGGACCCCGGCAACGTCGGCACGCTGGTCCGCTCGGCCGCGGCGCTCGACGCCGTCGCGGTGGTCCTGGTCGGCCCCTCCGCCGACCCGTTCGGGCCGAAGGCCGTCCGCGCGAGCGCGGGGGCGTGCTACCGCGTCGCCGTCCGGCGCCGCGACGACCTCGCGGCGGCGGCCGCCGAGCTGCGCGCCTCCGGACGGAGCGTCGTCGGCCTGGCCGCAGGGGCGGGCCTCCCCGTCACGACGCTGGCCGGACGCCGCGACGTCGCGCTGGTGCTCGGCAGCGAGGCCCACGGCGTCTCCGATCCGGCCCTGCCCGACGCCTGGGCCCACGTCCCGATGCCGGGTGCGGTCGAGTCGCTGAACGTCGCGGCGGCCGGGGCGATCGCGCTGCACGCGCTGCTCGTGCCGCCCGCGTCGGCCTGAGCGCGCCGTCTACGCTGCCCGACTGCCGGGGAGGTTCGTGATGGAGGGGATCGACCCGGCCGACGTGGCGCGTCTGCGCGAGGCCGGCCTCGCCGCGTTCACGGCCGCCGCGGACGCCGACGCGCTCGAGGAGGCCCGGGTCGCTCACCTCGGGCGGAAGGCACCGCTGGGGGCCCTGCAGAAGGGACTCGGCGCCCTCGACGCCGACGCCCGCCGCGCCGCCGGAGCGCTGCTCAACGAGCTCCGCGCCGAACTGACCGCCGCGCACGAGGACCGTCGGGTCGCCCTCGAGGGGGCCGAGCTCGCGGCCCGGCTCGCGGCCGAGCGGCTGGACCTGACCGGACCGGCCCGCCGGCCCCGTCCCGGCCGCCCCCACCTCCTGACGCAGGTCGAGGCCGAGATCGTTGACGTCTTCGCCGGGCTCGGGTTCGCCGTCGCGGACGGGCCCGAGGTCGAGGCCGGTCGGTACAACTTCGACCTCCTGAACATCCCGCCGGACCACCCCGCCCGCGGGACGATGGACACCATCTACGTCGACGAGGCCGCCGACGTCGTGCTGCGGACCCACACCTCGCCCGTGCAGGTCCGGACGATGCTGGCCGCACCGCCCCCGCTGGCCGTCGTCTGCCCGGGCCGCGTCTACCGCGCGGACGCGGTCGACGCGACGCACTCGCCGGTGTTCACGCAGGTCGAGGGGCTGCTCGTCGCGCAGGACGTCACGATGGCGCACCTGCGGGGGACGCTGCTCGCGTTCGCCCGGGCGATGTTCGGCCCCGACCGCGAGGTGCGGCTGCGCCCGTCGTTCTTCCCGTTCACCGAGCCCTCGGCGGAGGTCGACGTCTCGACCGAGGACGGCGGCTGGCTCGAGGTCCTCGGGGCCGGCATGGTCGATCCCGCGGTCCTCACGGCCTGCGGGATCGACCCCGACCGCTGGTCCGGGTTCGCGTTCGGCATCGGCGTCGAACGGGTCGCGATGCTCCGGCACGGCGTGCGGGACATCCGGGACCTGTTCGACGGCGACGCCCGGTTCCTGGCGGCGTTCTGATGCGCCTCCCGCTGTCCTGGCTGCAGGAGTTCCTCGGCGACGTCCCGCTCGAGGACGTCCTCGCCCGCATGGACGCCATCGGGCTCGAGGTCGAGGCGGTCCATCGTCCGGGGGACGGGGTGCGCGGGGTCCGGACCGCCCGGGTCCTCCACCACGAGCCGCACCCCGACGCGGACAGCCTGCGGCTGGTCGACGTCACCGGCGACGGGGGCGAGGGGACGGTCCGCGTCGTCTGCGGCGCGGCGAACTTCGACGTCGGGGACACCGTGCTGCACGCGGTCGTCGGGGCCGAGATCCCGGGGATGACGCTGGAGGCGCGACGCATCCGCGGGCAGGTCTCCCAGGGGATGCTCGCGTCCCCGCGCGAGCTGGGCCTCGGCGACGACCACGGGGGCCTGCTGGTCCTCGGCGACGACGTCCCGCTCGGGGCCGACCTGACCGACCTCGTCCCCGTCGGCGAGCCGGTCGTCGAGATCGCCGTGCATCCGGACCGCGGTGACCTCCTCAGCGTCCGCGGCGTGGCACGCGACCTCGCCGCGGTGCTCGACGCGCCGCTGCGGGCGCCCCACGCCGTCCCGGCCGCCCCGACGGCGGTCGGCGTCCCCGTCGAGCTCACGACGACCGGCGTCGCGACGTTCGTCGTCTGGAGCCTCGAGGACGTCGTCGTGCGTCGCTCGCCGCTGTGGCTGCGGACGCGGCTGGCGCAGTGCGGTGTCCGGTCCATCGACGGCGTCGTGGACGTCACCAACTACGTCATGCTCGAGCTCGGCCAGCCGCTCCACGCCTTCGACCTGGACCGCGTCGCGGGGCCGAGCCTCCGCGTCCGCGAGGCGACGGCCGGGGAGACCCTCGCGACGCTCGACGGCGCCGAGCGGGCGCTGGTCCCGGGCGACCTCGTCATCGACGACGCCGAGGGCCCGGCCTCCCTGGCCGGGGTGATGGGCGGCCTCCGCACCGAGGTCCACGCCGGGACCCGTCGGGTCCTCCTCGAGGGCGCGGTCTGGGACCCGGCCGCGATCCGTCGGACCTCGCGGCGCCTCGGCCTGGTCAGCGAGGCCAGCACCCGGTTCGAGCGCCGCGTCGACCCGGCCGCGGCCGGTGAGGCCGTCGCCCGGGCGGCGGACCTGATGGCCGCCACGGCGGACGCCCGGGCCGTCGCCGCCACGGTGGTCGACCGCGCACCCGCGTGGGAGCGGCGGGAGGACGTCACCGCCCGGGCCTCCGCCCTCGCGCGCCTCATCGCCCTCGACCTCGACGCCGAAGCCCAGGCCGCACTGCTCCGGCGCGGCGGGAGCGACGTCGCGGTCGCCGGGGACGTCCTCACCGTCCGACCGCCGAGCTGGCGGGGGGACCTCGGTCGTCCGGCCGACCTCGCGGAGGAGGTGGCGCGCCTCCACGGCTACGACCGGATCGCGCCCGTGCTGCCGCCGCTGGTCGCCCGGGGCGGCCGCAGCCCCCTCCAGCGCCTCGAGCGGGACCTCCGGGCCGCGGTCCTCGCCGCCGGCGTCGACGAGGTCGTGACCCGGCCGTTCGTCGGGGCCACGACGCTCGCCGGGGCGGTGCCCTCCGACGGGCGGGTGGGACTCGCGAACCCGCTGGCGCAGGACGCGGCGGCGATGCGGCCCGGACTCCTCGACGGCCTGCTCGGCGTGGTCCGTCGCAACCACGGCCAGGGCAGCCCCGGCCTCGCCGTCCACGAGTGGGGCCGGGTGTTCCGGCCCGCCGACGACCCCCTGGGCGGCGCGGTCGACGCCCTCGCCGGCACCGGCTGGCGGTGGCACGGGCCGGACGGCGCCGCGCTGCCGCTGCAGCCGCGCGCGCTCGGGCTCGCGGCGACGGGCGTCCGGGCCGGGCCCGGCTGGGTCGACGACGACGCGCCCTGGACGGTGGAGGACCTGCTCGCGACGCTCGACGAGGTCGTCCGGCGGACCGGCGGCGCCGCCCTCGACCGCGTCCCGGTGGAGCGTCCCGGCTGGCATCCGGGACGCACGGTCGTCCTCCACCGCGACGGCGTCGAGGTCGGGATCGCCGGGCAGCTCCACCCCGCGGAGGCCGACCGCCGCGACCTGCCGGACGGCACGGTCGCGGCCGAGCTGCTCCTCGAGCCCCTCCTGGCCCCGCTGGGGGAGGCCGGGCCGGCGCCGGCCCGGGCGCCCGTCCTGGTCCGGCACCCCGCCGTCGTCGTCGACGTCGCCGTCGTCGCCCCGGTCGCCCTGGCGCTGGCGGAGGTCGCGGCCGCGGTGCGGGCGGGGGCCGGCCCGCTCCTCGACGACCTCCGGTGGTTCGACGAGTTCCGTGGGAGCCAGCTGCCCGAGGGGCACCGCAGCCTCGGGTTCCGCCTGCGGCTCCAGGACCCCGCCCGCCAGCTCACCGACGCCGACGCCGAGGCCGTCCTCGGCGCCGTCGGGGCGGCCGTGGCCGGACTCGGGGCGGCGCTGCGCCGCTGACGGCCGCCCCCCGGGCGGGGCCCGGCGGGCCGTCCGGCGGTGCCGCAGCGGTTGCGGAATCTCGCATGAACCTGCATACTCTCGCATCGGCGCCGCGGCGCCCGGGAGGCGCGCATGGCCGGGGCCGGAGCGAGGGTCGGGGTCGTCGGGGCGTCCGGCTTCGGCGGGGCCGAGCTGCTGCGCCTCCTGGCCCGCCATCCCGACGTCGAGGTCGCGATCCGCGCCGCGGCCGGGAGCGCCGGTCGGACCCTCGGGGACCTCGCACCCGGGTTCCCCCCGGACCTCGGCGGGGACGCCGTCCTGACGGCACCCGACGTCACGGCGCTCGGCGCCCTCGACCTCGTCCTGCTCGCGACGCCCGACGAGGTCTCGCTCGAGCTGGCACCGGCCCTCCTGGCGGCCGGGACCCGGGTCGTCGACCTCTCGGGCGCGTTCCGTGTGAGCGCCGCCGCGTACGCGTCGTGGTACGGCCGGCCGCACACCGCCCCGGAGCTGGCCGCGGACGGACCCCGGGCCGCGGTGTACGGGCTGACCGAGTGGGCCCGGGAGGCGGTGGCGTCCGCGGCCCTGGTCGCGAACCCCGGCTGCTACCCGACCGCCACGCTGCTCGGACTCCGACCGCTCGTCGCGCTGATCGAGCCCGAGGGCGTCGTCATCAGCGCGGTCAGCGGGACGAGCGGTGCCGGCCGCAGCGCCCGCCCGGACCTGCAGGCCAGCGTCGTCCTCGGTGACGTCGTCGCGTACGGCGCGCCGTCCCACCGGCACACCGTCGAGATCGAGACGCACCTCGGGGCCGGGGCGGCCCCGGTCGCGTTCACCCCCCACCTGGTCCCCGTCGCGCGGGGGATGCTGGTGACCGCCTCGGCCGTGCTGCGCGCCGGCGTCACGCCGGACGACGTCGCCGGCGCGTTCACGTCCGCGTACGCCGACGAGCCGCTCGTCCATGTGCTGCCGGCCGGGACCTTCCCGCGGATGAAGGCGACCCACGGCAGCGCCGCCTGCCAGCTGTCGGCCGTCGTCGACCCGCGGACGGGCCGCGTCCTCGTCACCAGCGCGATCGACAACCTCGGGAAGGGGGCGGCCGGTCAGGCCGTCCAGAACGCCAACCTGATGCTCGGTCTGCCCGAGACGTCCGGCCTCGAGGCGCTCGGGGTCTGGCCGTGACGGCCGCACCGGACGACTGGACCGGGGGCGTGATCCCGGACGGGGTGACGGTGGCGCTGCTCGACGGCGGGCCCGAGATCGTCGCCGACGTCCGCCTCGGTGGCGTGGTCTGCGGGGTCCGGCCCTCCGCGCACCGGGATCCCGACCAGCCCGACCTGGCCCTGCTGGACGTCGGTCGGCCCGTGCCGGCGGCCGTGGTCGTCACCACGAACCAGGTCCGGGCGGCGGCCTGCGACCTCGCCGCCGCGCACGTCGCGGCCGGACCCGTGCGGGCCGTGGTCGCGAACAGCGGGAACGCGAACGCCTGCACCGGGGCGGCCGGTCACCGTGACGCCGCCGCGGTCGTGGCCGCCGCGGCCGCCGCCCTCGGCGCGGCGCCGGGGGAGGTGGTCCCGATGTCGACGGGGGTCATCGGCGTGCCGCTGCCCGCGGACCGCGTCGTCGCGGCCCTGCCGGACGCCGCGGCCGCGCTCGCGACGGGCGGTGCGGCGGGGGAGCGGTTCGCCCGTGCCATCATGACCACCGACACCGTCCCGAAGCGGGCCGCGGTCCGGGTGACCGGACCGGAGGGCCAGGTCCTCGTCGGCGGCGTGGCCAAGGGCTCCGGGATGATCGAGCCGGCGCTCGCGACGATGCTCGCGGTCGTCGTGACCGACGCCGACCTCGACGCCGACGCCTGCCGGCGCGTCCTCGCGGCGGCGGCGGGCCGGACGTTCAACCGCATCAGCGTCGACGCCTGCGGTTCGACGAACGACACGGTCCTGCTCCTCGCGACCGGGACCGCCGGCGCGGTGGACGAGACCGCCGTGACGGCCGGGGTCACCGCCGTCTGCGCGGCGCTCGCCGCGGCCATCGTCCGCGACGGCGAGGGCGTGACCCGGGTCGCGCGGCTCCGGGTCCACGGCGCCCCCGATCCGGTCGCGGCCGAGGCCTGGGGACGGGCCGTCGCCACCTCGGCGCTGTTCCGCACCGCCCTGCACGGCGGCGATCCGAACTGGGGCCGGGTCCTGGCCGCCATGGGCACGTCGTCGCACCGGTTCGACCCCGACCGCGTCGCCGTCCGGTTCGGCGGTGTCGAGGTCTGCCGTGACGGTGCGGCGGTGCCGTACGACCACGACGCTGCGGTCGCGGTCCTCCGGGCCCCGACGGTCGACATCGACGTCGACATGGGACTCGGCGCGGCCGAGGCCGCGCTGCTCGTCGGGGACCTCTCCGCCGGGTACGTGACCATCAACGCGGAGTACACGACGTGAGCGGGCCGAGCGTCGGGGTCCCCGTCACCGCACCGTCCCCCGAGGGACGGGAGCGCGCCGAGGCCGCGCAGGGGAAGGCCGCCGTCCTCCAGGAGGCCCTGCCCTGGATCACGCGGTTCCACGGCCAGACCGTCGTGATCAAGTACGGCGGTCACGCGATGGTCGACCCGGAGCTGCAGCGCTCCTTCGCGGCGGACGTGGCCCTGCTGCGCTTCGTGGGGCTGCGACCCGTCGTCGTCCACGGGGGTGGGCCGCAGATCTCGCGTCTCGCGCGGGAGCGCGGCGTCGCGTCGCGGTTCGTCGCGGGGCTCCGCGTCACCGACGACGCGATGATGGCCGTCGTGCACGACGCGCTGGCCGGCGAGGTGAACCCCGAGGTCGTCGCGCTCATCGCGGCCGCCGGCGCCCCGGCGACCGGGGTCGTCGGGAGCGACGGACCGGTCCTGACCTGCGTCACGACCCGTGGTCCCGCCGGCGAGGACCTCGGCGCGGTCGGGGAGGTCGTCGACGTCGACGTCGCCGCCATCGAGGCGGTCCTCGACGCCGGACGGGTCCCCGTCATCGCGACGCTCGGCCGCGACGTCACCGGCCGCGAGCACAACGTCAACGCGGACACGGCGGCCGGCGCGGTCGCGGCCGCGCTGGGGGCGAGCAAGCTGGTCGTCCTGACCGACGTCCCCGGGATCTTCGAGGGGTTCGGGACCCCGGACGAGCGGCTCCTCTCCGTCCTGGACCGGGACCGGCTCGCCGCGCTCTCGGCCGCGGGCGAGCTGGCCGACGGCATGCTCCCCAAGGTCGGGGGCGTCCTGGCCGCCCTCGACGGCGGCGTCCCGCGGGCGCACGTCCTCGACGGCCGGGTCCAGCACGTCGTCCTCATCGAGATCTTCACCGACGAGGGGATCGGCACGATGGTGCTCGGTCCGGCGGCGGCCGCTCCGACCGACGGCGCCGTCGGCGCGGCGGTCGCGCCGTGAGCGCCGCCGGGACGGGGGCGCGCACGACCGGGGACTGGGTCGACGTCGCGGCGCACCGGATGCAGCCGACCTACGCGCCGGTCGACGCCCCGCCCGACGTCGTGTTCGTGCGGGGGCGCGGCGCGGTCCTGACCGACGCCGACGGTCAGGACTGGCTCGACCTGCTCTCCGGCATCGCCGTCACGTCCCTCGGGCACGCGCACCCCGCCGTCACCGCCGCGGTCGTCGCCCAGGCGGAGGCGCTGGTCCACACGTCGAACCTGTTCCTCACGACGCCGGCCCTCGCCCTGATGGACCGCCTGGCGGGACTCCTCGGCTGGGACGACGCCCGGTTCTTCATGGCGCAGTGCGGTGCCACCGCGAACGAGGCGGCGCTGAAGCTGTCGCGGCGCCACGGGCTGGCCCGGGCGCCCGGGAAGCACCGTGTGGTCGCCCTCGAGGGCTCGTTCCACGGCCGGACGCTCGGGACGCTCGAGCTGACGGGCCAGCCGTCGAAGCGCGCCCCCTTCGAGCCGCTGGCCGGGTTCGTCGACCACGTCCCGCACGACGACGCGGACGCCCTGACGGCCGCCGTCGGGCCGTCGACGTGCGCCGTCGTCCTCGAGGTCGTCCAGGGCGAGGGCGGGGTGCGGCCCGTGCCGAGCGAGGTCCTCGCGGCGGCGCGGGCCGCCTGCGACCGGCACGACGCCCTGCTGTGGTTCGACGAGGTCCAGACGGGCATCGGTCGG
Organism: Actinomycetota bacterium; assembly: GCA_017852335.1. Lineage (GTDB taxonomy): Bacteria > Actinomycetota > Nitriliruptoria > Nitriliruptorales > Nitriliruptoraceae > CSBr16-57R1. The sequence goes on along the minus strand of JAFMLG010000034.1, from coordinate 5,992 downwards.
ACGGGGGAGTGGTTCGCCTTCCAGGGGACCGAGGTCGTCCCGGACGTCGTCACCCTCGCCAAGGGGCTGGGGAACGGCTACCCGATCGGTGTCTGCGCCGCACGCGGCGTGGCGGGGACGGCGCTCGGGCCCGGGGAGCACGGCACGACCTTCGGCGGGAACCCCGTCGCCGCGGCCGCCGCGCTGGCCGTCATCGAGACGATCGCGACCGACGGGCTGCTCGCCGCCGTCCGGGCCCGGGCCGCCCAGGTCCGGCTGGGCCTCGCGGATCTCGCGGCGGCGACCGGGACCGTCCGGGAGGTCCGGGGGGCCGGGCTGCTCCTCGGCATCGTCCTCCGCGCGCCGGTCGCGACCGACGTCGTGGCCCGGTGCCGCGCGGCCCGCGTCATCGTGAACGCCGTCGCGCCGGACGTCGTCCGGCTCGCGCCGCCGTTCGTCATCACGCCCGCCGAGACGGAGCGGGCGCTGGAGGTCCTCCGCGACGCGATCGCGGCCGCGCACGCGGCCGTGCCCGCCGCGGCGGGCCCCGATCCGGAGGAGACCCCGTGACCGTCCGCTCCCTGCTCGGGATCCTCGATCTCGCCCCGGACGAGGTCGTGGCGCTGCTCGACGACGCCGCCCGGCTCCGGGCGGCCCGACCGGCCCTCGTCGCCGGCGGACCGCCGGACACGACGCTGCGCGGGCGGACCGTGGCCCTGCTGTTCGAGAAGCCGTCGACGCGGACCCGGGTCTCGTTCGAGGTCGCGGTCGCCGAGCTCGGCGGCACGCCGCTGCCCCTCAGCGGGGCCGAGCTGCAGCTGGGGCGCGGCGAGACCGTCGAGGACACCGGACGGGTCCTGGGTCGGTACGTCCAGGGCCTCGTGGTGCGGACCTTCGGGCAGGGGCGGCTGCGGGCCCTCGCGGAGCACGGTGGCGTCCCGGTCGTGAACGCGCTGACCGACGCCGAGCACCCCTGCCAGGCCCTCGCCGACCTCCTCACCGTCCGGGACGAGTTCGGGTCGTTCGAGGGTCGCACCCTGACCTACGTCGGTGACGGCAACAACGTCGCCCACTCGCTGCTGCTGGCGGCCGCCTCGGTCGGGCTCGGCGTCCGCGTCGCGCACCCCGCGGGGTACGCCCCGGACCCGGCCGTCGTCGCGGACGCGCGGGACCGGGCCGCCGCGCACGGCTCCGAGGTCACGGTGTCCGACGACCCGCTCGCCGCCGCCCGCGGTGCCGACGCGCTGTACACGGACGTCTGGACGTCCATGGGCCAGGAGGAGGAGTCGGTCCGACGCCTGCGCGACTTCGCCGGCTTCCAGCTGGACGCACGGCTGCTCGCGGCCGCGGCCGACGGGGCCGTCGTCCTCCACTGCCTCCCGGCCCACCGTGGCGAGGAGATCTCGGCCGAGGTGCTGGACGGGCCGGCGTCACGCGTCCTCGACCAGGCCGAGAACCGTCTCCACGTCCAGAAGGCCGTCCTCGCCGCCCTCGTCGGTGGTGTCGGCCCCGGGGCGTCGGCGTGAACCGGGACGCCCGCCGTGCCGTCCTCCGCGAGCTCCTCGCGGCGGAGCCGCTCCGCAGCCAGGCCGCCGTCCGCGCGGCGCTGGCCGCGCGGGGAGTCGCCGCGCACCCGGCCACCGTCGGGCGGGACCTCGAGGAGCTCGGCGCCCGGAAGGTCCGCGGCGACGACGGCGCGCTGGTGTGGCGGCTCCCCGACGCGGTGACCGCCCCCGGCCCGCTGCGACGCCTGGACGACGCGCTCCGGACCTTCGTGACCTCCGTCGCCGCGTCCGGGAACCTGCTGGTCCTCCGGACCCCGCCGGCCTGCGCCAGTCCCGTCGCCTCGGCGCTGGACGGCGCCGGCGACCCCGCGATCCTCGGCACGCTGGCCGGTGACGACACGGTCGTCGCGGTCCTCGCCGCGGACGCCGACGCGCGGGCCGTGGCGGATCGACTCCGCCGCGCCGCCGCGGTCGCCTGACCGGCGCGCGCCCCGCCCGCCCCCGCCTACCGTCCCCGCCCCCGACAGGAGCCACCATGGCACGCCCGACCGTCGTCCTCGCGTACTCCGGAGGGCTCGACACCTCCGTCGCGATCCGCTGGCTGCAGGAGAACCGCGACGTCGACGTCATCGCGCTCGCGGTCGACGTCGGCCAGGGCGTCGACGACCTCGACGCGATCCGGCAGCGCGGCCTCGACTGCGGCGCGGTCGAGTCGCACGTCGTCGACGCGCGGGAGGAGTTCGCCCGTGAGTTCGTCGTCCCGGCCCTGCGGGCCAACGCGCTGTACATGGGGAAGTACCCGCTGGTCTCGGCGCTGAGCCGCCCGCTCATCGTGAAGCACCTGGTGCGGGTCGCCCGTGAGCGCGGCGCGTCCGGGGTCGCGCACGGCTGCACGGGGAAGGGCAACGACCAGGTCCGGTTCGAGGTCGGGACGATGACCCTCGGCCCCGAGCTCGAGACCCTCGCCCCGATCCGGGACTGGGGGCTGACGCGGGACGCGGCCATCGACTGGGCACGGGAGCGTGACATCCCGATCCCGATCAAGGCGAAGTCCTCGCCGTACTCGATCGACGAGAACGCCTGGGGGCGGACCGCCGAGTGCGGGATCCTCGAGGACCCGTGGGCCGCCCCGCCGGAGGACGTCTACGAGCGGACGGTCGCGGTCGCCGACGCCCCCGACGCACCGGAGGAGCTGGTGCTCCGGTTCGTCGCGGGGGTCCCCGTCGCCCTCGACGGGACGGAGCTGCCGCTGCACGACCTGCTCCGCGAGGTCGACGCCCGGGCCGGCCGGCACGGCGTCGGCCGCATCGACATGATCGAGGACCGGCTCGTCGGCATCAAGAGCCGCGAGATCTACGAGGTCCCCGGGGCCATCACCCTGATCACGGCCCACCGCGACCTCGAGGACCTCACCCTCGAGAAGGAGCTGGCCGAGTTCAAGCGGACCGTCGAGGCCCGGTACGCCCAGCTCGTCTACAACGGGCAGTGGTGGGGGCCGCTCAAGCGCGCGCTCGACGCGTTCGTCGCCGACGCGAGCCGTGCGGTGAACGGAGAGGTCCGGGTCCGGCTGTTCAAGGGCCACGCGACGGTGGTCGGACGGCGCAGCGAGGACTCGGCCCTGTACGACCTCTCCCTCGCGACGTACGACACGGGGGACCTGTTCGATCAGTCCCTCGCCGAGGGGTTCGTGCAGCTGTACGGGCTGCCGCTGCGCACGTGGGCGGCGACGGCCCAGAAGCGGGGCGAGGGCCTGTGAGCGACGCGACCGGGTCGGGACGGCTCTGGGGCGGACGGTTCACGTCCGGCCCCGAGGCCTCGGCCTGGGCGCTCGGGGTCTCCACCGGGTTCGACGTCCGGCTCTGGCGCGAGGACCTCGCCGGGTCCCGGGCCCACGCCGGGGCGCTGCACCGCGCCGGGCTCCTCTCCGCGGAGGACCGCGACGCGCTCGTCGCGGCGCTGGACCGCTGCGCCGACCTGTTCGCGTCCGACGCGTTCCCGCTGCTCCCGACGGACGAGGACCTGCACGGCGCGATCGAGCGCTGGCTCGTGGAGGAGCTCGGCGACCTCGGCGGTCGGCTGCGCGCCGGCCGGTCCCGCAACGACCAGATCGTCAGCGACGTGCGTCGGTGGGCCCGCGACGCCTGCGACGTCGTCGTCGCGGGGATCGGGGACCTGCAGGCGGCGCTGCTCGAACGGGCCGAGGCGCACCTCGACTGGCTCGCCCCGGCGTACACCCATCTGCAGCGGGCGCAGCCGGTCCTGCTCGGCCACCACCTGCTGGCGTGGTTCTGGATGCTCGCCCGGGACGTCGAACGCGTCGAGGGCGCCCGGGGACGCCTCGACCGCTCGGTCCTCGGTTCGGGCGCGCTGGCCGGGCAGACGCTCGGACTCGACCCCGAGGGGTACGCGGCGGACCTCGGGATGGGCGCGCCGCTCGAGAACTCGCTGGACGCGGTCGCCTCGCGCGACGCCGTCCTGGAGCTGGTCGGCGCGCTCGCGATCCTCGCCGTGACCCTGTCCCGCCTTGGGGAGGAGCTGGTCCTCTGGACGACCTCGGAGTTCGGGTTCGCGCGGCTGGGGGACGGCTACTCGACCGGTTCGTCGATGATGCCGCAGAAGCGGAACCCCGACGTGGCCGAGCTCGTCCGGGGCAAGGCCGGCCGGGTGGTCGGGGATCTCGTCGCGCTGCTCACGACGGTCAAGGGGCTCCCGATGACCTACGACCGCGACCTGCAGGAGGACAAGGAGCCCCTGTTCGACGCGGTCGACACGCTCGGCCTGGTCCTGCCGGCGCTGGCCGGGGCCGTCGCCTCCCTCTCGTTCGACCGGGAGCGCCTCGCGGCCGCGGCCGACGATCCCGCGGCGCTCGCGACCGACGTCGCCGAGTTCCTGGTCCGCGCCGGCGTGCCGTTCCGGACCGCGCACGAGGCGGTCGGCGGCCTCGTCCGCGCGGCGGAGGAGCGGGGGACCGACCTCCGCGGGCTCCCGTCCGACGTGGTCGCCGCGGTGCACCCCGACCTGCCCGCACGCTGGGACGAGCTGCTGGACCCGCGCGCCGCGACGGACCGCCGCGACGGGTCCAACGGCACGGCGGCCGCGTCGGTCCGGGCCCAGCTCGCCCGCGCCCGGACCCGGATCGGTCGGACGGCCACCTCGGGTTGACGGGGCGGCGTCGGATGGTCTAGGCTCCGCGCTCCGCTCGCGGCCCTGGCCCACCGGCCAGACGCTCCCCCCGGGGAGCACCCCACGGCCCGGCGCGGTCGAGGCGCCCGTCTCCCACGGGTACCCTCGCCCGACGGTGCACTCCGGAAGTCCTCCGCCCTGCGGTCGGAACCCGGTGCGCACGGAGCAGCACGTCCGCTCCTTGAGAACTGCACAGGGTGCCAAAAGCCAGTGACGTGCGTCGTCCTCGGACGGCGCGCGGCACGACCCCGTCGATCCGGGCGCGCGAGCGCACGGGTCAACGAGTGAGTGCGACCGATGAAGAACCCCTGTCATCACGACGGGGCTCGTCTTGGTCGAGCCGACCGAGACGGTCTCCGCTGGATGACTCCACGCACACCCTCGGGTGCGCGTGCGTCTTTCAACGGAGAGTTTGATCCTGGCTCAGGACGAACGCTGGCGGCGGGTCTAACACATGCAAGTCGAGGGACGAACCGAGTGCTCGCACTCGGGGAGACCGGCGAACGGGTGAGTAACACGTGAGGAACCTGTCCGGTACACCGGGATAACCGCGGGAAACCGTGGCTAATACCGGATGCACCACCGTGATCGCATGGTCGTGGTGGGAAAGCTCAGGCGGTACCGGAGGGCCTCGCGGCGTATCAGCTAGTTGGTGGGGTAACGGCCCACCAAGGCTTCGACGCGTAGCTGGAGTGAGAGCTCGAACAGCCACACTGGGACTGAGACACGGCCCAGACTCCTACGGGAGGCAGCAGTGGAGAATCTTGCGCAATGGGCGAAAGCCTGACGCAGCCACGCCGCGTGCGGGAAGAAGGCCTTCGGGTCGTAAACCGCTTTCAGGAGGGAAGAAGCGAAAGTGACGGTACCTCCAGAAGAAGCCCCGGCCAACTACGTGCCAGCAGCCGCGGTAATACGTAGGGGGCAAGCGTTGTCCGGAATCATTGGGCGTAAAGCGCATGTAGGCGGCCATGTGAGTCGGATGTGAAATCCCGGGGCTCAACTCCGGAACTGCATCCGATACTGCATGGCTTGAGGAAGGTAGAGGAGAGTGGAATTCCCGGTGTAGCGGTGGAATGCGCAGATATCGGGAGGAACACCTATGGCGAAGGCAGCTCTCTGGGCCTCTCCTGACGCTGAGATGCGAAAGCGTGGGTAGCGAACAGGATTAGATACCCTGGTAGTCCACGCCGTAAACGATGGGTGCTAGATGTGGGGGTCTGTTCACGATCTCCGTGTCGAAGCTAACGCGTTAAGCACCCCGCCTGGGGACTACGGCCGCAAGGCTAAAACTCAAAGGAATTGACGGGGGCCCGCACAAGCGGCGG
>JAFMLG010000074.1 GCA_017852335.1 Actinomycetota bacterium | reverse complement strand
TCGCCGACGCCGCGGTGGGACCGCGGACCGCGATCGGGGCCGGCGCGGCCGTGACCCGGGCGCTGCTCGGCGCGGACGTCGAGGTGGCGCCGGGCGCGGTCGTCGCGGACCTCGCCGTCGTCGGGGACGGGGAGCGGGTGGCGGCGTGAGCGGACCGGACCGCGGGGGCGCGGCCGCCCCGCCGTCGGTCACCGCCGTCGTGGTGGCCTGGGACGACGCCGCCGACGTCGGCGCCTGCCTGGCGGCGCTCGACGCGCAGGACCATCCGGCGCTGGACGTCGTCGTGGTCGACAACGGCAGCACCGACGGGACGGCCGACGTCGTCGCGGCCGCCCTGGCCGGGCCGCTGCGCCACCCGGCCCGGCTGCACCGTCACGACCGCAACCTCGGGCTCTGCGCCGCGGTGAACGCGGTCCTCGCGGGGCCGACCGGGGCGGCCGTGCTGCTCGTCAACCCCGACGCGGTGCTCGCACCGGACTGCGCGCGCCGCCTGGCCGAGGTCCTCGCGGCGCATCCCGACTGCGGCTCGGTCCAGCCGCGCCTGCTCCGACCCGCGGACGGCGGGCCGGACCGCATCGACACGACCGGGCATCTGCGGACGCGGCTGCGGCTCGTCCTGAACCGGGGGCAGGGCCGGCCCGCCGCCGCGCACGCGCCGCCGGCCGGCGAGGTCGACGGCGTCTCCGGCGCGGCGGTCCTGCACCGGCGGGCCATGCTCGACGACGTCGCCCGGCACGACGGCGGGCGGACGGAGTGGCTGACCGAGGACCTCGTCGCCTACTTCGAGGACGTCGAGCTGGACCTCCGGGCGCGGCTGCGGGGCTGGACCGCCCGGTACGCGCCGGAGGCGGTCGGCCGCCATGCCCGGGCCGGCCGGGCGCGCCGCCGGCCGCGCGGCGTGCACGTGCTGAACGTCGCGAACCACCTGCTGGTCACCATCGGGCACGAGCCGCCCCGGGCGCTGGCGCGCGACCTCCCGCTGGTGCTGCCGGTCCTGGTGCTCCGGCTGGTCGCCGCGGCGGTCCGACGTCCGGCCGCGGTCCCGGCCGTGCTGCGGCGCCTGCGGCTGCTGCCGCGGGCGATCCGACGGGGGAGGGCCGACCGGGCCCGCGCGACGCCGGCGGGGCGGGCGGCCCTCGCCGCGTTCTCCCCGCTCCCGGACGGGTGGCTCGGTGACGCCGTCCGGCGCGCCCGCCCCTGATCCGGCCCGTCCCCCGGTCGCCCCCTCGGACGTCCCCCGGGACGGGACGGGGGCGGCGCCGCGCGCCGCCCCCGTCCCGGATCCGGATCCGTCAGCTGAAGGTCGTGACCCTCGCGACGAAGTACAGCACGAACACGGCCGCGAGCACGTACATCGGCGCGCCGACCTCCTTGCCCCGGCCCCGCGCCAGCATCAGCACCGGGTAGAGGATGAGACCGAACGCGATGCCGTACGCGATGTTGTAGGTCAGCGGCATGATGATGAACGTCGCGAACGCCGGGACGGAGATCTCCCAGCGGTCCCAGGCCAGCTCGCCGAGCGGGCGGGCCATCATCAGCCCGACCAGCACGAGCGCCGCCGTCGTGACCTCGCGGTGGTCGAGGATCGAGAAGATCAGCGGCTCGAGGAACAGCATCGCGACGAACAGCAGCGACGTCACGACCGAGGAGAACCCGGTCCGACCGCCGGCGCCGACACCGGCCGACGACTCGATGTACGACGTCGTCGTCGAGGTCCCGAGCGCCGCGCCGGCCATCGTCGCCACCGCGTCCGAGACGAGCGGGCGGTTGCCGTTCGGGATCTCACCCTCGGGGGTGAGCATCCCGCCCTGCTTCGTGACGGCGATCAGCGTGCCCGCCGTGTCGAAGAAGTCGACGAACAGCATCGCGAACACGACCAGCGCCAGGTCCAGCGAGAGGAGCTCGCCGAGGTTGGCGAACGCGACGCCGAGGGTGGCGCTCATGTCGGGGAACCCGCCGACGACCGCCTCGGGCGCACCGATGAACCCGACCGCGATGCCGACGACGGTCGTCGCGACGATGCCGTACAGGACGGCGCCGCGGATCCCGCGGGCCAGCAGGACGGCCGTGGCGACGATGCCGAACAGCGCCAGCTGGACCTTCGTGCTGCCGAGGTCGCCGAGGGTGACCAGCGTCACCGGCTCGTCGGCGATGATGCCGCCCTCCTTCAGGCCGATGAACGCGATGAACAGCCCGATGCCGGCGCCCACCGCCAGCTTCAGCTGCTGCGGGATGGCGTTGATGACCGCCCGGCGCAGCCCGGTGAGGGCGAGGATCAGGAAGATCAGCCCCGAGACGAACGTCCCGGCCAGCGCCGTCTCCCACGGGATGCCGAGGCCGAGGACCACCGTGTACGCGAAGAACGCGTTGAGGCCCATGCCGGGTGCCTGCGCGATCGGCAGGCGGCCGTACAGGCCCATGATCATCGTGCCGAGGGCGGCCGCGAGGCAGGTCGCCCCGAACACGGCGCCGAACGGCATGCCGGCGTCCGACAGGATGATCGGGTTCAGGGCGACGATGTAGGCCATCGCCAGGAACGTCGTGAGGCCGGCGAGGGCCTCCGTGCGCAGGTCGGTGCCGTGCTTCGCGAACTCGAAGTACCGCGCGATGGCGCCACCGTCCGTGGTCGCCTGGGTGCTGCTGCTCACATTCCCCTCCGGGGTCGTCCCGTCCGGAGGAACGGCGGAACCGCGCCGACCGGACGGGGGGCGGGGCGACGGGTCTCCTGCGGCGGACTCCCGGACCCCGCCACGACCGTCACCGGTGCCGGGGTGGTCCCGGCACGGCGGACGCTAGGCGGCGGGACCGCCCGAGCCGTGGAGGTCCCGCCACCCGGGTCGTCCGGCCGCGACGGCCGCGTCCACGGGCCACCTCACCGGGTCGAGAGCACCTCGTCGGGGTCGCCGGGACCCCGCGGCGACGGTGCCGCCGCGGGGTGGCCGACGGCGACCAGTCCGAGCGGTTCCCACGTCGCCGGCAGGTCGAGGACGTCCCGGACCGTGTCGGGCGTGAAGACCCCCGCCGAGACCCAGGCGGCGCCCAGCCCGTCGGCGGCCAGCGAGACCAGCGCCGCCTCGAGCGCGGCCCCCCCGGCCAGCACGAACAGGTCGCGCTCCGCCCGGGCCCGCCGCGGGTCCGGGTAGGCGTGGGCGCCGGCGAGGTCGACGAACGCGGCCAGCAGCTCCGGCGCCGCGCGGAGGACGGCGTCGGACCGGGCCAGCCGCCGCCCGATCGCGGCGCCGTCCAGACCGTCGCCGTCGAGGTCCGCCCGCCAGTCCTCGGCCATCGCGTCGAGGAGCCGCGCCCGCGTCGCCGGCAGCAGCCGGACCAGCCGCCACGGCCGCGTGTGGTGCGGGGCGGGCGCGGTCGCCGCCGCGACGGCCGCCCGCGCCAGCGCCGCCGGGGG
>JAFMLG010000033.1 GCA_017852335.1 Actinomycetota bacterium | reverse complement strand
CGCGCCGTCCTGGCGGAGGACTGAGCGTGCGCCGCGCGGCCGCGGCGGTCGCGGCGGTCGCCCTCGCGCTGGCCGGCGCGACCGCGGGCCCCGCGTGGGCGGCCGAACCCCCCGCGGGCACGGTCCCACCCACCGCCAGCGCGGCGTGGCTGGCGGGTCTGCTCACCGACGGCGCCGTCGTCGATCCGGCGCTCGAGGTCGTCGACGTCGACGCCACGCTGGACCTCGCGCTCGGCCTCGTCGCGTCGGGTGCCGCGGCCACGACCCGCGACGCCGTCCTCGACGGGCTGGTCGCCGACCTCGACGACCACACCGGGGCAGCGCTCGACGCGACCTTCGTCTCGGCCACCGCGAAGCTGGTCCTGGTCCTGGCCGCGGCCGACCGCGACCCCCGTGACGCCGCCGGGACCGACCTGGTCGCGCTGCTGGCCGGTCGGGTCGGGACCGACGGGCGCGCGACCGACCGCAGCGACCTCGGCGACCTCTCGACGCCGCGCAGCCAGGCGCTGGCGGTGCTCGCGCTCGTCCGGACCGGTGGCGAGGCGGGCGTCGTCGTCCGCGCCGCCGACGCGCTGACGCTGACCGCCTGCGCCGACGGCGGGGTCCCCGCCGAGTTCGACGCCGCACCGTGCACGACCGACGCCGTCGCGACGGCGCTGGCCGCGGCCGCCCTAGCCGCGGCGGCCGACGCGACCGGCGCCGACGCGGCGCTGACCGCGGCCCGCGACGACGCCCTCGCGGTGCTCCTCGCGCTCGACGCGGCGGGTGACCTCGACCCCTGGGCCGCCGGCCTCACCGCCGCGGCCCTCCGCGCCGCCGACCGGGGGGCGGAGGCCGACGCGGTGACCGCGGCGCTGACCGCCGCGGTCGACGGCTGCGACGGTGACGCCACGGCCGCGGTCGTGCGGGGGCCCGACCCGCTGCGCGCGACCGTCGGGATGCTGCTGGCACGGAGCGGGGCGACGTTGACCGACCTCTCCGCGCCGGGGGCGACACCCGACGCGGCACCGCTGGCCTGCACGTCGCCGACGGACGACGACGCGTCGGCGGACGACGACCCGGCCGCCGGGGACGCCGGCGGATCGGCGGTCGCCGACGGCACCGCGGGGACGCCGGCGGCCACCGCGGACGCGGACGGTCCCCGTGCGGGGGTGGCCGTCGCCGTCGCGGCCGGCGTGCTGGTCCTCGCCGTGCTCGCCGGCGTCCCGGTCCTCCGCCGCGCCCGCCGCCGCGACGCGGCCGACCGCGCCGCGGCCCGGGGGGCGTGACTCAGCGGATCTCGCGGAGCAACCGCTCGAGGTCGGACGCCGCGAGCTCGCCGAAGACCCGCGCGACCATCACGCCGTCGCGGTCGAAGGCGACGGTGACCGGCAGTCCCCGGCCCCCGACGGCGGCCGCGACCTCACCGCCGAGGTCGAGCAGCGTCGTGAAGGTCACGTCCTGCTCGGCGACGAACCGCTCGGCGTCGCCGCGGGCGTCGAGGTGGGCGACACCGAGGAACTCGACGTCGACGGCGCGGTCGGCCGCCGCGACGAGCAGCGGCATCTCCCGCACGCAGGGCGGGCACCAGCTCGCGAAGAGGTTCACGATGGTCGGCCGGCCCTCGGCCGCGGCGGCGGCGATGAACGCCTCGGCCGCCGGCCAGCCACCGTCGGCGAGGACGGATCCACGGTCCGGGGCCGGCACCGTCGGCGCACCGACCGCGAGCCCGTCGTCCGCGGCGACGCGGGGCTGCTCGGGACCGGGGACGGCGCCGAAGTCGACGACGTCGGGGCCACCGCAGGCCGCGAGCAGGAGGAGGGCGGTGACGGGGAGCGCCGCGCGGCGACGCGGGCCGCGGCGGGACCGGTCGGACGCGGCCACGGTCGTCAGCGCGGTGCGACCACGACGTGGCGCGCCATGTGGGGCGGGATCGCGGCGTCGCGGACCGTGCCCGCGACCTCGACCCAACCGTCGCGCCGCCGCTGGAGCTCGACCTCCGAGCCGGGCCGCAGCCCGCAGGCCTGCACGAGCTGCATCGCCTCGTCGTCACCGACCAGCGTCTGGGTGATGCGCAGGACGCGGACGGGACCCAGGGGCGCGTCCGCGAGGAGCATCGCGTCGGGGTGCACCGGCTGGTTCGCCGAGCCCGGGATCGGATTGCCGTGGGGGCAGGTGCCCGGATCGTCCAGGAGGTCGACGATGCGGGCCTCGACCTCGTCGTCGACCAGCGGCTCCCATCGGCTCGTCGCGGCGTGCACCTTCCACCACTCGATGCCGATGACGTCGCTGAGCAGGCGCGCCGTCAGGCGGTGACGGCGGACCCGGCGCACCGCCATGTCGCGGCCCGCGTCGGTGAGGCGGACGCTGCCCTCGCGGAGGGTCGCGACCCCCCGTCCGACGAGCGCCGCGACGGCGGCGTCGACGTCCGCGGCCGGCTCGGGCAGACGGTGGTGGAGCTCGTCGACCGGCGTCGCGAGCCGGGCGGCGTCGTTCTCGAGCAGGATCTCGAGCACCTCGGTCGCGAGGTGCTCGACGGCGGGGTCGTCACCGCGGACGTCCCCGAGCGGGGATCCGGCGGCGCCCGGGAGCAGGTCCTGCAGGGTGGCGCTCATGCGGGTAAGGGTAGCCTCACCTGCAGATGCCTCCCCGTCGCCGGCCGTGAGCCGCCCCGAGTCCGCGCCCGCCCTGCGGTGCCGCGGCGTCTCCCGCCGCTTCGGCGACGTCGTCGCGCTCGACGCCGTCGACCTCGACGTCCCGGCCGGGTCGCTGACGGCCCTGCTCGGTCCGTCGGGCTGCGGGAAGACGACGCTGCTGCGGGTCGTGGCCGGCCTCGAGCGACCGGACGCCGGCACCGTCGAGCTGGGCGGTCGGACCGTCGACGGACCGGGCGGCTCCCTCCCCCCGGAGGAGCGCGGGGTCGGCCTGGTCTTCCAGGAGCACGCGCTGTTCCCGCACCTGGACGTCGCCGGGAACGTCGGGTTCGGCCTGCGGCACCTCGACCGGACCGCCCGCTCGGCCCGCGTCGCCGAGGTGCTCGACCTGGTCGGGCTCGCGGGGACCGGGGACCGCAGCCCGACGGTGCTGAGCGGCGGCCAGCGGCAGCGGGTCGCGCTGGCCCGCGCGCTCGCGCCGGCCCCGACGCTGCTGCTCCTCGACGAGCCGTTCAGCTCCCTCGACGCGGCCCTTCGGGTGGCCCTGCGCGACGAGGTCCGGACGATCCTCCGCGCCGCGGCGCAGACGGCACTGCTGGTCACCCACGACCAGGAGGAGGCCCTCTCGGTCGCCGACCGGGTCGCCGTGATGTTCGAGGGCCGGCTGCACCAGGTCGCCGACCCGCAGACCCTGTACGGCGCACCGGCGACGCCGGCCGTCGCGGCGTTCATCGGTGACGCCGACGTGCTGCCCGGCCGCCGGGCCGGGCGGTACCTCGTCGACACGCCGCTCGGCCGCCTCGCGACGACCGACGCCGTCGCGTCGGAGGAGGTCGCCGTCGTCGTGCGACCAGAGGCGGTCCGTCTCCGCGCGCGGCCCGACGGGCCGGCGACCGTCCGGTCCCTCACGTACTACGGCCGCGACCAGCTGGTCGGCGTCGAGACGGCCGACGGCGCGCGGCTGCGCGCCCGCCGCGGCCCCGAGCGGGACCTCGCGAGGGGCGACCGCGTCGACGTCGCCGTCGAGGGGCCGGTCGTGACGTTCCCGACGCACTGAGGACGGACGCCGGCCGCGCGTCCCGGGCTCAGGACACGACGTCCGCACCGCGCTCGAGCGCGACGAGCAGCGCCGCGACGGCGCCCATCCCGACGGCCAGCAGCGCCAGCGACGGCACCGCGGCCTGGGCCCAGAGGCTCTCCGCGGTGGCCTGCCAGACCCAGACCGCCAGCGTGTCGACGCCGAAGGGACGGAGCAGCAGCGTGATCGGCAGCTCCTTCACCGTGTCGATCGCGAGCAGCGCGGCGGCGGCCAGCACCGCGTACCGCGCCTGGGGCAGCTCGACCGCGAGCGCGACCCGGGTCGGCCGGGCGCCGAGGACGCGGGCGCTGGCGACGGTCTCGGGCGAGACGCGCTCGAGCCCGGCCTCGACCCCCTGGTACCCGACGGCGAGGAACCGCACGACCAGCGCGAACACCAGCCCGAGCGTCGAGCCGACCAGGACCGCGCCGTCCGGCAGCGGCAGCGCGCGGTCCACCGCCGCGAGCGTCACGACCGCGCCGACGGCCACGACCGGTCCGGGCATCGCGTACCCGAGCGAGGCCACCCGGCCGAGGACCCGTCCGGCCGGCCCGCGCCGCCGGGCCGAGAGGGCGAGCACCGTGCCCGCGACGAGGCAGGTCGCCGCGGCGGCACCGGCGACGGTCAGGGTGCTCCCGACGTGGTGACCCAGGCCGCCCGCGACGGTCGTGGCCCCGGCGCTCCCGGCCGCCCAGGCGACGAGGCGGACCAGCGGCACGCCGACGGCGACCGCCACGACGGCGAGGACGGCCGCCGTCGCGGCGGCGGCGGCCGGGCCCGCGAGCCGCCGCGGGCGGAGGCGCCGTTCGGCCGCGGCCGGCGCGAACCTCGCCCCGCGCCGCAGCAGCCGCTCGGACGCGATCAGGACGACGGCCGCGACGAGCAGGGCCGTCGCGAGCTCGGCCGCGGCCCCCCGGTCCCCCGTGCCGAACCAGACCCGGAGCACGCCGTCGGCCAGCGTGCCGACGTTGAACAGCCGGACCGTGCCGATGTCGGTCAGCGTCTCCATCGCGACGAGCGCTCCCCCCGCGGCGAGGGCCGGCCGTGCCATCGGGACGGCGACGCGTCGGAACGTGCCGAACGGCCCGAGCCCGAGGGCCCGGGCCGCGTCGAGGGTCGCAGCCCCCACGTCGCGGAACGCCGCGCGGGCGAAGAGGTAGACGTAGGGGTAGAGGGTCAGCACGAGCGCCACGGCGCAGAGCCAGAGGCTCCGGACCGCGCGGATCCCGAACGGTCCCGAGAGCGTGTCCAGCCAGACGAAGCCGGCGACGTACCCGGGGACCGCGAGCGGCGTGACGAGGAGCCATCCGAGCAGGCGCCGTCCCGGGAACCGGTGGGCCGCGACGAGCCAGGCCAGTCCCGTGCCGAGGACCAGCGTCCCGGCGAGGACGAGGAGCAGCAGCGCCGCGGTGTCGCGGAGCATCCCCGGCAGACGGGTCGCCCAGAGGCGGGCCCAGACCTCGACGCTGGGGTCGAGGACGGAGGCCGCGAGGACGACGACCGGGGTCGCGACCACCGCCGTGACGGCGACGGTCGCGACCCAGCCGGGGAGGGTCCGGAGACGGACGGCGACGGCGCTCACCCGGTCACTCGTACCCGACCTCGGCGAGGAGGTCCACGGCGGCCCCGTTCAGGGCGCCGAGTTCCCGGACCGAGGCGGTGTCCGAGGTGAACGCGCCGAACCCGATGAGGACCTCGGCCGGGGCGACGTCCGGGTCGGCCGGGTACTCGAGGTTGGCGGCGCTGAACGCGGCCTGACCGTCGGTCGCGAGCCACTCGAGCAGCGCCACCGCGCCACCGGGGTTCGGGGCGGCCGCGAGCACGCCGGCCGCGCTGACGTTCACGTGCGCGCCGACGCCGTCCTGCTCGGGCCAGGAGATCGCGACCGGGAACGCGGGGTCCTCGGTCCGGAGGCGGCCGAGGTAGTAGGTGTTGGCGAGCGTGACGTCGCAGTCCCCGGCGGCGACGGCGCGGAGCATGTCCGTGTCCGAGTTGATGTAGACGGGATCGTTCGCGACCCAGGACGCGACGATCGCCCGCGCCGTGTCGCGCCCCTCGTTGCGGATCAGCGCGGCGACCAGCGACTGCGTGTAGGGGTGGGTGCTCGGACGGAGGCAGAGCCGGCCGGCCCAGACGGGGTCACCGAGTCCGGCGTAGGAGGACGGCGGCGTCGCGACCCGCTCCGTCGCGTACTGGACGACCCGGAGGCGTCGGCTGAGCGCGAACCAGGTGTCGTCCGCGGCCCGGAGGTCGGCGGGGATCGCGGCCCGGAGCGCCGCGCTCTCGACCGGAGCGAGCAGTCCGGCCGCGGCGGCGAGGGCGATGTTCGCCGCGTCGGCGGTCATGACGACGTCGGCCGGCGTGTTCGCGCCCTCGGCCAGCAGCCGCTCGCGCAGCTCCGGATCGGAGCCGGTGGTGAACCGGACGGCGATGCCGGTGTCGGCCGTGAACGCGGCGAAGACCGACTCGATGCCGTAGTGGCGGCCGGTGTAGACCGTCACCGTCGCCCCGGCGTCGACCGGCTCGTCCGGCGCGCAGGCCGCGAGGAGGACCGGGACGACGAGGAGCGCCGCCGCCCGACGGACGGTCCGGGGGGTGGTGGACATCGGGAGCACCTCGGGCGTCGGGACGGCCCGGGTCGGGTCGTCGGCGGGAGCCCGGCGGGTGGGAGCGACCCGGCCGGACGAGTAAGGTTAGCCTAACCTCGTCGGGGCGCGATGCGGCCCTGGTGGCCACTGCGACCGTCGGTAGCCTGCCGGCATGGCCTCCCCCGCGACCCCTCCGCCGGCGTACGCCTGGGACTGGGTCGGCCGCCAGCGCCTGGTCTGGGTCGAGGCCCGGCGGCGTCTCGCCACGGCCGCCGCACCCGCACCGCCGGGGACGGGCCCCGCCCGTCCGACGGACGTCCCCGACTGGTCGGACCTCCTCGCGCGTGACGACGGCGGATCCCCCCACCGCGCGGGGAACCGCCCCGACCCGGCGGTCCCCGACCGCGCCTGGGCGGACCTCGCGACCCGCGCCGAGGTCGTCGCGGCCCTGCGGGCCGCCTACCCCCACGACCCCGCGGTCCGGACCGCCGTGGACGGCAGCGTCGTCGACGTCGCCTTCCTCGGTCGTCGCGGCGGGGCGCTCGCGGACCTCGGCATCCGGACGCCGCCGCGCGGCCTGCGCTGGTGGTGGGTGCACCTCGGTGGCGAGGACGTCCCCGGCCCGACCGGGACCGGCTCGGCGCCGGCGCCCGGTGTCCAGCTGACCCTCGCCGACGTCATGACCGGGTACGGCGATCCGGTCACGACCGGCTGACGAACCGGACGTGCGGCACCGTGGCCGCGCGCGTGGAGGGACGGCCATGGCGGGACGTTCGCCCGTCACGCTCGAGCCGATGTCGCCGGGCGTGCCGCTGCTCGGCCGCGCGGTCCGCACCGTCCTCACGACCATGTTCGGTCCCCCGCCGTTCGACCCGACCCGCGACCCGGGCGACCTCGGCCTGACGGGGCCCGGGTCGGCGTCGTGGCGCGTCATCGGGGATCCCGCCGCGATCGCCGGCGGGATCCGGGGCCTCCTGGTCCAGGTCAGCCACCCGCACGCGATGGCCGGGGTCCACGACCACTCGGCGTTCCGCGAGGATCCGCTCGGGCGGCTCCAGCGGACCTCGGCGTACGTCACGACCTCGGCCTTCGGCTCGACGCCGGAGGCGCTGGCCGTGGCCGGTCGCGTCCGAGCCGTCCACCCGAGGGTGCACGGCACCGCCCCGGACGGCACGCCGTACCGCGGTGACGACCCGCACCTGCTGACGTGGGTCTCGGTCGCCCTGACCTCGTCGTTCCTGGCTGCGCACCGCATCTGGGCCCCCGACGTCCTGACCACCGCCGAGGAGGACGCGTTCGTGGCCCAGCAGTCCCGGATCGGGGCGCTCCTGGACCCGCGCGTCGACCTGCGGCCGCTCCGCGACGACGTGGACGTGCGGGCCGCGTTCCGGGCCGGCGACCTCGACCGCGACCTGCCCCTCCTCGCCGACGGCCTGCTGCCGTCCACCGCCGCGGCGCTGGACGAGGTGATGGCCCGGTTCGCCCCCGAGCTCGGTATCAACCACCAGGGCCGCGAGGCGCTGGCCTTCCTCGACCGACCGCCGATCCCCCGTGTCGCCCGGCCCGGGTACCGCGTGCTGTTCCGGGGCGCGGTCGGGTCGCTGGACGCCGTGCTCCGCCACGCGCTGGAGCTCGACGACACGTCCGACGGAGCGGCGGGGGCGACCGCGCGGGCCGGTGCCGCGATCACCGCCATGCGCGTCGCCACGGGGAGCTCGCCGTCGATCCGGGCCGCCTGGGCACGGACGAACGCCCGGCCGGTCCCGACGAGCGACGGTGCCCGCCGGTGAGCGGCGCCGAGTCCGCCTACACCGTCCTCATCACCCTCGGCCTGCTCCTCAACGGTCTGGCCGTGGCCTGCGCCGCGCCGGTCCGCGACCTCCTGCGGCCGCTCGGTGAGCGCCGACTGCTGCTCGGGGCCGTCGCGGTCGACCTCGTCGTCGTCCCCGCCGCGCTGCTGGTCCCCGCCGTCCTCCTCGGCCTCCCGGATGCGGAGGTCGCCGGACTCGTCCTGCTGGCGGCTGCCTCCACCGGCCCGATCGGTGTCGCGCTGACCCGGATCGCGCGGGGCGACGTGCCCGCGACCGTCTCGATCGTGACGGCCCTCGGCGCGGCGAACCTCGTCACGGTCCCGGCCCTGATGGCGCTGCTGCTGCCGGACGGGCTCGTCGTCCCGGTCCGGGGGGTCACCCGCTCCCTGCTGCTCCTCCTCGTGCTGCCGCTCGCGGCGGGGGCCGTCCTCCGCTGGGCGCTGCTGCGGCTCCGCCAGCACCCCGAGGCCGTCGCCCGCACCGCGCGCCGGCTCGGCGCGGCCTCGAGCGTCTGCATCGCCCTGGCCGCCGCGACCGCGTTCGCGATCGATCCGGCCGGGATCCTGTCCGCCCTGGCCGGCCCCCCGGCCCTCCTCGGACTCGGCATGGTCGCCGCGGCCGGCGGCGCCGTCCTGACGATCGCCCGCGACGACGCGCGTCGGCGGGCGCTGTGGCTGACGGCGACCGCGCGCTCCGTCGGGGTCGCGCTCGCCGTCGCCGCCCTGCACCTGCCCGACGCGGACGCGACGCGGACGACGGTCCTGGCCGTGGGCGGTCTGACGCAGGCGGTGCCCGTCCTGCTGCTGCTCGGCCGCGACCGCTGGCGGCGACGCGCGGCGAGGACGGGGGGCGGGGGCGGTCCGCGCCGCGGCGACGACGCGGACCGGACGCGCCCCGCGCGTCGTCCGTGAGGGTCACCGGCCCCTGCGACACGACCGACCCGCTCCCCGGCGCGTGGCAGACTGCCGCACCGAGCGGACGCCGGTCGACGGAGGTGCGGGCATGAGCCGGACGAGCGGCCCGCGGGCCCTGGTCCTCGACCTCGACGGCGTCGTGACCGACACCGCCCGGGCTCACGAGGCGGCCTGGCGCGGGACGCTGGCCGCCCACGGCCTGCCGTTCGACCCGGCGGCGTACGCCCGGACCCGGGGCCGCTCCCGCGCGGACTCGCTCCGCGAGCTCGTCGCCGGCCGCGACGTCCCGTCGGCGACGTTCGAGGCCGTGCTCACCGCGAAGGACGCCGCGTACCGGGCCGCCCTCGCCGGCCTCGGACCCGACGACGTGCTGCCGGGCGCCGCGGCGCTGATCGCCGACGCCCGACGACGCGGCTGGCCGGTCGCGATCGCGTCCTCGTCGCGCAACGCCGGCCTCGTCCTGGATCGGCTCGGCCTCGCCGACCGCTTCGACGCGGTCGCCGACGGCACGGCCGGGGCGCCGAAACCCGCCCCGGACATCTTCCTCGCCGCCGCAGCGGCCGTCGGGGTCCCCCCGTCGGACTGCCTCGCGGTGGACGACGGCGGCGCCGGCGTCGACGCCGCCCTCGCGGCCGGCATGCGCGTGGTGGGCGTCGGGCCGGACGCCGAGGTCGGCCACGCCCACGTGCGGGTCGACTCGACGGCCGAGCTGGACCTCGACCGTCTCCTCCCGGCCCTCGCCGCGTCGGACGCCGCGTGAACGGACGGACCTCGGCCCGCGTCGGGATGGTGGGTGCCGGTCAGCTGGCGCGGATGACCCAGCGCGCCGCCATCGACCTCGGCGTGGCGCTGACCGTCCTCGCCGAGCGCGACGACGACCCCGCCGTCGCGGCCGGCGCCGCGGTCGAGCACGGCGCGGCCGACGACCCCGACGCGCTGGCGCGGCTCGCGGACCGGGTCGACGTCGTGACGTTCGACCACGAGCTGGTCGACGGGCCGGCACTCGCGCGGCTGGCCGCGCGCGGGGTCGCGGTGCGACCCTCTCCGTCGGCGCTCGCCCACGCGCAGGACAAGCTGCTGGCCCGGGAGGCGTTCGCCCGGCTGGGCCTGCCGGGACCGGCCCACGCCGTCGCGACCGACGAGGCCGGGGTCGCGGCCCTCGCGGCCGCGCACGGCTGGCCGCTGGTCGCGAAGGCCCGGCGCGGCGGGTACGACGGACGCGGGGTCGTGGTCGTCGCCGACGCCGACGAACTGGCCGCGGTGCTGGCGCGCGGCGGCGAGTGGATCGTGGAGCAGCGCGTCCCCCTCGCCGTCGAGCTGGCCGTCGTCCTCGCCCGACGACCCGGCGGGGCGATGGCGGTCCATCCGGTCGTCGAGACGGTGCAGCGCGACGGCATCTGCCACGAGCTGGTCATGCCGGCCCGCGTGCCGGCGGCCACGGCCGCGCGGGCCGTCGCGGTCGCGACCGAGCTCGCGACCGGGATCGACGCGGTCGGCGTCTGCGCGGTGGAGCTGTTCGTCACGCCGACCGGGGACGTCCTCGTGAACGAGATCGCGCTGCGACCCCACAACTCGGGGCACGCGACGATCGAGGGCGCGGTGACCTCCCAGTTCCACAACCATCTGCGGGCCGTGCTCGACTGGCCGCTCGGCGACCCGTCGATGCGCGCCCTGGTCGCCGCCACCGTGAACGTGCTGGGCGCGGACGACGGGGACGTCGCCGCCCGGGTCCCCACGGCCCTGGCCGTCCCCGGCGCGCACGTCCACCTGTACGGCAAGACCTCGCGCCCCGGCCGGAAGCTCGGCCACGTGACGGTCCTCGGCGACGACGCGGACGCGGCGCTGACGGCCGCGCGGCGGGCCGCGCGCGCCCTCACCCGCCCCGCGTGAGCGGCCGCCCCGGCGGTAGCGTCGCGGCCCGACCGGTCCGGAGGTCCCCGTGAGCGTCCCGCCCCGCGTCGGGGTCGTGATGGGCAGCGACTCGGACCTGCCCGTCATGCGCGGCGCGGCCGAGGAGCTGGCGGCGTTCGGCGTCGCCCACGAGGTCCGGGTCGTCTCGGCGCACCGCGACGCCGAGGGCATGCTGGCCTACGGCCGCGGAGCCGCCGAGCGCGGGCTCGAGGTCATCGTCGCCGGCGCCGGCGGGGCCGCGCACCTGCCCGGGATGCTCGCCGCCGTCACGTCGCTCCCCGTGATCGGCGTGCCGGTCCCCTCGGGTCGGATGGACGGGCTGGACGCGCTGCTCTCGATCGTGCAGATGCCGGCCGGCGTCCCCGTGGCGACGGTCGGCATCGGGACGGCACGGAACGCCGGCCTGCTCGCGGTCCGGATCCTGGCGCGGGGCGACGCCACGCTGACGGCGCTGCTCGACGCGCACCGCGACGGCCTGCGCGCCACGTCGCGGGCCAAGGACGCCGCGCTCGGCGACGCCTGAGGCCGCGGACCCGGCCGGACGTCCGACCGGACGCGGCGCCGCCGCGCCTCATCTGTATGCTGCATACACATGAATCCCACGGCCCGCTCCCCCATCCCCTCTCACCGCCGTCGGCTCGAGGGTCTCGACGCCGCGCTCCTCGAGCTGCGCACCCTCGTCGCCCGACCCGGGTACCGCCGTCGGCTGCTCGGGCCCCTCGGACGTCGGGTCGAGCTCTCGACCGTGCGGCTCCTCCAGGCCGTCGAGCGGGCCGACGCCCCGCCCAGCATCGGCGAGGTCGCGGCCGCGGTCGGCGTCGACCCCTCGACCGCGTCGCGGCTGGTCGAGCAGCGCGTCGGCGAGGGCCTGCTCGAGCGGCACCGCTCCCCCGAGGACGGGCGACGGACCACGCTGCACCTCACGGACGGCGGCCGCGCCCTGCTGGCCGAGCTGAAGGACTCGCGCCACGACCTGCTGGCGGAGATCACGGGCGGCTGGGACGTCGTCGACCTCGAGGCCCTCGAGATCCTGATGAGCCGGCTGGCCGAGGGCTTCGCGCGACTCGAGGCCGAGGCGGGCGACACCGCCGCGGAGCCGCACCGTGCGGCGTGAGTCCCGCACCCGGGCCGTCGCCGAGGACCTGACGACCGGCTCGATGCTGATGGCGGCCGCGGCCGGCGAGGCGCCGGCCCGGGCGGTCCGGACGCTGCTGCGCGACCGCACCTTCGCGCCGTACTTCTGGGGCCAGGCCCTGGCGACGATGGGCGTCTGGATCCACAACGTCGCGGCCGCCATCCTGATGTGGGAGCTCACCCGCTCCACGCAGTGGGTCGCCGCCATCACCGTCGGACAGTTCCTGCCCCAGATGGCGATCGCCCCCTGGAGCGGTGCCCGCGCGGACCGCGCGGACCGCCGCCGCCAGATGGTGACCGGGACGCTGATCGCCGGCTCCGGCCCCGCCCTCATCGCGACGTGGGAGGCCGCGGTCGGGTTCGACGGCGCCGCCGGTCCGACCGTCCTCGTCCTCGCGGCCACGGTCATCGGGATCGGGTTCGCCGTCGGCGGCCCGGCGACGCAGGCCCTGCTGCCCTCGCTCGTGCGCCGGACCGAGCTGCCCAGCGTCGTCGCCGTCTCGTCGTGGCCGATGACGGTCGCGCGCGCCGCCGGCCCCGCGCTGGGCGCGCTGCTGATGGTCGCGTCCGGCCCGGCCGCGACCTTCGCGCTCGTCGCCATGACCCAGTTCGTGTTCGCGGCGGTGATGCACCGCCGCGAGCGCGAGCTGCTCGCACCGGCCGACGGCCGCGACACGCGGGTCCGCGCCGCCCTGACCTACCTCCGGGCCGAGCGGCCGACCGCGTTCCTGCTCGTCGGCGTCGCGGTCGTCGGGTTCGGCGTCGACCCGGTCGTGACGCTCGCCCCCGCGGTCGCGGACCGCCTGGGTGGCGCCGGCGACGTGGTCGGGCTGCTCGCCTCGGCGTTCGGCGTCGGTGCCGGCGTGGGGTTCGTCCTGCTGCCCTGGATCCGGCGCCGTCAGCGGCTCGAGCGCATGGCGACACTCGGGCTGGTCGTGCTGGCCCTCGGTCTGGCCCCGCTGGCGGTCGTACCGACCGTCACGGCGGCCGCGGTCGCCCTCGGCGTCGCCGGCGCGGGGATGGCGCTGTCACTGACCGGGTTCACGACGGCCGTCCAGCAGCGCGTCCCCGACGCCCTGCGGGGTCGCGTGATGGCCATCTGGTCGGTCGCGTTCCTCGGGTCACGGCCGCTCGGCGCGCTGCTCTCGGGCGCGATCGCCGACGTCTCCAGCGAGGAGGTGGCGCTGCTGGCCGCGGCGACGCTGGTCCTGCTCGGGGCCGTCGTCAGCCGACCGGCCCTGACACGGCGCCACCGGGGCTAGCGTCGGGACCGCCGCCGACGGGGGTCCCAGCGTGACGGAGTCCGACGCGCGGCCCACCGCGACCGTCCCGGCCCGCCCGCTGCTCCGGACCCCGGACCCCGACCGGGCGCCGCTGGTCCAGCTGGCCGGTCGGGTCTGGCTGGCGCTGGCCCTGATGCTGGTCGTCGCCCTGACCGTCTGGCTCGGGCGCGACGGGTACCGCGACAGCGCCGGGGGCGGGATCGGCGTCCTCGACGCCCTCTACTACGCCTCGGTCTCGGTGACGACCACCGGGTACGGGGACATCACCCCGGTGAGCGACGGCGCGCGCCTCGCCACCATCGTCATCGTCACGCCGGCCCGCATCGGCTTCCTGCTGCTGCTGGTCGGGACCACCGTCGAGCTGTTGACCGAGCGCGGCAGGGCCGAGGCCCGCCGCCGCCGCTGGAGGCGCACCGTGCAGGACCACCACGTGATCTGCGGCTACGGCGTGAAGGGCCGGGCGGCCGCCCGGGCGCTGCGCGACGAGGGCGTCGCGGCCGGCGACATCGTCGTCGTCGAACCCGACCCCGTCGCCGGCGCGATGGCGACCGCCGACGGCCTCACGGTCGTCCCGGGCGACGCGACCCGGACGGCGACGCTGCGCGAGGCCGTCATCGAGCGCGCCGCCGTCGTCATCGTCGCCGCCGACCGTGACGACATCGCCGTGCTCACGACCCTGACCGCGCGCGAGCTCTCCCCGCGGGCCCGCATCGTCGCGGCCGTCCGCGAGGAGGAGAACCGGCATCTCCTCGTCCAGTCCGGCGCCGACGACGCGATCGTCACGTCGGAGACCGCCGGCCGGCTGCTCGGCGTCTCGGCCCGGAACCCCGACACCGCCCGGATCGTCGAGGACCTGCTCGACACCGCCCACGGGCTGACCCTGGTGGAGCACCGCGTCGACGCGCTCGAGGCCGGCGGGGCACCGGTCGACGTCGCGGGGCAGCGACCGTTCGCGGTCCTCCGAGACGGGCGACTCCTGCGGCTCGACGAGACGGAAGCGCTGCCGCTGCGGACCGGCGACCTGGTCGTGTCGGTCGCGGCCAGCGGCGAGGGCCCGGAGGGCTGAGGCCCGTCAGGCCCCGGTCACGCCCCCGCGCGGGCGGCCGGGACCCGGCAGGCCACCTCGCCCTCGAGCCGGCGGCGCAGGGCCCACGCGAGCAGCACGACGCCGGCCGCGGCGAGGACCGGCTGCACGGGCTCGAACCACGCGATCGCGCCGCTGGACCCGAGCGCCAGCAGCACGAGCTTGTTGCAGGTCGGGCAGCCGATCGCGAGGAACGACAGGACGCCGCCCAGCGTGGCGCGGCGCTGGTCACCGTCGAGCGTCCCCTCCCCGTCACCGTCCGGGACCGCGGCCGCCGGACCGCCCTCGCGGACGTAGGTCGCGAGGAGGAGCCCGGAGAGGACCGCGCTGACGGCGAGCACCGGCAGCGTCCAGGACGGGGCTGGGATCTGACGCCCGAAGACCGGGTTCGGGACGAGGTCCGTCGGGAGCCCGAGCAGGAGGAACGCACCGAGCGCACCGAGCGCCGCGGCCCGCCAGCGCCGGGGCGACCAGGCGCGGAGCGCCGCCATCGCGTCCGCCACGGTGCACCTCCTCCGACCCGCGGAGGGTACGGCGGCGTCGCCCCGGCCCCCGCCGCGACCGACACCGCTAGCGTCCGCGCGTGGACCCAGACGACCTCGCGGACCTGCCCCCGCCGTCCGAGATGGAGCGGCGCATGCTCGCCGGCGAGCGGTACCTCGCCGGCGACGAGCGGCTCTCGGCGCTCTGGGCCCGGGCGCAGCGGCTGTCGCGGCGCATCGAGGCGCTGGATCCCGCGGACCACGACGCCCGGCTGGCGCTCGAGGCGCGGCTGTTCGGCTCGTTCGGTCCGGGCGCGAGCGTGCTGCCGCCGTTCCGGTGCGACTACGGCGTGAACGTCCACCTCGGCGCGAACGCGTTCGTGAACTTCGGCGCGGTGCTGCTGGACGTCGTGCGCATCGACGTCGGCGACGACTGCCAGCTCGGCCCCGGCGTGCAGCTGCTGACGGCGGCCCACCCCATCGATCCGGAGGTCCGCCGGACCCGGTGGGAGTGGGGCGAGCCGATCGTGCTCGAGCGGGACGTCTGGCTCGGCGGCGGCGTCATCGTCCTGCCCGGGGTGACGATCGGCGCGGGGACCGTCGTCGGCGCCGGTGCAGTGGTCACGAAGGACCTGCCGCCGGGCGTCGTCGCCGCCGGGAACCCGGCGCGGGTGCTGCGGGGGGTCGGTCCGCAGGACCGCTGAGGCCGTCCGGTCGCGCCGGTCCCGGCGTGCCCCCGGGGCCGTGTCACACCCCCTCCCTATCTTCTCCTGGACGGCAGGGGACGGCTGCGGCCGCGTCCGGCGCACCCCGAGGGGGCGCGGACGCCGGGGACCGCGCCCGAGCGCCGTCGGTCCGCGCGGGGGCGGGGCGTGTCCTCCCGCGGTCCCCGCACGGCCGCCGCGCGCCCGTCCGCGCACGTCCACCCCACGTCCCGGCGCCTCCGCGCCCGTCCGACCCGTCAAGGAGCCCCGATGCACGTCGCCGCCCAGCTCGACCTCGACCTCCTCGCGCTGAACGCCGAGGACCACGTCACCTGCCTCGTCCGCCTCGAGGCCCCCGTGCCGGCGGACGCCGCCGACCGGGCCGGACAGGCCCTCGTCGTCGTCCTCGACCGCTCCGGCTCGATGGGTGGCGGCCGGCTCGAGGGCGCGAAGCGGGCCCTCGTCGCGCTGGTCCGCCGCCTCGCCCCCCAGGACGCGTTCGGACTGGTCACCTTCGACAACGAGGCCGAACTGGTCGTCCCCGTCCGCCGCATGTCCGACCACACCACCGCGGAGGTCGCGGACCTGATCGGGCGCATCCGTCCCCGCGGCACGACCGACCTCTCCGCCGGGTTCCTCCTCGGACTGCGCGAGACGAAGCGGCTCCTCGCGACCGCGGCCGACGACGGGGCGCCGCTCGCCGGCGCGACGCTGCTGATCGTCTCGGACGGACGGGTGAACGCCGGCATCGTCGACCGCGACGAGCTGGCGTCGGTCGCCGCGCGGGCGGCGACCGAGGCCCGCATCACCACCTCGACCCTCGGCGTCGGCACCGGGTACGACGAGGTGCTGCTGAGCGCGATCACCGACGGCGGCGGCGGCGAGCACCGCTTCGCCCCGGACCCCGACAGCGCCGTCGCGGAGCTGGCGTCGAGCGTCACCGACCTGCTCGGGAAGTCCGTGGTCGGCGCGGTGCTGCGGGTGCGGCCCCAGCCGGGCCTGGTCCTCGGCGTCGAGGTCCGCGGCCGCCACCGCCACCACTTCGAGCGCCCGGACGTCGTGGTCGGCATCGGCGACCTGTTCGGCGGCGAGGAGCGCACGGCCCTTGTGCGCCTGCACGTGCCCGCGCTGGCGACGCTCGGGACCGCGACGATCGCCGACGTCATCGTCGAGTTCACGTCCCTGCCCGACCTGCGCGAGCACCGGGTCTCGCTGCCCGTCAGCGTCAACGTCGTCCCCGGCGACGAGGCCCGCGGCCGCGTCCCCGACCCGATCGTCACCGCGGAGCGCCTGCTGCTCGATGTCGCCGAGTCGAAGGCCGGCGTCGCGGAGACGCTCCGGAGCGGCGACACCGACCGGGCCCGCACCGACCTCGACGAGCTGTCGCGGCGCCTGCGCGACGGCCGCGCCGACGTCGACGCCGATGCGGCGCCCGAGGCGGCCGCCCGTCTGGAGGAGGCGGCGGCCGAGCTGGACGGTCTCCGCGCCGAGCTGGTCGATCGCGACGCGACCTGGTCGGCGAAGCGGATGCAGGAGGACAGCCACTGGAACCTGCGGGGGCGGCGCTCGCGGATGAAGGGGACGCTCGCGGACTGGGAGCGCCAGCACGGGCCGCTCGACGGCGACGGGGCGCCCGGTCCGGCGGACCCCTCCGCCGCCGCCGACCCGGACGAGCCCGGGGACGGGGCGCCGCCGGCGGCCTGACGGTGCCGCGGCGCTAGGTCGGCACCGACCCCGGTGCCGACGGCGCCGCCGGTGCGTAGGTGATCGTGTCGCCGGCGTCATCGCGCTCGGCCTCGCCGCGAAGGACCAGGACGTCGAGGTGCGCCGCGGTCTCGAGCACCGCCAGCATGCGGTCGAAGGGGTTCAGCTCGTCGTAGGCCCGGCCGCGGCTGGTCCACCGCAGCCGCCGCGCCGCGTCCAGCGCCACGCCGGCACCGGCCGCGAGCGCGGCCCGGGTGTCGGCGAGCCGCGCCTCGTGGTGCGCGAGCAGCTCGTGGACCCTGGCGTGGACGCTGCCGCCGGCCGGGCCGTGCGCCGGCAGCAGCACCGCGTCGGGCAGCGCGAGGACCCGGGCCAGCGACCCGAGGTAGTCGCGGAGCGGGAACGGCGGTCGGTCCGGCTCGAACCCGATCGACGGGGTGATGTGCGGCAGCACGTGGTCCCCGGCGAACAGCAGGCCCCGGTCCGCCCAGTGGAAGACGAGATGACCGCGCGTGTGACCGGGCGTCGGGACGGCGTCGAGCGGCCCGCCGTCGGCCAGCGCCACCGGGCCGGGCTCGAGCCACTCGTCGGGGTCCTCGTAGAACGCCAGCGTCCCGAACCGGTCGAGCGGGATCGCGGCCAGCTCGTCGGCCAGCGCGCCGGCGCCGTGCCGGCGGAGTCGGACCGGCTGCTCGGCGAGGATGTCGGCCGCCCCGGACGTCAGGGTCCGCATCGAGCCCCGCTCCTCGACGCCGAGCGCGACCCGGGCCCCGACGGCGTGGCGGACCGCGACCGCCTGCGTGTAGTGGTCGCGGTGGGCGTGGGTCACGAGGACGCGGCGGACCTCGCGGAGGTCGCGTCCGAGGACCCCGAGCGCGCGCTCGAGCTCGGCCCGGGACTCCTCGATCGCCCACCCGCCGTCGATCAGCGTCAGCCCGTCGCCGTCCTCGAGGACGTAGACGTTGACGGCCCGCAGCCCGTCCATCGGGAGCGGCAGCGGGACTCGGTGCACGCCGGGCGCGACGGTCTCGGGGCCGGGCTCGGACCAGCGCCGGCGGTCGCCGTCCTCCACCCGCCGCTCCCGCGTCGCCGTGTCGGGGGCCGTGCCACGACGTCGCCCCGTCGGAGTGAACCCGACCGGGCCGTCAGCCCCGTCCGGGGACCGGTGGGGGGATCAGGCCCGACCCCTCCCGCGCCAGCCACTCGCGGACGTGGAGGGTCGCACGCACGTCGTCCTCGTTGTACGCGAGGATGCGGTCCCGCCACCCGGCCCGCTCGGCTCCGGACCGGGCCGGGTCGACCGCGTTCGCCCACCAGACGACGGACTGCGCCCCGCCCGGGTCGTCGTCCCGCCAGGCGAACCCGAGGGCGGTCGCGACGCCCTTCAGTCCGGCGCCGTGGCCGGTCACGACCTGCCGCTGCCACACGATCTTCAGGTCCACCCAGTCGTCGGAGGCGACGAGGGCCTCGACCTCGAGGGCGCGGTCCGGCCCGCCGGCCGCCCGGAGCAGACGGGCCCCGTCACGGAGGCACCCGACCTCGGCCTGCTGGTGCCAGCAGTACAGACGGATGCTGGCACCCGCGTCGGCGCAGGCGCGGCGCAGGTCGGCGAGCCACGTCCAGAAGGCATCGAAGGCCGCGGCCCCGCCGGCGTCCTGGTCGGCGTCCCAGACGACCGCCGGGTGGTACCCGGGGGCGACGACGCCGGTGCCGGCGCGGTCGGTGACCAGGGCGCCCCAGAGGTAGGCGCCGCAGCCGCCCCCCGGCCCCGGGTTCTCCATGTCGACGTCGATCTCGACGTCGGCGCGGGGCACCTCGACGGCGGTGACGCCGCGCCGGCGGTGGGCGAAGGCGGGGGCGACGCGGGCGCGGGCCTCGTCGACGAGCGTCGCGACCGCCGCGTCCCGCAGGCCGGACACGCCGTCCGCGGGGTCGTGCGCG
>JAFMLG010000073.1 GCA_017852335.1 Actinomycetota bacterium | reverse complement strand
GGTCGGGGCGGGCTGGCGGAGGTCGGCCCGCCCGAACGTGCCGGACCGGTCCGCCCCGACCTCGAGGTCGTCGACCCGGTCGTAGGCGGCGTCCCAGCCGGCGACGAGGCGCGTCTCGGCCGCGGCGTCCGGGCCGGCGTCGGCCGGCGCCCCGGGGGCGGCGCCGAGCGGCGGCACGGTCCCGGCGCCGGCGGTCCAGGGCCGGCGCCACTCGTCACGGTCGCGCTGCATCGTCGGCCTCCTCGTCCCCGAGGGTACGAAGCGAGTAGCGTCGCCGGACGGCCGGAGGGACGCGGGACGTGTCCGACGCGAACGACGCGACCATCCGCGACGAGCTGCGTCGCCTGTTCGCCGCCGAGGACGAGGTCCTGGCCGACGCCCGGCGCCGGGCGGCCGACCTCGACCCGCCGGACCCCGAGGAGGGGTCGCTGCTGGCCTGGCTGGCGGCGGGGCTGGGCCGGACCGGGGTGCCGCCGGAGGCGGTCGAGGTCGGCGCGGCCGGCGGCGTGACCGCGCTGTGGCTGCTGGCCGGGCTGCCGGCCGACGGCGCGGTGACCAGCATCGAGGCGGCGGCGGACGCGCACGCCCGGGCCTCCGAGGCCGTCGAGGTCGCGGGACGGGGCGACCGCGTCCGGGCGATCCTCGGCGCGCCCGCCGAGGTGCTGCCGCGCCTCGCCGACGCCCGGTACGGGCTCTGCCTGCTCCAGGTCCCGCCGGGCCAGCACCTCGGGCTGCTGCCGGACGCGCTGCGGCTGCTGGCGCCGGGCGGGACGCTCGTCGCACGGGGCGTGCTGCGCCGTGGCGAGCACGGGGCGGCGGCGGCCCGGTTCCTGGCCGCGCTCGCGGGCGACGAGCGGCTCCGCGCCACCGTGCTGCAGCAGCACGACGGCGTCCTGCTCGCCACGCTGCGCTGAGCGCCGGCCCGGACCGCGTCCCGACCTCGGCGGGCGCGCGTCAGAAGAAGCGGACCTTCGCGGCGAACTCGACCGCCGGGGCGAGGATGACCGCGAGGTAGAACATCCCGGTCGCGGCCTGGATGGAGCGGCCGCCCTCGCGGGCCAGCCGGACGTTGAACGCCGCGATCAGCGCGAGCAGCGAGAGCACGCCGAGCCCGAGCACGATCGTCATCGATCCGATGCGGAGCACCGGGGCGAACAGCAGCGCGCACTGCTCGAACGCCGCCCCGGAGAGCGCGGCGCAGGGGGCGGGGTTCCGGGCGCTGAGCAGCACCGACGCGAGCCCGGCGCCGAGGGCCGCCACGTTCACCCACGCGATCGTGACCATCGGCCGGTTCGAGAGCCGCCGCTCGACCAGGTACCAGTGGCCCAGCAGCATCCCGAACCAGATCGAGCCGAGCAGCGCCGAGCCGAGCAGCAGCTCGACGAGGCCCTGCGCCACCCCACCCGCGCCGCCCCGCTCGGCCCGGAGCCCCGCGAGCGGGACCAGCAGGGCCAGACCGGCCCCCGCGGAGGCCAGTCCGACGAGCCGCGCCAGCACCGGCGGCGTCCCCGTCAGGCGCAGCGCCAGCGCGACGACACCGAGGACGACCGCCGTCGTCGCCAGCGGACCGACCGGCGCGACCGCGCTGGCGGGGTCGGCCGCGAGGACCCGAGCGACCGGTCCGGACAGCGCCGCCCGGCCGCCGAGCAGCAGCAGCACCGCCGTCCCCCCGGCGAGCAGCTCGAAGCCGCGGCGCACCCGGCCGTAGGTCGGGACGGTCCAGACGAGCACGGACGTGCCCACCCCGGTCATGAGGAGGACGAGCGCGAGCACGACGGCGGGGGTGGTCACGGGGCTACGCTACCGCCGACGCACCCCCCACTCCCCCGCGCCGTCCGTGCGCACCCCACGCCTCCGCGCCCGCGCCGCCGTGCGCGCCCGGCGCCGCCCCGAGGTCCGACGTGTCCGACGCGACCGCACCCCCACCGTCCGCGCGGCGGTGCGACCCGGGGCTGAAGGGCGAGCGCGAGCTCGTCGTCGCCGACGCCGACACCGCCAGCCGGCTCGGGTCCGGGACGGTGGACGTGCTCGGGACGCCCGCGGTCCTCGCGCTGGCCGAGGGCGCGTGCTGCGACGCGGTCGCGGACGGCCTCGCCCCCGAGGAGACGACGGTCGGCGCCTGGGCCGAGGTCGAGCACCTCCGTGCGGTGCCGGTCGGGACGCGGGTCTGCGCCCACGCGGTGCTGACCGGCCACCACGGCCGCCGGCTCGAGTTCACGGTCACCGTCGAGGCCGGCGGCGAGACGATCGCCCGCGTCCGGCATCGCCGCATCCTCGTCGAGCGCGACCGGTTCCTCGCGGGCAGCGCCCGGGTCTGACCGGGCCGCCCGGGCGCGCCGGCGCGGCTCAGGCCGGTGCCAGCCCCTCGAGCCAGGCCAGCAGCGTCCGGACCGGCGTGCCCGTGCCACCCTTCGCGTGGTACGGGCCGGGCTCGGCCCGCCAGGCGGTGCCGGCGATGTCGAGGTGCGCCCAGGGCGTCCCGGACGGCACGACGCGGTGCAGGAACAGGGCGGCGATCAGCGACCCGGGGTCCTTCGCCGTCGTCACGTTGCGGACGTCGGCGACCGCGCCCTCGAGCCGGCCGCCGTACTCGTCGACCCCGAGCGGCAGGCGCCACAGCGGCTCGCCGGCGGCGGTCCCGGCCGCGGTCAGCGCCGCGGCGAGGTCGTCGTCGGTGCTGAACAGCCCACCGATGAGATCGCCGAGCGAGACGACGATCGCCCCGGTCAGGGTCGCGACGTCCACGATGACGTCCGGCCCGAGCTCGGCCGCGTGCGCGATCCCGTCGCCGAGGACCAGGCGTCCCTCGGCGTCGGTGTTCATGACCTCGACGGTCGTGCCGCCCCGCAGGCGCAGCACGTCGCTGACCCGCTGCGCGTCGCCGGAGACCATGTTCTCGGCCAGCGCCAGCACCGCGGTGACGGCGACCGGCAGGCGGAGCGCCGCGGCGGCGCGGACGACGGCCGCGACCGTGGCCGCGCCGGCCATGTCCATCTTCATGGTCTCCTGCCCGGCGGTCGGCTTCAGGGAGTAGCCGCCGGTGTCGAACGTGATGCCCTTGCCGACGAGCGCGACGTGCCGCGTCGCGCCGTCCGGGGCCCAGCGCAGCTCGACGAGACGCGGCGGGACGCTGGAGCCCCGGCCGACCCCGAGGATCCCGCCGTACCCGCCCTCGGCGAGCGCGACCTCGTCGAGGACCCGGACGGCGACGCCGGTGCCCTCGCAGGCGGCGACGACGCGGTCGGCCAGCGCGACGGGCCGCTTCTCGGCCGGCGGCGTGTTCACGAGGTCGCGGACCCAGGCGGTCGCCTCGGCCCCGGCGCGCGCGGCGGCCAGCGCGGTGGCGGCGTCGTCGCCGCCCGCGACCCCCGCCAGCACGACCCGGGCCAGCCGGTGCGGCCGTGGGCGGGACCGGTAGGCGTCGAAGCGGTACGCGCCGAGCAGCGCCCCCTCGGCGACGGCCCGGAGGA
>JAFMLG010000032.1 GCA_017852335.1 Actinomycetota bacterium | reverse complement strand
CGGCGCGCCGGGGGTCCCGGGCGGACGGGACCTCCGTCAGGGCCGACGGCAGATCCGGCGGCGTCGCGACGAGGACGGCCGCGCCCGCGGCGGTCAGCTCGGCCCGCGTCCCCGCCCCCCAGAGCACCCCGACGGTCGCCGTCCCGCAGGCCAGCCCGGCCCGGACGTCGTGCTCGCGGTCCCCGATCATCACCGCCGCGGCGGGGTCGACGCCGCGGTCGCGCAGCACGGCCGCCAGCGTCACCCGCTTCTCCTCGACGGCCACCCCGCCGGGCGTGCCGTGGACGGCCGCGAACCTCCCGGCCAGGCCGACGCGGGCGACCAGCTCGGCCGCGACGGTGGTCGGCTTCGCCGTGACGACGACGCGGGGCGGCCCGCCGGCGGCGTCCAGGGCGTCGAGGGCCGCGACCACGCCCGGGTACGGCGCGGTGAGGTCGAACCCGACCGCCGCGTACCGGGTCCGGTAGGCGGTGACGCCGCGGGCCAGCAGCGCCGGCCCCTCCCCCGCCGTGACGTCGACGCCGTCCTCGGCCAGGAGCCGGGTGAGGTTCTCGACGAGCGGCGGCCCGATCGAGGAGCGGAGCTCGGTCGCGCTCCGCGTCCGGACGCCGAGCTCGGTGAGGGCGTGGTTCAGCGCGTCGGCGATCGCCGCGTCGGAGTCGACGAGGCAGCCGTCGAGGTCGAAGCAGTGCAGCGCCGGCGCCGTCACGTCGCCGTCCCCGGCGCACCGCCCGGCAGGAGGCCGAGCACGTCCCAGGCCGACGGGACGCTCGGGTCCGACCCCGTCCAGGGCCCGGCCAGCGTGGTCATGACCGCGGCCCGGGCGGCCGGCGTCGGCAGCCGCGCGCCCCGTCGCCCGCCGCCGTCGGCCAGCACCGCGCCGAGGGTGACGTCCGGACCGGTCGCGGCCAGCACGAGGTGCCCGTCGGTCGCCCGGCTGCGCGCGGCGTCCAGCGCGACGAGGACCTCGACCAGGTCCGCGGCGGCGACGGGCGCGACGGGTACGTCCAGCAGTTCCGGCGGCGGGCCGGCCGCACGGAGCAGGCCGCGCACGGCCGGCGTGTCGACCAGCCCGACCCGGACCTCGACGGACGGGACGTCCAGCGCGGCGACGGCGGCCGCGACCTCGGCGTGCGCGCGCCGGAGCGGGTCGTCGGCGTCCGGTGCGGCGCCGGCCAGGGTCACGAGCAGGACGCGGCGGACGCCGGCGCCCGCGGCCGCGTTCGCCACGGCCCGACCCTCGGCCCGGACGGCGTCGGGGTCCCCGCCCAGCCCGCCGGCGAGGTGGACCAGCGTGTGCACCCCGGTGCAGGCGGCCTCGAGCAGCCCCTCGTCGTCGGGGTCCCCGACGGCGGTGAACACGCCGGAGGTGCGGAGGGCGGCGACGCCGGCGGCGGCGAGGGCGCGGACCTGCCCGCCCTCCGCGAGGAGCCGGGCCACGAGCGTGCGCGCCACGGACCGGTGGGCGGCGTTCACCAGGACCGGCACACCGCCCCCTCCGCCGTCCCGCCCGTCGACCCGTCCGGTCGCCCGCACGGGACCGTCGGGGGGGCAGGGTACGGCCGTCGATAGCCTCGACGGCGGCGACGGAGGTCCGGTTGGCGACGCGACGGCACGGGGACGCCGACCTGCTCGGCCTCGCGCGGGACGGATCGGCACCGGCGCTCGCGTCCCTGGTGCACCGGCACCGCGACGCCGTGCAGCGGGCGGCGCTCCGGGCCGCCGACCCCGAGGCCGCGGCCCGCGACGCGATGCTCGCGGCCATGCGCGGGGTCCGCAGCGGCGCCGTCACGGACCCCGCCGCGCTCCCCGATCTGCTGGACGCGGCGGCCCGGGCCGCCGCGGAGCGCGCTCCGCGGACCGCCGACGTCGAGCCGCTGCTGCCGGCCGACTGGTTCGACCGGGCGTGGGTGGCCGCCGGACCCGCCTGGCCGAGCGGACGCCGACCCCTCCCCCGACCCCCGCGGTGGGTGCGATGGGTCGCGGCCGCGGTCCTCCTCGCCGCGGCCGGCGCCGGCGGCACGTGGCTGGCGCTGTCCTCCGGCGGGGACCGGGAGGTGCTCGGCGGCGTCATCGCGACGCCGCTGGAGGGACCGTCGGTCCTCGACGACGTGCCGACGGCGCCGGCGCCGGTCGTGGAGGAGGCGCCGGAGCTGTTCGGGGACGTCGAGATCGGCGAGCTGCCGACCTACGACCTGACGCGCCCCGGCGGGACGACCGCCGGCGGCCCCGAACTGACCCCGCCCGCCGGCTAGGCGTCCGACCCGGCCTCGCCGGGACGGCCGAGCAGCACGTCCGCGGCCGCCGCCGGGTCCATGCCGCCCCCCACCACGCGGTCGGCGAGGTCGTGCAGCCGGCCCCCCGCCGCGGTCGCGGGGTCCGTGAGCTCGCGGCGGAGCCGTCCCAGCGCCAGCTCGGCGATCCACCGGCGGGCCCGTCGGACCTCGCGGTCGCCGGCGGCATCCGCCGCCGCCCGGTCGGCCAGCGCGTCGAGGACCTCGTCGACGCCCTCGCCGCGGACCGCGACGGTCCGCAGGACCGGGGGCATCGCCTCGGTCGGCCGCGACGGGTCGGAGGCGTGACCGACCTCGAGCATCGTCCGGAGCTCCGACTCGAGGCGTCCCGCCCCGGACTGGTCGGCCTTGTTCACGACGAGCACGTCGGCGATCTCGAGGACACCGGCCTTGGCGGCCTGCACCGAGTCGCCGAGGCCCGGCGCGAGGACGACGGCGACGGCGTCGGCCACGCCCATCACGTCGACCTCGGACTGGCCGACGCCGACCGTCTCGATCAGGACGTCGTCGTACCCGGCCGCGTCGAGGGCCAGCGCGGCCTCGGGCGCGGCGGCGGCCAGCCCCCCGAGGTGCCCGCGGGCGGCCATCGAGCGCACGAAGACGTCGGCGTCCGCGTGGTGCTCCTGCATGCGGATGCGGTCGCCGAGCAGCGCCCCACCGGTCAGCGGCGAGGACGGGTCCACGGCGAGGACGGCGACCCGCCGCCCCCGGGCCCGGAGCCGTCCGACCAGCGCGTTCGTCAGGCTGGACTTCCCGACGCCCGGCGGACCGGTGATGCCGAGCAGGCGGGCCCCGCGGCGGTGCGGGTGCAGGCCGGCGACGATGCGGCGGTGGACGTCCGGTGGGCCGTCCTCGACGAGCGTCAGCAGCCGGGCCAGCGCGCGCCGGTCCCCGGCGACGAGCCGCTCGCAGAGCGCCGCGACGTCCTCCCCCACCGCGATCCCGTCCCCGGCGCTCGGCGCCGGCGTCGACCGGCGGGGAGCCTAGGTCCCGTGGGGCCACCGGTAGCGTCGCGTCCGCATCCGGACCCCGACCGAGGAGCGGCCGCGTGGACGTGACGCGGATCGACCAGATCGCGATCGCCGTCGAGGACCTGGACGCGGCCCTGGACCTGTTCCGACGGGCGTTCGGGCTCGAGGCCGCGTCGCGGGAGCGCGTCGAGTCCGACGGGGTCGAGGAGGCGATGCTCGACGTCGGCGGGGTCTCGCTCCAGCTGATCGCCCCGACGCGGCCCGACTCCCCCGTGGGTCGGTTCCTCGCGCGGCGCGGACCGGGGCTGCACCACCTCGGTCTCGCGGTGCGGTCCGTCGACGCGGCGCTGGACCATCTCCGCGACGAGGGCGTCGCGCTGATCGACGAGGCGCCCCGACCCGGCGGCGGTGGCCACACGGTCGCGTTCGTCCACCCGCGCGGCACCGGCGGCGTCCTCGTCGAGCTGGTCGAGGACCACCCCGGGGACGGGGCCTGAGGTGGGGCTCGGGGACCGGCTCCGGGCCTGGCTCCGCGGCGAGCCCGCCGGTGGCGGGCATCCGGCGGGCGGTCGTCCGACCGGCCGCGGCGGGCGCCGACGGCGCGACGGCGACGCGGTCGGCGACGCCCCGGCGCTGGCCGAGCTCGAGGCGTTCGCCCGCAGC
Organism: Actinomycetota bacterium; assembly: GCA_017852335.1. Classification (GTDB taxonomy): domain Bacteria; phylum Actinomycetota; class Nitriliruptoria; order Nitriliruptorales; family Nitriliruptoraceae; genus CSBr16-57R1. The sequence goes on along the minus strand of JAFMLG010000032.1, from coordinate 16,679 downwards.
CGGCGCGGCGTCGAGGCCTACCTCGAGCCCCGGACGAACCTGTACGGGCTGAGCGTGCTGCTCGTGGCCGGGGACGGCGAGTACCTGCGGCGACCGGTCCCGGACGAGCCGGCGGTCCGCCGGTTCTGCGACCGGCTGGGGCTGCCGCTGTACGACGCGAAGCGGGTCGGGTACCCGCGCCGGGTCCGCGAGTACGACCGCGGCGTGCGGTCCGACCCGGTCGACCTCGGCGACCTGCCGCCGTGGCCGGGCCCGGACGTCGCGGGGGGCGAGGAGGAGCCCCCGCCCCCGCCGACGTCCTGAGCGGTCGGGCCGGCCTCAGCCCGCCGGGGTCTCGAGGATCTCGACCGTGGTGATCGTGACGTCGTCGTACGGACGGTCGCGGGCGTCGGTCCCCGTCGTCGCGATCGCGTCGACGACGTCGAGCCCCTCGAGGGTCCGGCCGAAGACGGAGTAGGCCGGGGGCAGCTGCGCGTCCGCGTGGACGATGAAGAACTGCGACCCGTTCGTGTTCGGGCCGGCGTTCGCCATCGCCAGGGTGCCGCGGCGGTAGCCGAGCTCCTGCGCCGCCTCGAGCTCGTCGCGGAACCGGTACCCGGGACCACCGGTCCCGGTCCCGGTCGGGTCGCCACCCTGGATCATGAAGCCCTGGATGACCCGGTGGAAGATGACGCCGTCGTAGAACCCCTCGCGGGCGAGGAACACGAAGTTGTTCACCGTGGCCGGCGCGCGGTCCGCGAGCAGCTCGACGGTGATGTCGCCGCGGTCCGTCCGGATCACCGCCCGGTAGCCGTCGGCGGCGTCGATGCTGAACGGGGGCGGGCTGCTCCACTGCTGGGCCACGTCGGCTCCTGCGCGTCGGGGTCGGAGGACGCGCGACCCTACCGGCGCGGCTCAGGCGATCCGACCCCGCCGTGCCGCGAGGCGCCAGCAGTGGCGGTGCCAGTGCCGCCGCTCCTCGGCCCGGTCCTCGGGCCAGGCGACGACGTGTCCGGTCCCGGGCGGGACCGCTCCCGCGCAGCCCGGGCAGACGTACGGCCCGCGGGCCCGGTACGCGGGGACGAGGTGGGCCTCCATGCCGGGCAGGGCCGGGGGGCCCGCCTCCCACGCGGCCGGTCCGGACGGACGCTCCGGCGGGACCGGCCCGCTCACGTCAGGACGCCGAGCAGGTCCAGCGCCCCCGTCCGCTCGGCGGCGAGCGCCAGCGCCAGCGCCGTGCCGTTGTAGGCGGCGTGGGCCGCGACGGGGACGAGGAGGCCGCCGGTCCGCTCGTACGCCAGCGCCATCACGACGCCGACGAGCGTCAGCCCGACGAGGGCCAGCGGCTGCGTCGCGGCGACGTCGAGGTGGACGACCGCGAACGCGACGGAGGAGACGACGATCGCGCCGAGGACGCCGCGGCGCCGGCGGAGCGCCCGGTACAGGAGCCCCCGGAACAGCAGCTCCTCGGCGACGGGGGCGAGGACGACCGCCGCGACCAGCGCCAGGGCGGTCCGGACCCCACCGGCCAGGGCCTCGTCGAGGATGAGCTGCTCGGGCACGGCGTCGCTGCCGGAGAGCCGGACGAGGACCGCGACGAGGAGGGAGGAGCCGAGCATCGTGGCGACGCCGAGGCCGAGCCCGGCCCCGAGCCGCCGTGCGACGGGGCGGACCGGACCGACGACGGCGGCCAGCGGGGCCCGCCGCGCGCGGAGCAGGACCACCGCCGCCGCCAGCCCCCCGACCTGGCCGGCGACGGCCGCGCCGAGGAGCAGCACCGGGTCGACGGCACCGACGTCCGCGACGCCGGCGCCGGCCAGGAGCCCCCCGGCGAGGACCCCGACGACCAGCTGCCCGAGGAAGTAGACGGCGATCGCCGCGGTGGCCAGCCCGGTCCCGACCGTCGCTCCGCCGGCGATGGCCGGCCCGGCCGCGGGGCGCGGTCCGGTCGCGCCGGGGGCCGGGGGGCGGACCGCGCCGTGCGGACCCGACCAGCCGGCGGGCGGGGGCGGGGCGTCGGGGTGCGGGACGCGGTCAGGCATCGACGCGCTCGACGTCGCCGCCGAGGGCCCGGAGGCGGGCGACGAACCCGGCGTAGCCGCGGTCGACGTGGTGGACGTCACGGACGAGCGTGTCGCCCGAGGCGACGAGGCCGGCCAGCACGCCGGCGGCGCCGGCCCGAACGTCGAGCCCGGAGAGCTCGGCGCCGTGGAGCGGCGTCGGCCCGGAGAGCATCGCGTGGTGCCCGTCGACGACGACGTCGGCCCCCATCGCCCGCAGCTGGTCGACGAACGAGAACCGCGACTCGAAGACGTTCTCGGTGCACCGGCTGATGCCGTCGGCCTGCGTGAGCAGGACCATCATCTGCGGCTGCAGGTCCGTCGGGAACCCCGGGTACGGCAGCGTCACCACGTCGACGGGACGGATGCCGTCGCGCGGCGCGGCCGCCGTCACGGCCCCGTCCTCGACGACGACCTCGGCGCCCGCGTCGCGGAGCTTGCGCAGCGGCAGCGTCAGGTCGCCGGCGCGGACGCGCTCGACCCGGACGCGGCCGCCCGTGAGGACGCCGGCGACCAGATAGGTGCCGGCCTCGATGCGGTCGGGGCAGGTCTCCCAGACGGCACCGTCCAGGCGCGGGACGCCCTCGACGCTCAGCGTCGGCCCGCCGACGCCGTCGATCCGCGCCCCCATCGCGACGAGCATGCGGCAGAGGTCGACGATCTCGGGCTCGCGGGCCGCGTTCTCGAGGACGGTCCGGCCGTCCGCGAGGACGGCGGCCATCACCAGGTTCTCGGTCGCGCCGACCGACGGGAAGTCGAGGGTGATGCGGGCCCCCCGCAGGCGGCCGCCCGGGGCCCGGACGTGGACGTCCGCCTCCGACCGGACGACCTCGGCACCCATGGCCGCGAGCCCGTCGAGGTGGAGGTCGATGGAGCGGGCGCCGATCCGGTCGCCGCCCGGCATCGCGAGCCGCGCCTCGCCGCGCCGGGCGACGAGCGGTCCGAGACAGGCGATCGAGGCCCGGATGCGGGTGACGGCGTCCCGCGGCGGCGTGGTCGGGACCGCGTCGACGACCGCGAGGGTCAGCGTCCCGGCCACGGCGTCGTGGTCGACCCGGACGCCGAGCCCCGCGAGCACGGCCGCCATCACCGGGACGTCGGTGATGTCCGGGACCGCCGTCAGGTGGACCTCGCCGTCGGCGAGGAGCGCCGCGGCCATCAGCTTCAGGACCGAGTTCTTCGCCCCCGAGAGGTGCACGGTCCCCTCGAGCGGGGTCCCGCCCCGCACGCGGAAGGCGCTCGCGCGCGACTCGGGAGGCATGCGCCCGAGGCTAGCGAGCGGGCGTCCCGGTCCCGGCCTGCTCGGCCACCTCGAGCCGGACACGATGCTTGCGAAGCGACTGCAGCAGCACCTCGTCGTGCGGATCCGACGCGAGCCGCTGCTCGACCTCGGCCACGGCGGCCCGGGCGCGGCGCACGTCGATCTCGCTGGCCGGCTCGGCCAGGTCCGCCAGCACGATGCAGCCCTTCTCGGCGTCGACGAAGAGCAGCCCGTTGTGCACGGCGACCAGCTCGACGGTCCCGTCGGCGCCGACGACCTTCACCGGTCCGACGTCGAGCGCGATCAGGCTGGGCTGGTGGCCGGGCAGGATCCCGATCTGACCCTCGACGCCGCGGGCGTACAGCTCGGCCGCCTCGAGCGAGAGCACGGCCCGCTCGGCCGAGACGACCTCGACGTGCATCGTCGCCACCGCGAACCTCCTCGCCGCCCGGGGGCGGTCGTCAGGCCTTCAGCTCGGCGGTCCGGCGCTGGACGTCGTCGACGCCACCGACGTAGGTGAAGGCCTGCTCCGGCGCGTCGTCGAGGTCCCCCTCGATGAGCGCCCGGAAGCCCTCGATCGTGTCGGCGATCGGGACGTACACGCCGGCCTGGCCGGTGAACTGCTCGGCGACGTAGAAGTTCTGGCTGAAGAACCGCTGCGCCTTCCGGGCCCGCGCGACGACGACCTTGTCCTCCTCGCTGAGCTCGTCGATGCCGAGGATGGCGATGATGTCCTGGAGGTCCTTGTACCGCTGCAGGACCTGCTGGACGCCGGTCGCGACCCGGTAGTGCTCGTCCCCGACGACCTGCGGGTCGAGGATCCGCGACGTCGAGTCGAGCGGGTCGACCGCCGGGTAGATGCCGAGCGACGCGATCTCGCGGGAGAGGACCGTCTGCGCGTCGAGGTGCGCGAACGTCGTGTGCGGCGCCGGGTCGGTGATGTCGTCGGCCGGGACGTAGACCGCCTGGAGCGACGTGATGGACCGGCCCCGGGTCGAGGTGATGCGCTCCTGGAGCTGGCCCATCTCGTTCGCGAGCGTCGGCTGGTACCCGGCGGCGGACGGCATGCGACCGAGCAGCGTCGAGACCTCCATGCCGGCCTGGACGAACCGGAACACGTTGTCGACGAAGAGCAGGACGTCCTGGCGCATCTCGTCGCGGAAGTACTCGGCCATGGTCAGCGCCGAGAGGGCGACGCGGAGGCGGACGCCCGGCGGCTCGTCCATCTGGCCGTAGACCAGCGCGGCCTTGTCGATGACGCCGGACTCCTGCATCTCGAGCATGAGGTCGGTGCCCTCGCGGGTCCGCTCCCCCACGCCGGCGAAGACCGAGACACCACCGTGCTGCTGGGCGACGCGGTTGATCATCTCCATGATGACGACGGTCTTGCCGACGCCGGCGCCGCCGAACATGCCGATCTTCCCGCCCTGCACGTACGGCTCGACGAGGTCGATGACCTTGATGCCGGTCTCGAACATCTCGGTCTTCGGCTCGAGCTCGTCGAAGGACGGGGGCTCGCGGTGGATCGACCACCGGGTGTCCGCGGTGATCTGGTCCGCCGCGACGTCGAGCGGCTCGCCGAGGACGTTGTAGATGTGGCCGAGCGTCCCGGGGCCGACCGGGACCGTGATCGGTCCACCGGTGTTCGCGACGGCCGTCCCGCGCATGACGCCGTCGGTCGGCTGCATGCAGACCGCCCGGACGCGCCGGTCGCCGATGTGCTGGGCGACCTCGGCCGTGACGGTCACGGTGGTGCCACCGGCCTCGCGGTCGAACGTCAGCGCGTGGTTGATGTCCGGCAGGTCACCCGGGGGGAACTCGACGTCGACGACGGGCCCCGTGACCCGGACGATGCGGCCGTCCGCGGACGTGCTCATGCGTGGCTCCTTGGGTTCAGACGGCGGAGGAGAGGGCCTCGGCGCCGCCCACGATCTCGGAGATCTCGGTGGTGATCTGGTCCTGACGTGCCTGGTTCATGACGCGGGACAGCGAGGCCGCGACGTCCGAGGCGTTCTCGGTCGCCGACTTCATGGCCCGCTGCCGGGACGCGTGCTCGGACGCGGCCGACTCGAGCAGCGCGTGGAGGACCTTCGCCTCGACGTACCGCGGGATCAGCAGGTCGATGAGGCCCGGCCCCGACGGCTCGAACACGACCTCGGGGCGCATCGCGGTGCCGCCCTCGAACTCGGCCGGCTTCACCGGCAGCAGCTCCATGCGGACCGGGGCCTGCACGAGCGACGACCGGAAGTCGGTGTAGACCAGCCAGACGCGGTCGAACTCCTCGCTGGAGAACCGGTCCATGACGGCCTGCGCCACGCCGGAGGCGCCGTCGATCGTCGGCGTGTCGGAGATGCCGTCCCAGGCGCGCTCGGCCCGGCGACCGCGGTACGCGAAGTACGCGGCGCCCTTCCGCCCGACGACGTAGAGGTGGACGGTGCGGCCGGCGGCCTCCTCGTCCCGGATGGTCCGCTCGGCCACCTTCAGGACGTTGGCGTTGTACGCGCCGGCGAGGCCGCGGTCCGAGGTGCAGACCACGATCGCGACGTCCCGCGCCTCGCGGGCCCGGAGCAGCGGGTGCTGTCGGACCTCGTTGTCGACCGCGAGCCCGGCGATCACGTCCCGGATCTGCTCGGCGTACGGCCGGGCGGCGAGCACGCGCCGCTGGGCCTTCAGGATCCGCGAGGCCGCGATCATCTCCATGGCCCGCGTGATCTTCTGGGTGCTCCGCACCGACCGGATGCGACGTCGGAGCTGGCGGATCTGTCCGCTGCCGGCCATCCGTCCCTCCCCGTCGTCCCGGGCCCGGGCGCGTCGCCCCGGGCGTCGTGTCGCCCGCGCCGGACGGCGCGGGCGGTGCGTCAGCCGACCGTCTCGCTGGACGCCGCCATCGCGTCCCAGCCGACGTTCTCGTCCTCCGCCTCGGCCTGCTCCGACGCGACGAACGTCGCGCGGAAGGCGTCGACCGCGGCGTCGAGCTCGGCCCGGACCTCGTCGGTCAGCTTCTGCGTCGCGAGCTTCGCCAGCAGGTCGGCCTCGCGGGCGCGGAGGAACTCGTGCAGCTCGGCCTCGAACCGTCGGACGTCGACGACCGGGACGTCGTCCAGCTTCGCGTTCGTGACGGCGAAGATGGAGGCGACCTGGAGCTCGACGGGCAGCGGCTGGTACTGCGGCTGCTTCAGGATCTCGACGACGCGCTGGCCGCGGGCGATCTGCTGCTGCGACGCCTTGTCGAGGTCGGACCCGAACTGGGCGAACGCCTCGAGCTCGCGGTACTGCGCCAGCTCGAGCCGGACGGTCCCGGCGACGGCCTTCATCGCCGGCCGCTGGGCCGAACCGCCGACCCGGGAGACCGAGATGCCGGCGTTCATCGCCGGACGGACGCCCTGGTAGAAGAGGTCCGTCTCGAGGAAGATCTGGCCGTCGGTGATCGAGATCACGTTCGTCGGGATGTAGGCCGAGACGTCGTTGGCCTTGGTCTCGACGATCGGGAGCGCCGTCATCGAGCCGCCGCCGAGCTCGTCCGAGAGCTTCGCCGCGCGCTCGAGCAGGCGGCTGTGGAGGTAGAAGACGTCGCCCGGGTACGCCTCGCGGCCCGGCGGACGGCGGAGCAGCAGCGAGAGCTGCCGGTACGCGTCGGCCTGCTTCGAGAGGTCGTCGTACACGATCAGCACGTGCTCGCCGCGGTACATCCAGTGCGCGCCGATGGCGGCACCGGCGTACGGCGCGATGTACTGGAACGGCGCCGGCGCCGAGGCCGGGGCCGAGACGACCGTGGTGTACGCCATGGCGCCGGCCCGCTCGAGGGTCTCGACGACCTGCGAGACGGTCGAGCCCTTCTGACCGATCGCGACGTAGACGCACTTCACGGCGTCCGGGGTGCCCCAGAGCGACTTCTGGTTGATGATCGCGTCGACCGCGATCGCCGTCTTGCCGGTCTGGCGGTCACCGATGATCAGCTCGCGCTGGCCGCGGCCGATCGGCGTCATGACGTCGATGACCTTGATACCGGTCTGGAGCGGCTCGGCGACGGGCTTCCGCTCGACGACGCCGGGGGCCTGGACCTCGAGGGCGCGGTCGCCCTCGACCTTCGCGGCGTCCAGCGGGCCGCGCCCGTCGATGGGGCGACCGAGCGGGTCGACGACGCGACCGAGGAACGCGTCCCCGACCGGGATGGAGAGGACGCGGCCGGTCCGGCGGACCGTCTGGCCCTCCTCGATGCGCGAGGACGTCGCGAACACCGCGGCGCCGATCTCGTGCTCGTCGAGGTTCATCGCGAGGCCGTACACCTCGTCGCCGAAGTCCAGCAGCTCGCTGGCCAGCGTCCCCGGCAGGCCGGAGACGCGGGCGATGCCGTCGCCGGTCTCGACGACGCGGCCGACCTGCTCGGCCTCGACGCTCGGCTCGTAGCCCTCGAGCATGCGCGTGATCGCGTCGGAGATGTCCTCCGGGCGGATCGTGAACTCAGCCATCTCGTCGTCCTCGTCGGGTCCGCGGGCGCCGGGGGGCGCGTCGGTGGGTGGTCAGCTGCCGATGCGGGTGCGGAGCTGGGCGATGCGGCGGGCGACGGAGCCGTCGATGACGGTGTCGCCGATGCGGGCGCGGACGCCGCCGACCACGGACGGGTCGACGACGACGCGGAGCTCGAGGGCGGTCCCGACCTTCTGCTCGAGGGCGGCCCGGAGCGCGGTGACCTGGGCCTCGCTCAGCGCGGTCGCGACGCGGACCTCGGCCAGCGAGCGGTCCCGCTCGGACGCGGCCTGCTCGGCCAGGGCGGTCGCGACCTCGTCGACGAGGCCGATGCGCTCGGCGCCGACCAGCATCGCGACGGCCGCCCGGGTGGCCGGGTGGGCGGTCGCGAACACGCCGGCGTCGAGCAGCCGGAGCCGACGCTCGAGCGGGACCTGACGGTCCGAGAGCGCCCGCTGCAGCTCGGCGTCGGACGCGACGGCCTGGGCGATCGCCCCGAGCTCGGTCCCGACCGCCTCGAGCGCGTCCTCGGCCTCGGCGACGGCGCGGACCGCCGTCGCGTACGCCTGCGCGGTGCTCATGCCCGGCCCCTCAGTTGCGCGCGGCGAGGCGCGAGATGTAGTCGTCGACCAGACCCTGGTGGGTCGAGGCGTCGAGCTCGCGCTCGACGATGCGGCCGGCGAGGTCGACGGCGAGCGCCCCGACCTGGCCGCGCAGCTCGTCGAGCAGACGGGCCCGCTCGGCCTCGGCGTCGGCGGTGGCGCGCTCCACGATGCGCTTCGCCTCGGCCTCGGCGTTCGCGACGATCTCGCGCCGCTGCGACTCGGCCGCGGTGCGGGCCTCGTCCACGATGCGGGCGGCCTCGCCGCGGGCGTCACCGAGCGAGGACTCGAAGCGGCGCTTCGCGTCCTCCATCTCGACCCGGACCCGCTCGGCCTCCTCCATCTTGCCCTCGATGGCGGCCCGGCGCTCCTCGAGCATGGTGTTCATGCGCGGGAAGACCAGGCGTCGCATCACCAGGAACAGGACGGCGAAGGCGAACAGGCCCCAGATCAGCTCGGCGTCGACGGGGAGCAGCAGGTCCCGGACGGTGGCGTCCTCGGACGCCTCGGCCGCTGCCAGCAGGATGCCCATGTCGGCTCCTCAGGGGGTGGGTCGGGTCAGATGGCGAACGCGAGCACGAAGCCGAGCAGCGCGAGCGCCTCGACGACGGCGATGCCGATGAACATGGTGGTCCGGACCATGCCGGCCGCCTCGGGCTGACGCGCCATCGACTCGATGGCCTTGCCGATCAGCATGCCGAGACCGATGCCGGGGCCCAGGGTGGCGAGGCCGAAGACCAGCCCGTTGCCGAGGTTCTCCATGGTGTGTCGCTCCTTCAGGACGCCGCGTCGCCGCAGCGCGGGTCGTGGACGGTCAGTGCGCCGGCTCGACCGACGAACCGATGTAGACGGCTGCGAGCATGGTGAAGATGTACGCCTGCAGGCCGATGATGAGCAGCTCGAACCCGAACACCAGCGGCGCCGCGACGAGCCCGAACACCCCTACCAGCGACCCCCAGGGGAGCGACGGCAGGAAGACGTGGATCGAGACCAGGGTGATCACGACCAGGATGTGCCCGGCGACCATGTTCGCGAACAGCCGGAGCATCAGCGTGAACGGCCGCAGGATCAGCCCGGAGAGCAGCTCGATCGGGGTGAGCAGCACGTACAGCGCCTTCGGCACGCCGGGCGGGAACGCGAGCTCCTTGAAGTAGTGGCCGAACCCCTGCTCGCGGATGCCGGCCCCGACGTACACGAACCAGGTGATCAGCGCGAGGAAGAGCGGGAACGCGATGCGGCCCGTCGGTGGGAGCATGAAGACCGGCGTGATCTTCGCGATGTTCATGAACAGGATGAACACGAAGAACGAGGTCAGCAGCGGGACGTAGCGGTGCCCCTTCGGCCCGATGATGTCCGACGCGAGCTGGCGGATGAACTCGACGACCATCTCGGCGACGCTCTGGAGCTTCCCGGGGACGACCTTCGGGTTCCACATCGCGGCGACGAACAGCGTCACCGCGACCAGCGTCATGACGACGGCGATGAACGTCGCGCGGTTGAAGTACAGCGAGACGCCGGCGACCCGCCAGTCCTCGCCGAAGATGATGGGGGTCGAGAAGAGGCTGGTGATGGGGTCGAGGACGCCCTCGAACTCGCCACCCCACTCCGCCGCCGCGAGGATGAGTCCCACCCGTCAGCTCCCGGTCGTCGCCGTCGTCGTCCCGTCCAGCTCGAGCACCGTCGCCGACCCGCGCGAGACCGAGTGGAGCCCGACGGCGAGGAGAGCGGCGACCGAGGCCGCCGTGGCGAGCGCGAGGCTCGGGCCGTGGATCCACGCGACTCGGGAGACGAGCGCGAGGGCCGAAGCATAGGCGACGACCCGGAGGCCGAGGGACACCGCCACGGGGGTGAGGGGCGACCGGCCGCGGGGTCGACGCAGGCCCGGGACGCCACCGGCGACGAGGACCGCGCCGAGCGCCGTCCCGACCGCCGCCCCGGCCGCGCCGCCCGGCCCTGCGAGGACCGCCCCCAGCCCGGTCGCGACCGCGCCCAGACCGGCCGCCGCACCGAGGACCCGCCGCAGCACCCGGCGGGCCAGCGGGGCGAGGGGGTCGGTCACGGTCCGTCCGCACCGGCGCCGTCCGGACCGGTCCCGTCCGCGCCGGCCTCCCCCGCCGCGCGGAGGCGGGCGGCCCGGAGCCGGGCCGCCTCCTCGCGGTCCATCCGGGCGCCGCGGAGCCAGATCAGGTACAGCCCGGCGGCGTTCCCCACGACCGCACCGATCCCGAGCAGCCACGGTCCGGTCCCGAGCCAGCGGTCCGCGAGCCACCCGAGGCCGGCCCAGGTCAGGGTCGCCGCGAGCAGCTCGACGCCCATCACGTTGGAGTGGTCGACGCCCCGCCAGGCGCTGCGGCGATGGGTCGTCGCGTCCCGGTCCTCGGGCATCCGGACCTCCGAGGGGCGGACCCGGCGAGGCTACCGGTGGGCCCGATCGCCCCCCGGGGGCGCGTCGGCGCGGCCCGTCGCGGCGGTCAGCGCGGTCAGCGCGAGCCCGGCGACCAGCAGCACCGCGACGACCGTCGCGGTCGCGAGCAGCGCCGGCCCGACCGCTCCGAACGCGACCAGCGCCGACCAGCCGTGGAGCAGCAGGACCGCGCGGCGGTGCGGGTGCCCCGCGTCGAGGAGGCGGTGGTGGAGGTGGCCGAGGTCCGCCCGGGTCACCGGGCGGTCGGCGCGGAGCCGCCGGAGGACCGCCAGCCCCGTGTCGACGAACGGGACGGCCAGCACCAGCAGCGGCAGGAGGAGCGGCGCCGAGGCGAGGAAGTCCGCCGTCGTCGGAGCCGCCGTCCGGCCGACGTGCGCGACGGCCGCCGCACCGAGCAGCAGCCCGAGCAGCATCGACCCGGTGTCGCCGAGGAAGACCCGCGCCGGATGCCAGTTCGCCGGGAGGAACCCGAGCGCCGCCCCGCCCGTCACCGCCGCGACGAGCACGGCGCCCGACGGCACCGTCCCGACCGGTCCCGGCCCGGTCCCCAGCACGTACGCGGCGAACGCGACCGCCCCGATCGCGACCAGTCCCGCCGCCAGCCCGTCCAGCCCGTCGACGAGGTTCACGACGTTCACCGTCGCGACGAGCGCGATGACCGTCAGGACCAGTCCCAGGTCCGGCCCCAGCGCGACCACGCCGAGCCCGGGCACCCAGAGGTACTGGAGCTGCACGCCGAGCGTCGCGACCAGCGTCGCGGCCGCGACCTGACCGGCGAGCTTCAGCCAGGCCGAGAGGTCGACGAGGTCGTCGACCGCCCCGACGACCGCGATCACCGCCCCGCCGACGGCGACCGCGACCGGGGCGGCCGTCGCCGCGTCGCCGGCCGCGAGGTCCGGCAGCCGGACGGCGACGACCAGCCCGGCCAGCACCCCGACGAGGACGGCGAGACCACCGAGCGTCGGGACCGGGGGCCGGGAGGCGGCACCGGACCGGTCCCCGGTCGGGACCGCGGTGGCACCGAGCCGCCGCGCGAGGGCGGCGGCGAGCGGGGCCGCCAGCGCCGTCACCGCGGCCGCGACCGCCGCGACCGCGAGGTGGCCGGTCACGTCAGGACGCGGGGGGCCGCGGGTAGACGGGGAACCGGCCGACCAGTTCGCCGACCTCGGCGCGGACGGCCCGGCGCTCGGCCTCGTCGCCGCGGACCGCACGGTCGATCAGGTCGGCGACGGTCGGCATCTCGGCCGGACCCATCCCCTGCGTCGCGAGGCAGGGCGTCCCGATCCGGATCCCGGAGGCCTTCGCCGGCGGCAGCGGGTCGAAGGGGATCGCGTTCTTGTTCAGGACGATCCCGGCCTCGTCGCACCGGGCCTCGGCCTCGGCCCCCGTCGTCCCCGTCGGGGTGACGTCGGCGAGGAACAGATGGGTCTCGGTCCCGCCCGAGACGACGTCGTACCCGCGCCCGATCATCGCGTCCGCCAGCGCCGAGGCGTCGTCGACGATGCGCCGCGCGTACGCCCGGTACTCCGGCGTGTCGGCCTCCTTCAGCGCGACGGCCTTCGCGGCGATGACGTGCTCGAGGGGGCCGCCCTGCGAGCCGGGGAAGACGGCCTTGTCGATCGCGGCCGCCCACGGCTCGCGGCAGAGGATCATCGCGCCGCGCGGACCCCGCAGCGCCTTGTGCGTCGTGAACGTCACGATGTCGCAGTGCGGGACGGGGCTGGGGTGCGCGCCGCCGGCGACGAGCCCCACGAAGTGCGAGGCGTCGCAGAGCAGCACCGCCCCGACCTCGTCGGCGATGGACCGGAACGCCGCGAAGTCGAGGTGCCGCTGGTAGGCCGACCAGCCGGCGATGATCAGCTTCGGCCGGTGCGCGAGGGCCTTCTCCCGGACCTCGTCCATGTCGATGCGACCGGTGTCCTCGCGGACGCCGTAGGACGCGACGTCGAACCACTTCCCGGAGAGGTTCACCTTCATGCCGTGGCTGAGGTGCCCGCCGTGCGGCAGCGACATCGCGAGGACCGGGTCGCCCGGCTGGAGCACCGCGAGGAACACGGCGAGGTTCGCGCTGGCCCCCGAGTGCGGCTGGACGTTCGCGTGCTCGGCCCCGAACAGCGACTTCGCGCGGTCGATCGCGAGCTGCTCGATCGGGTCGATCGCCTCGCCGCAGCCGCCGTAGTACCGGCGGCCCGGGTACCCCTCGGCGTACTTGTTCGTCAGGACCGAGCCCTGGGCCGCCATGACGGCCGGGGAGGCGAAGTTCTCGCTGGCGATGAGCTGCAGCTTGGACCGCTGCCGCTCGAGCTCGACCAGGAGGCCGTCGGCGACCTCGGGGTCCGTCGCGCGCAGCTCGTCGAAGTCGGGTCCCCAGAAGGTCACGGCGGCTCCGGTCGGTCGTGGCGGTCGGCGGCGCCGCGCGCGGACCGGGGTCGGCGGCGCGGGGGGCCGAGGCTAGCCCCGTGCCCCCGCGGGACCCGGGCGGCGCGCGGCGAGGAACCGCGGCGCGCCGGTCAGGTCGGCGTGGAGCGCCACCCCCTCCAGCCCGATGTCGGCGGCCCGGCGCGCCGCCGCGTCGCCGCGCCGTACGTCGAGCTCGAGGAGGACGACGCCGCCGGGGGCCAGCACGTCGACGGCGGCGGCGAGCAGCGCGTCCACGACCTCGTGCCCGTCGGGACCGCCGAACAGCGCGCGGTGGGGGTCGTGGCCCGCGACCTCGGGCGTGAGGTCCGGCAGGTCGGAGGTCGGCAGGTACGGCGGGTTCGCGACGAGGACGGCGACCGCGCCCCGCTCGGACGGGACCAGGACGTCGAGCAGGTCGCCCGTCCGGACCTCGACCGCGGCCCGGGCGGCGCCCCCGAGCGCGGCGCGGTTCCGCGCCGCGAGGTCCGTCGCGGCCGGGTCGACGTCCGAGACCACGACCCGGACCCCGGGGACCTCGGCCGCGACGCTGAGCCCGACGACCCCGGTCCCGGTGCAGGGCTCGACGACCAGGGCGGACCCCGTGGCCGCGACGGCGGCCCGGGCGGCCGCGACGGCGAGGCCGGCCAGGACCTCGGTCTCGGGGCGGGGGACGAACACGCCGGGCGCGCAGGCCGGCGCGAGGGTCCGGAACGCGGTCGCGCCGGTCACCAGCTGCAGGGGCTCGCGCGCGGCGCGACGGGCGAGGAGCTCCGAGAGGCGCGCGGCCGCGGCGGCGTCGAGCGCGCGGTCGGGACGACGACGCGGATCGACCCCGGCCGCGGCCTCGACCAGCCACCGGGCGTCGACGTCGGGGCTGGCGACCCCGGCGGCGGCCAGCCGGGCCGCGGCCTCCGCGGCCGCCGCCGCCAGGTCCGTCACGGGCACCCCGTCACGCGTCGTCGCCGGCGGCGAGGCGGGCGTCCTGCGCGGCGGTCCGGAGCGCGTCGACCACCGGGTCGAGGTCCCCGGCCAGGACCCGCTCCGGGTCGTGGAAGGACCGCCCGATGCGGTGGTCGGTGATGCGCGACTGCGGGAGGTTGTAGGTCCGGATGCGCTCGCTGCGGTCGCCGGTCCCGATCTGGTCGCGGCGGGCGTCGGCCCGGGCGGCGGCGGCGTCGCGCCGGGCCGCCTCGAGGAGTCGGGCCCGGAGGATGCGCAGCGCCTGGTCGCGGTTCTGGTGCTGCGACTTCTGGTCCTGGCAGGACACGACCAGCCCCGTCGGGAGGTGCGTGATCCGGACCGCGGAGTCCGTCGTGTTCACCGACTGCCCGCCGGGCCCCGACGACCGGAACACGTCGACCCGGAGGTCGGACGCATCGAGCGCGACGTCGACCTCCTCCGCGACGGGCAGCACGGCGACGGACGCGGTGGAGGTGTGGATCCGGCCCTGCGACTCGGTGGCCGGGACGCGCTGGACGCGGTGGACACCGGACTCGTGCTTCAGCGTCGCGAACGCCCCGGCGCCGGTCAGCTCGGCGATGGCCTCGCGGACCCCGCCGACGGGCTGGGGGGTGACGGAGAGCTCGCGGACGCCCCAGCCGCGGCGCTGCGCGTACGCGACGTACATCGCGTACAGCTCGCCAGCGAACAGCCCGGCCTCGTCGCCACCGGTCCCGGCCCGGACCTCGAGGATGACGTCGCGGTCGTCGTCGGGGTCGCGCGGCAGCAGCAGGCGCCGGACGCGGTCCCCGAGCGCGTCGCGCCGTCCGGCGAGCTCACGGGCCTCGTCGGCGAACGCCGCGCCGTCGGGACCGTCCGCGAGCTCGCGGGCCGCGGTCAGGTCGGCGTCGACAGCCAGCCACGCGGCCGCGGCCGTCGCGGCGTCCTCCCCGGCGGCGTGCTCCCGGGCCAGCCGCGCGTACGCGGCGCGGTCGGCCTGGACCGCGGGGTCCGCCAGCCGGGCGGCCAGCTCGTCGCGGCGCCGGAGCAGGTCGCGGAGCCGGTCACGCACCGGCGTCCGCCCCGTCCCGCCCCGCGCGACGGCTCACGCCAGGTTCGACTTCGCGATCATCTGGATGAACTGCTCGTTCGACCGCGTCGCACGGAGCCGCTCGATCAGCTGCTGCAGCGCCGCCTCGGAGTCCATCGAGGCCAGGAGACGGCGGAGCTTCCAGATGGTCTCCAGCTCGTCCTTCGGCAGCAGCAGCTCCTCGCGCCGCGTGCCGGAGGCCTGGATGTCGATCGCCGGGAAGATCCGCTTCTGCTCCATGCGGCGGTCGAGACGGAGCTCCATGTTGCCGGTGCCCTTGAACTCCTCGAAGATGACCTCGTCCATCTTGGAGCCGGTGTCGATCAGCGCCGTCGCGATGACGGTGAGGCTGCCGCCCTCCTCGATGTTGCGGGCCGCGCCGAAGAACCGCTTCGGCGGGTACAGCGCCGCCGAGTCGATGCCGCCCGAGAGGATGCGCCCGCTGGCCGGGGCCGCGAGGTTGTAGGCGCGACCGAGCCGCGTGATCGAGTCGAGGAGGATGACGACGTCGCGGCCCTCCTCGACGAGGCGCTTGGCCCGCTCGATCGCGAGCTCGGCGACCTGCGTGTGGTCCTCGGCCGGGCGGTCGAACGTCGACGAGATGACCTCGCCGCCGGTCGAGCGCTTGAAGTCGGTGACCTCCTCCGGACGCTCGTCCACGAGGACGACCATCAGGTGGACCTCGGGGTTGTTCTGCTCGATCGAGTTCGCGAGCTGCTTCAGCACCGTCGTCTTCCCGGCCTTCGGCGGCGAGACGATCAGCCCGCGCTGGCCCTTCCCGACCGGCGCCATCATGTCGACCAGCCGCATCGCGATCGGGGCGTGCTCGGCCATCTCGAGGCGGAGCCGCTCGGTCGGGAACAGCGGCGTGAGGTCGCGGAAGTGCGGGCGCTGCCGCGGCTGGTCCGGGACGGGTTCGCCCTCGATGCTCTCGACGCGGGTCAGCGCCGGGAAGCGGTCGTTCGGCTTGTTCCGCCGGACCTGCCCGGCGATGCGGTCACCGCGGCGGAGGTCGTGGCGCCGGACGAGCGACTGCGGGACGTAGACGTCCTGGTTCGAGGCGAGGTACCCGCCGGTCCGCAGGAAGCCGTACCCCTCCGGGAGGAGGTCCAGCACGCCCTCGCGGACCCCGAGGTCCCCGACCGGCTCGCCGTACCCGCCGCCCTGCTGCTGCGGCCCGCCGCGGTCGCCCTGGCCCTGGCCCCCCTGCCCGCCCTGGCCGCCACCCTGTCGGTCGCGGTTCTTCCGCCGCCGCTCGCGCTTGGCCCGGCTGCGGCTCATCGGCTGGTCGTCGCGACCGCCCCCACCCTGACCGCCCCGGTCGCCCGGCGCGCCACCGCGGTCGCCGCGGTCGCCGCCGCGGTCGGCCCGGCCACCACGGTCCCCGCCACCGTCACCGTCACCGTCACCGGCACCGTCGCCGTCGTCCTCGCCCCGGGCGGGGGCCGACGCCGCG
>JAFMLG010000072.1 GCA_017852335.1 Actinomycetota bacterium | reverse complement strand
AACCCCTCGCGGCGAGCACCGGGGGTGTGCCGCCCGATGGGCCGCCGGCCCCGCACCGTTCGCCCGGCTCGCGAGCACCCCTCCGCGCCCCCGCGGCTACCGTCCCGCGTTCCGGCGGAACCCGCCGCCGGCCCCCTATGAGCACGTTCTGCCGGGCTCCCACCCGGCCGGAGGAGAGACACGTGACCGACATGAGGAAGGGCGCCGCGCTCCTGGCCGGCCTCGCCCTGGTCCTCGCCGCCTGCGGCGGTGCGGACGACGAGGCCGCGCCGGCTCCCGAGCCCGCGCCCGAGACCGAGACGGCCGAGGTCGAGGAGACCGACCCCTGCGCCGTCGACCAGCTGCCGCTGTACGCGGCGGGCACGCTGACCGTCGCGACGGGCAGCGAGGTCTACCCGCCGTGGATGATGGACAACGACCCCGCCGGTGGGATGGGGTTCGAGAACGGCCTCGTCTACGCGCTGGCCGAGGAGATGGGCTTCACGGCCGACCAGGTCAGCTGGGTCGGGACCGAGTTCTTCGAGGCCATCGCCCCGGGCGCGAAGGAGTACGACTTCAACATCCAGCAGTACTCGATCACGCCCGAGCGGACCGAGGTCGTCAGCTTCTCCGCCCCGTACTACGAGCCGGACAAGGCGATCATCGCCCTGCCGGACAGCGCGATCGCGTCGGCGACGTCGTTCGACGAGCTCCGCGCCGCGGAGTGGGGCGCGACGATCGGCACCACCGACCTCGACTACCTCGAGAACGTGATCGGCATCGAGGACGTCGCGGTGTTCAACGACCAGGCGGCCGTGTTCCTGGCCCTCTCGGCCGGTGAGATCGACGCGACGGTCGCGGCCATCCCGACCGCGCTGTTCGTCACCGCCGTGCAGGCGCCGGACTCCAGCATCGTCGCACTCCTCCCGAAGGACGCGAACGACGCCGGCCTCGGCATGCTGTTCGAGAAGGACAGCGCGCTGATCCCCTGCGTCGACGCGGCGCTCGAGCGGCTGTACGCCGACGGCGCCGTCGACGCGCTGGTCGCGGAGTGGCTGCTGCCCGCCGAGGACATCGCGTACATCACCGAGTGAGGCACCACGTGCGCATCACCGCGTGAGCGCCGCACCGTGAGCACCACCGCGGACACGGACGCCGCCGCGCCGGGGGAGCACCCCCCGGCGCGGCGCGCCCGTCCGCTGCCGCCGCGGGCCGAGCAGGTCTCGGCCCGGGACCGCTGGCTGCCGATCGGCATCGCGGTCGCCTCGACCGTCGTCGTGTTCGGGGGACTGGCCCGCGTCATCACCGCGTCACCGACGTGGCCGGCGATCCGCGCGCAGTTCTTCGACGTCGACGAGATGCTCGCGGCGCTTCCGCAGGTCTGGGCCGGCTTCCTCGTCAACATGCGCATCTGGGCGGTGTCGCTGGTGCTGATCGCGGTCGCCGGGCTCGGCGTCGCGATCCTGCGCTCGCTGCCGGGGCCGTGGATGGCGCCGGTGCGGGTCGCGGCCGTCGTGTACGTCGACCTCCTGCGCGGGATGCCGGCGCTGCTGCTGGTGCTGCTGTTCGGCCTGGGCGTGCCGGCGCTCGACATCCCCGGCCTGCCGTCCGGCCGGCTGTTCTGGGGCACCACCGCGCTGGTGCTCGGCTACGCCGCGTACACGTCCGACGTCTACCGGGCCGGCATGCAGGCGGTGCACGACGGGCAGCGGGCGGCGGCGAAGTCGCTCGGGCTGACCGAGTGGCAGATCCTGCGCCACGCGATCGTCCCGCAGGCGATCCGCAACGTCACGCCGGCGCTGCTGAACCTGGCGGTGGCGCTGCAGAAGGACGTCGCGCTGCTCAGCGTCATCGGGGTGCGCGAGGCCGTGCGCGAGGCCCAGATCTACACGTCCCGGACCTTCAACTTCTCGTCGATGGTCACCGCGACGCTGCTGTTCCTGCTCGCGACCGTGCCGCTGGCGCGGTTCACCGACCGGGTCGCCCGCCGCGACCAGGAGCGCCGGCTCCAGAGGACGCGATGAGCGCCGCGACCGTCCCGAAGCTCCGCGTCGACGACGTGACGAAGTACTACGGCTCGACGCTGGTGCTCGACGGCGTCGACCTCGACGTCGCCGACCACGAGGTCGTCTGCCTCATCGGCGCGTCGGGGTCCGGGAAGTCGACGCTGCTGCGCTGCGTCAACCGCCTCGAGCCGTTCGACCACGGCCGGATCATGCTGGACGGCGTCAGCGTCGACGACCCGTCGTTCGGCCGCACCGGGCTGTGCCGCCGGGTCGCGATCGTGTTCCAGGCGTTCAACCTGTTCCCGCACAAGACGGTGCTGGACAACGTGACGCTGGCGCCGCGCCGCGTCCATCGCCGCGACCGGGCCGAGGCCGAGGCCCGCGCCCACGAGCTGCTCGAGAGGCTCGGCCTGGACGGGCTGGCGGCGAAGTACCCCGAGCAGCTCTCCGGCGGGCAGCAGCAGCGCGTCGCCGTGGTCCGGGCGCTCGCGACCGACCCGGACGTGCTGCTCCTCGACGAGGTCACCGCCGCCCTCGACCCGGAGCTGGTCGGCGGGGTGCTCGACGTCATCCGCGACCTGAAGGCCGGGGGGATGACGATGATGATCGTCACCCACGAGATGGCGTTCGCCCGGGACGTCGCCGACCGGGTCGCGTTCCTCGACGGCGGCCGCATCGTCGAGGTCGGACCACCGGACCGGGTGCTGCGCGACCCGACCGAGCCGCGGACCCGCGCGTTCCTCCAGCGGATCATCGAGGCCGGGCGGCTGTAGGGGGCGCGTCGCTCAGCGGGCGACGAGCACGGCGACCACGACGACGAGGGCGAGGGGCGGGAACGTCCAGAGGATCCAGTCGGAGTCCTCGCTCAGCAGGTCGATCCGTCGCCCGATCCGCCGCTCGAGGTCCGAGACCGCATCCTGGGTCCGTCGGCGGTGCTCAGCCAGTTCGGAGCGGAGGTCCGACCGGAGCTCCGACCCGAGGTCCGAGCGGAGCTCAGCGCGGAGTTCCGACCGGAGCGATGATCGCAGCTCTGACCGGAGCTCGGCGCGGAGCTCGGTGCGGAGGTCCGCCCTCAGCCGTCGGATGTCGGGGTCGGTCGCCATGGTCGATGCCTCCGTTCCGGTCGTGCGACCTCGAGGAGTCGCCCGGGCAGGGTCCGCCCGGACGCGTCGGGGCGCAACACATCCGTCCTGCAGGACTCAGGACAGCCATGAGGCGACGCCGACGATCCCGGTGACGATCGCGGCGTTCGCGGGCAGCAGCCGCGTGAGGAGGTAGGACCTCAGGCGCTCGCTCGCACCGTCCAGTTCGGACCGGATCGCCCGACCCTCGGCCTCGAGTCGCTTCTCGAGGGCACCGACCTTCTCCTCGAGCTTCCCGACCTGTGTCTCGAGCGCCGAGATCCGTCCGCGGACCGCGTCGAGCTCACCGCCGACGTCGGTGCGGAGCCGCTGGATGTCGGCCCGGACCTCGCGCCGGATCTCGGCCATCTCTCCCCGCAGCTCACCTCGGAGCTCGGCCACGTCGACGTGGAGCTCGGCGCGGAGCAGGTCCAGGTCCTGGCGGACCAGCACCAGGTCCTGCCGGGTGGCGAGGTCGGTGTTGGCGGGGATGGTGACGGCCATCAGCTGCTCCGCGGCGGGCTCGCCGAGGTGGTCCCGGACGGTCTCGAAGAGCTGGCGTCGGGTCTCCTCGGTGGCGGCCATGGTCGCGGTCCCTCCTCTCGACCGCAAGGGTCCGGGGGAGGGGCGGCCGGCGCAACAGGTCCGTCGGGGGCTGTGGACGACGGGGATGCGGCCCCGTCATTCCCGTCACAGTGGCTGGGAGAACACTCCTGTACCGAGGACGATCACGCCAGGTCGACCTCGCGCGGCGCGGACCGCGGAGGGATCGGG
>JAFMLG010000031.1 GCA_017852335.1 Actinomycetota bacterium | reverse complement strand
CACCGTCGCGGCGCCGCGGGAGGTGCTGCGCATGCTGGCCGGGGTGCGCCTCGGCCGCCGGGTGCGGGTCGCCGCCGCGGACGTCGTCGCGGTGCCCGAGCGGTGGGGCGGTGACGGCGTCGACCCCGACCGGGGCCCGCGGGTCGCGGACGCCCGGTTCCTCGCGCGCGCCGCCGAGGCCGGGGTCGCCGCCCACGTCTGGACGGTGAACGACCCCGACCGGATGGCACGACTGCTCGACCTCGGTGCCGCGGGGCTGGTCACCGACGAGACCGCGCGGCTCCGCGACGTGCTGGTGTCCCGGGGCGCCTGGAGCTGAGCCGCGCGGGGCACGCGGCGGGACGCGCGGCGGGCGCGCCGAGCGTCGCGCCACCGCCCCGTCACCCGCCGTTCACGCGGCATCCGGTCCGGCGGGACCCCCCGCCAGTAGCGTCCGCGCCGGAGGTCCCCGCACGGGGACGCGGCAGGGGGACGGCATGGCCGGGACGACGGAGCGGCGGCGGGACACCCGCCAGCAGCGCGGGTGGTACGTCTACGACTGGGCGAACTCGTCGTTCCCGACGACCGTCGGGACCGTGTTCTTCGGGCCGTACCTCATCTCGGTGGCCGAGAGCTCGGTCGACGCCGAGGGGTTCGTCTCGCTGCTGGGGCTGCGGGTCGCGCCGCAGCAGCTGTTCTTCATCGCGCTCGCGCTCTCGGCCGTCGTCCAGGTGTTCGCGCTGCCGATCGTCGGCGCGTTCGCCGACCGCTCAGAGCGGAAGCGCCGGTGGCTCGCCGGCACGGCGTACACCGGGGCTGCGCTGACCGCGGCGATGTTCCTCGTCGTGCCGGGGCGGTGGCAGCTGGGGTTCGTGCTGATCCTCGTCGCGAACGTCGCGTTCTCGGCCTCGATCGTCGTGTACGACTCGTTCCTGCCCGAGATCGCCGACCCCGACGACCGCGACCGCGTCTCGTCGCGCGGCTGGGCGTTCGGGTACATCGGCGGCGGGCTGCTGCTGGCGCTGAACCTCGCGCTGTACCTCCTCGACCCGCTCGGCGACGAGGGGCTGACGGTGCGCATCAGCCTCGGCTCGGCCGGCCTGTGGTGGGCGCTGTTCACCATCGTCCCGCTGCGGCGGCTCGAGGACGGTCCGGCGCTGCGCAGCGGCGGCTCCGCCGCCGGCGCGGTGACCGGCGCGTTCCGCGAGCTCGGGCGCACGATGCGGCAGCTGTCCGAGTACCCCGAGACGCTGAAGTACCTCGTCGCGTTCCTGCTGTTCAACGGCGGCGTCGGGACCGTCATCTACGCAGCCGGGTCCTACGCCACCGAGGAGCTCGACGTCCCGATCGCGACGCTGACCGCCGCGATCCTGATGGTCCAGTTCGTCGCGTTCGGCGGCGCCCTGGTGCTGGGCGCGCTGGCGCGGCGGGCGGGCGCGAAGTCCGTCGTGCTCTGGAGCCTCGCGCTGTGGAGCGCCGTCGTCGTGTACGGCCGGTTCGTCCCGGCCGGCAACATCCCCGTGTTCTTCGCGCTGGCCGCGGCGATCGGGTTCGTCCTCGGCGGGACGCAGGCGCTGAGTCGCTCGCTGTACAGCCACCTCGTCCCGCCGCAGCGCGAGGCCGAGTTCTTCGGCTTCTACCAGATCAGCGACCGCGGGACGTCGGTGCTGGGCCAGCTCGGGTTCGTGTTCGCGTACGGCGTCGCCGGCTCGTACCGCCAGGCGCTGCTGGTGCTGATCGTGTTCTTCATCGCCGGCGGGCTGCTGCTGCTCGTCACCGACTTCCGCAAGGGCATCGACGCGGTCGGGAACCCGCAGCCCCGCGTCCTGTGAGCGCTGCCGCCGGGCCGCACGGGTCCGACGGCGTCCGGCCCGCACCGCTCCGCGTCCTCGCGACCGGGTTCGCGATGGGCGCGGCCGACGTCGTCCCCGGGTTCTCCGGCGGGACGGTCGCGCTGGTCGCCGGCCTGTACGACCGCCTCATCGCCAGCGTCAGCGCCGGCGCCGGGCTGCTCGGGACGGTGCTGCGGGGCCGGTGGCGCGACGTCGCCGCGGCCTGGCGGGCCGTCGAAGCCCCGTTCGTGCTGACGCTGCTCGGCGGTGTCGCGGCCGCGCTGCTGACGCTGGCCGGCCCGATGGAGCGGCTGCTCGACGACGAACCGGTCCTGATGAGCGCCGTGTTCCTCGGGCTCGTCCTCGGGGCGGCGGCCGTCGCGCCGCGCCGGCTGCGGGCCGCGGCGCCGCGGCACGCGGGCCTCGCCGTCGTCGCGGCCGTCGCGGCCGCCGTGCTGCTGGGCCTGCGGCCGGTCGCCGACGGGACGCCGCCGCTCGGGTTCCTCGCGCTCGCGGGCGCGGTCGCCGTCTGCGCGATGATCCTGCCCGGCGTCTCGGGGTCGTTCCTGCTGCTGCTGCTCGGCGCGTACGAGCCGGTCATCACCGCGGTCGCGGACCGCGACGTCGTGACGCTGGCCGTCGTCGGGGGCGGCATGGTCGCCGGCATGGCCGCGTTCTCGCGGCTGCTGGATCGCCTGCTGCGGCGGCACCACGACACGGTGCTGGCCGTGCTCATCGGGCTGATGGTCGGCTCGGCGCGGGTGCTCTGGCCGTGGCCGGTCGGGACCGGCGTCGGCGACGCCGCGCTCGGCGCGCCGGGGGAGGGGGTCGGGGTCGCGGTCGCCGCGGGGGTGCTGGCGCTGGCCGCGGTGCTCGGGGCCGACGCGGCCGCGCGGCGGTGGGCGGCGCGGACCGACGCTCCCTGAGTCGACCCGGGACCGGTCGGGGCCGTCGGCCCGTCGGGACCGTCAGCCGGTCGCGGCGACCCAGCGGCGGACCGCCTCGCGGCACCCGGCGACGTCCGGGACCAGCGCGAGCCGGACCCAGCCCTCGCCGCCCGGACCGAACGCGCGGCCGGGCGTGACGACGACGCCGGCGTCGAGCAGTCGCCGCGCCAGCGCCAGGTCGTCGCCGTCGGGGATGCGGACCCAGACGTACAGCCCGGCGGCCGACCCCGACCACGACCAGCCCGCGGCGCCGAGGCCCTCCAGCACCGCCGTTCGCTTCACGTCGAACGCCGCGCGCCGGTCGGCGACGTGCGTGTCGTCGGACCACGCGGCGACGGCCGCGGCCTGGACGAAGTCGGGCGAGGCCGTGCCGGTGTCCTCGCGCAGCCGCCGCAGCACCGCGACGAGCGCCGGGTCCCCGACGATCGCGCCCGAGCGGTAGCCGGTCATCCCCGAGCGCTTCGAGAGGGAGAGGAACGCCAGCGCACCGGTCGTGTCGCCGTCGGTGGCCTCGAGGAGGCTCGGCGCCGGCGCGCCGGCCCACAGCTCCTGGTAGCACTCGTCCGAGCAGAGGATCACGTCGTGCGCGCGGGCGACCGCGAGCTGGTCGCGGAGGTACCCGACGTCGACCGTCGCCCCCGTCGGGTTGTGCGGATGGTTGATCCAGGCGACGCAGGTCCGCGCGAGCAGGTCGGGGTCGAGCGCCCCGAGGTCGAGGCGCCACCCGTCCTCCTCGCGGAGCCGGACCGCGACCGGCTCGCCGCCGGCCAGCCGCGTGCCGCGCGCGTACGTCGGGTAGCCGGGGGTCCCGAACACGACGGCGCGGCGGGACCCGGCCGGGTCGACGAACGCCAGCGGCAGGTGGAAGATCGCCTCCTTCGAGCCCGACGTCGGCAGGACCTGCGTCGCCGGGTCGACCGCGACGCCGTGACGGCGGGCCATGAAGCCGGCGATCGCGGCGCGGACCGCGTCGCCGCCCCGGGCCGTCGGGTAGCTCGAGACGGGACCGACCGCGTCGCGCAGGGCCGCGCGGACCGCGTCGGGCGTCGGCTCGTCCGGGTCGCCGA
Organism: Actinomycetota bacterium; assembly: GCA_017852335.1. Taxonomy (GTDB): domain Bacteria; phylum Actinomycetota; class Nitriliruptoria; order Nitriliruptorales; family Nitriliruptoraceae; genus CSBr16-57R1. Next base: position 18,338 of record JAFMLG010000031.1, on the reverse strand, counting down.
TCGAGAGGTCGATCAGGTCCGCGCCGGCGGCCCGCCGGACCGCGACCTCCTCGCGGAGCCGCGCCAGCGGGTTCGGTCCGGCGGCGGCCAGCGCGGGGTTCTCGGTCGGCATGCGCCGCAGCCTACGGAGCCGACGGCACCCGGCCCGGGGGAGCCCCATCGCTACCCTCCCGCGACCGCGTGGAGGGAGGGCCGGTGCCGACGCTCGTGCGCTGCGCCGGACCCGACGGCCCCGGCATCACCGCCGCGGTGCTGACCGCGGTCGACGCCGCCGGCGCGGTCCTGCTCGAGATGGACCAGCTGGTCGTCCGCGGCCGGCTCACCCTCGACCTCCTCGTCGAGGCCGCCGACGACGCGGCGCTGGCCGACGGGCTCACGGCGGTCGCGGCCGAGCGGGGCCTCGACGTCGGCCTCGAACCCGGCCCCGACGGCGGGTCGGTCCCGGCCGCGCCCGTGTCCGGCGCCGTCGTGACCGTGATGGCCGAGCGGCTCGGCGCCGCCCCGCTGGCCGCCGTGACCGGGGCGATCGCGACGTCCGGCGGGAACATCGCCCGCATCCAGCGCCTCGCCCACCGGCCCGTCTGCGCGTTCGAGTTCCACGTCGCCGGCGGCGACCCCGCGACGCTGCGCAGCGTGCTCGTCGACGCCGCCGCCGCCCACGGCGTCGACGTCGCCGTCCAGGCCGACCGGCTGGGGCGGCTGCGCCGGCTCGTCGTCCTCGACGTCGACTCGACGCTGATCCGCGACGAGGTCATCGAGCTGGTCGCGGCCGAGGTCGGGTGCGAGGCCGAGGTCGCCGCGATCACCGCCCGCGCGATGGCAGGCGAGCTCGACTTCGAGCAGAGCCTCCGCGCCCGCGTGGCGCTCCTCGCCGGCGCACCGGTCGCCGCGCTCGACGCGGCGGCCGCGCGCCTGCGCCTGACCCCCGGCGCGCGGACGCTGGTGCGGACGCTGCACCGCCTGGGCCTCGTCGTCGCCGTCGTCTCGGGCGGGTTCGACCACGTCGTCGTGCCGCTGGCCGAGGGGCTCGGCATCCGGCACGCGGCGGCGAACCGCCTCGAGGTCGTCGACGGTCGGCTGACCGGCGGGCTCGTGGGCCCGGTGCTCGACCGCGCGGGCAAGGCCCGCGAGCTGCGGCGCATCGCCGCGGCGGAGGGCGTCCCCCTCGAGCAGACGGTCGCCATCGGGGACGGCGCGAACGACCTCGACATGATCGCGGCGGCCGGACTCGGCGTCGCGTTCAACGCGAAGCCGGCGGTGCGGGCCGCGGCCGACACGTCGGTCAGCGTGAACCGGCTGGACGCGGTGCTGTTCCTGCTCGGGGTCCACGCCGACGAGGTCGAGGCCGACCCCGACGACGACGCCGTCGCGGCGGTGGCGTGATGTCCCGCGTCACCGTCTGGCACCGCACCGCCCCGGCCCGGCTGCCGGCGATCGAGGTCGAGGGGCTGCGGACCCGCGCCGACCTCGGCGCGACGCTCGGGCCGCTCGACGCGTTCGACGCCGCGGCCACCGGACGGTTCGCCCGCGGGCGGCGCGTCTCGGGCTGGTACGAGCGCTCCGCCGCCGACGCCCGCCGGGCCGAGCTCGGCGGGGGGCTGGTCTCGTTCAGCGTCGACCCGCGCAAGGCGCTGGCGGTGCCGGCCTCGGCGCGGGCGGCCGATCCGGCCGGCGCCTGGGACGCGGCCCGGCCGCTGGCGGACTGGCTGGCCGACGGCGCACCGCCCGCGGACCTCGAGGTGCACCAGGACGTCCCGGTCCGGGCCAAGCTGCTGCGGCTGCACGCGGTCGACGTCGACGCCGCCGCGCTCGGCCCCTACGCGGCCCTGGTCGCCGCGGTCGCGGACGCCGATCGGCTGGCCGCGAAGCTGCTGGTCCACGTGCTGCTCGCCGCGGCGTCCGGCGCGGCCGACGAGCCGGCGTTCCTCGCCGCCGCCGCGCTGGCCTGGCGGGAGGAGCCGGACGACCCGCGGCTGCCCCTCGAGGTGGCGCGGGCCGACCTCGAGGCCGTGGTCGAGGCGGTCCTGGTCGCGGAGGAGGACACCGCCCCCGAGGCCGTCGCCGCGCTGAGCGCGGTGCTCGACGGGCTGCGCGAGGAGGCCGCGGCGGCCGGGACGACGGCGGACGACCTGATCGGCGAGCGGTCGGCCCGGACGCTGGAGCGGCTGACGGCCGAGGTGGCGGCCGGCCGGGACGGCGTCAGGGGCTGAGTCAGAGGCTGACGAGGTTCAGGGTCGCGACCCGGTCCCCGTCGAGGGTGAACCGGACGCGCTGCCCGATGCGGAGCTCGCGCAGGCCAGACGCCGCGATGACGCGGCCCTCGAAGCGGTGCTCGTCGAGGTGGTCGTCGAGCAGCGAGCCCGCCCCGGTCGCCCGGTCGTACTGGCGGATCGTCCCCTGCGGCATCAGGTCCCCCGGGTCGGACGGGTCGGCGCGACGGCGGCGAGGGTAGCCGCGGTGGCCGGCCCGACCCCGGTCGCGGCCAGCGCGGAGAGGTCCGCGGCGGCGTCGGCGTCCCGCGCGCCGGCCGAGTCCGGCCGCAGGGTGACGGCGTGGCCGGCCGACCGGGCGGCGTCGACGTGCGCCGCGGCCGAGCCGGGGCCGTACCGCGCCGGGACCGTGGCGCCGGGCGGCAGGGCCAGCACCGCCGTGCCGCCGTCGGGCGTCGGGACGACCGTGACGCGGTCGACCGCGCGCAGCGTCGCGACGTCGTCGGCGGTCAGCGCCGGCAGGTCCGCGGCGACGACCATGCGGACGTCGGTGTCGCCGACCGCCGCCAGGCCCGCGTCGACCGCGGCACGCAGGTCGCCACCGGGGTCCGGATCGCGGAGCACCGCCAGCCCCCTGGCGGCCGCCGCATCGGCCGCGGCGTCGTCGGCCGCGAGCACGCGGACGTCGGCGACGCCGCCGGCCCGCAGCGCCGCGACGACGTCGTCCAGCATCGCGAGCACGAGCCGGCGGCGCGCGTCGACGTCCAGCGCGTCGGCCAGGCGGGACTTCCCGCCGACGCGGAGCGGGACCAGCGCGACGACGCTCAGGGCAGCGGGAGCACCGAGACGCGGAGGTCGTGCGACGCGTCGGCGCGGGTGTACTCGTAGTAGACGAACAGCCGGTCCTCGACGGGGACGCCCCAGAGGTACCGGACGCAGCCGTGCGGCGAGGTCACCAGCGGACCGTCGGTCGTGATGCGGCGCAGGGACCGCGGGTCGTCACCGACGACGACGCCGGCCGGCTCCTCGTAGTTGTCGTACATCGTCCGGCCGCCGGAGTAGAACCCGACCCAGCGACCGTCCGCGCGGAACAGCGAGTCGAGCCGGCCGCGGTGGCCGTCCCACGTGTCGCCCCCCTCGGCCTCGAGCACGTACTCCAGCCGGCGGAAGACCAGGCCGTCGGCGGAGGAGGCCAGCACGGTCGCGTCGTCGCTGCCGATGTGGATCGTGTCACCCTCGGTCCGGGGTCCGTGGCGGGACGGGATCGCGGCGTACAGGTCGACGCCGCCGTCCGTGCGGGGCAGCACCCACGGGTCCTTGATGAACGAGAGGCCGAACTCCTGCGGCTGCAGGACCGTGCGCCGGTGCTGCGCGACGAACCGGGACGGGTCGTCGGCCTCGAGGACGTCGATGCGCCAGTCGCGCTGCGCCGGCCGCTCGTACGAGACGTAGAGGCGCCAGCCGTCACCGTGGCGGACGGCGTGGCCGACCTCGATCGAGGACGCGGCCAGCTCGTCCTTGTCGGCCCGCCACACCTCCTCGAAGGACAGGCCGTCGGTGCTGACCGAGACCGCGCAGGACCCGCCGCGCCCCCGCTCGAGCGGCGTCCGCTCGCGGTGGAACAGGACGAACCGGCCCGAGTCGGGGTCGTGGGTGACCTTGTGACCACCGGCCCAGTACCCGTACCCCTCGCCGGGGGGCGTGCGGATGACGGTGCCCTCCTCGGGGTCGAAGCGGAGAGCGGCGATCAGGTCTGCGTCGGTGCGCGGCACGGGGAGCTCCGGGGTCGGGGGCGCGGACGTGGACGTGGGCGTGGACGTGGGCACCGTAGTCACGCGGGTGGCCGTGCCCGGACCCGGGGGCCGACGGCACCGGCGGTAGCGTCCGCCGCGTCGGAGGGGCGCCGTGGGCACGGTCGCGGTGATGGGCGCCGGTGCGTGGGGGACGTCGCTGGCGCTGCTCCACGCCCGGGCCGGGGAGGACGTCCGGCTCTGGGCCCGCGACCCGGCGCTCGCCGAGCGCGTCGCCGCCACCCGCCGCAACGCCGCGTACCTCCCCGACGCCGAGCTGCCGCCCGACGTCGTCGTGACCGCCGACCCCGAGCGGGCCCTCGCCGGGGCGGACCTCGTCGCGCTGGCCGTCCCGTCGGTCGGCCTCCCGGACCAGCTGGCCGCCTGGGGCGACCGCGTCCCGCCCGACGCGACGCTCGCGAGCCTCGTGAAGGGCCTCGACGTCGCGACCGGGCGGTTCGCCAGCGCCGTGATCGCCGACGTCCTCGCCTGCGACCCGGACCGCGTCGTCGCCGTCAGCGGCCCGAACCTCGCGGCCGAGTGCGCCGCCGGCGCGCCGTCGGCGACCGTCGCCGCCGGTCCGGACCTCGGCCGCGGGCAGCGCGTGCAGGCCGCGCTGATGACCCCGGCCTTCCGCGTCTACACCAACCCCGACCGCCTGGGGGCCGAGGTCGGCGGCGTCGTGAAGAACGTCCTCGCGATCGTCGCCGGCGCGGCCCACGGGCTCGGCCACGGGGCGAACACGACGTCGTTCCTGATCACGCGCGGGCTGGCGGAGATGACGCGGCTCGGGGTCGCGCTCGGCGCCGACCCCCTGACGTTCCAGGGGCTGGCCGGCGTCGGTGACCTCGTCGCGACGTGCACGTCGCCGGCCTCGCGGAACCGCACCGTCGGGGAGCGGCTCGGACGGGGCGAGCGGCTCGACGACGTGCTGGCCTCGATGGACCAGGTCGCCGAGGGCGTGCGCGCCGCGCCGGCCGTCGCGGCGCTGGCCGCGGCGCACGGCGTCGACATGCCGATGGTCGCGGCCGTCGTCGCCGTCTGCCGTGACGGCGCGGACATCGGCGAGGTCGCCGGGGCGCTGCTGACGCGGCCGCCGCGGTCCGAGCGGTGGGGGCTCGGCGCGTGAGCCGGCCCGGCCTGCTGCTGGTCCTCGACGGACCGTCGGCGGTGGGCCGCACCACGACGCTGCGCGCGCTGGCCGACGTCTGGCCCGACCGGCGCGACGGCACGCTGCTGGTCGCCGGGCTCGACGCCGCCCACGCGGCGCTCGGCCCGGGTCCCGCCGCCCGGATGGCTTCGGTGCTCGACGGGGTCGCGCACGGTCCGGCCGGTGGCACGCCGCGGCTGCGTCGGGGTCCGCTGTCCCGGGCGCTCGTCGACGGGATGCACCGCGCCGCCGCGGGCTGGGCCGCGGCCGGGTTCGACGTCGGGATGGACCATCTGCTGACCGACCCCGCCGTCGCGGCGGACCTGCGGACGGCGGCGGCCGGGCTGCCGCTGCTGGTCGTCCGGCTGACCTGCGACCCCGTCGTGCTGGAGGACCGCGAGGAGCGGCTCGGGCGTCAGCGCGGCCGGGCCGCCGCCGAGGCGGCGGCGCTGGAGGCCGCCGAGCGGGCCGGGGCGGCCCCGCCCGACGCGGTGCTCGACACGACCGCGGCGACGACCGCCGAGCTGGTCGCCGAGCTGCTGGACCTCGTCGACCGGGCCGGCCGCCGGGACGGCGGCCCGGGCCTCACTCGAAGGTGATGCCGAGGGCCTGGACGATGCGGCCCGTCTGCTCGAACACGCCGTGGCCGATCTCGGTGGTGCCGCCGCTCAGCCCGACCTCCCCGATCGCGTCCCAGCGGTCCCCGACCTCCTCGGGGGTGGGGACGTGGTCGAACGCGGTGCCCTGCGCCTCGACGATGGCGACGCGGGCGACGTACCCGCCGCCGACCGAGAAGATGCGGCCGGTGTCGGTGCAGGACTCGGAGGCCAGCCAGACGACGACCGGCGAGACGTGCTCGGGCGTCACGCGCTCGAGCAGCTGCGGCGGCATCACGTCCTCGGTCATGCGGGACGCGGCGATCGGCGCGATCGCGTTGGCGGTGATGCCGTACTTCGCGCCCTCGATGGCGAGCGTCCGCGTCAGCCCGACGACGCCCATCTTCGCGGCGGCGTAGTTCGACTGCCCGAAGTTGCCGTACAGGCCGGACCCCGACGCGGTCGAGACGATGCGGCCGTAGCCCTGCTCGCGCAGGTGCGGCCAGGCCGCGTGGGTCACGTTGAACGTGCCGTACAGGTGGACCTTCAGGACGAGGTCCAGCGCGTCGGGCTCGAGCTTCTGGAACGAGACGTCCCGGAGGATGCCGGCGTTGTTCACGACGACGTCGATGCGGCCGAACGCGTCGAGGGCCGACTGCACGACGCCCTGACCGCCCTCGGCGGTCGCGACCGAGTCGTAGTTCGCGACGGCCTCGCCGCCGGCGGCGCGGATCTCCTCGACGACGGCGTCGGCCATCGCCGATCCGGCCCCCGAGCCGTCGCGGGACCCGCCGAGGTCGTTCACGACGACCTTCGCCCCGCGGCTCGCGAGCAGCAGGGCGTGGCTGCGCCCGAGCCCGCCCCCCGCGCCCGTCACGACCGCGACCCGGCCCCCGAGGTCCACCTGCGCCATCACGTCCTCCGTCGTCGTGTCCGTGCTGTCCCGGGACGCTACCCAGCCCGGCCCCGGCGACGGTCCGACGGTTAGGCTCCGCGGCGCCGGAGGGGGTGGCGTGGCCCGCGTGCTCGTCTGCTACGGCGGCCGCTCGGCGGAGCACGGCGTCTCCTGCCTCTCGGCCCGCTCGGTCCTCGCGGCGCTGGCCGAGGCCGGGCACGAGGTCCTCCCCGTCGGCATCGCCCGCGACGGCCGCTGGACCCGGACCGACGGCCGCATCCCGCCCGTCGTCGACGGTCGCCTGCCCGAGGTCGACGGCGCCGGCCCGACCCTGGCGCTCGTCGCCGACGCCGGCGGCGCCGCGGTGCTCGAGCTCGACGGGGACGGAGCGGTCGCGGCCCGGCACGCCGTCGACGTCGCGTTCCCCGTCCTCCACGGCCCCGGCGGCGAGGACGGCACCGTCCAGGGGCTGTTCGCGACGCTCGGGCTGCCCTGCGTCGGGGCCGACGTCGCCGCCTCGGTGCTCGCGATCGACAAGGGCGCGATGAAGGACCGGTTCCGACTGCACGGCCTGCCGCAGGTGGCGTACGTCCGGTTCGACGTGCGGCGGTGGGAGGAGGACCGCGCCGGCGTGCTCGACGAGCTGCGGGCCGTGCCGGCGCCGTGGTTCGTGAAGCCGGCGCGGCAGGGCTCGTCGTTCGGCATCACCCGTGTCGCGGACGCCACCGACCTGCCGGCGGCCGTCGCCGCGGCCGCGGTGCACGACGACCGCATCGTCGTCGAGGAGGCCGTCGCGACGCCCCGCGAGCTCGAGGTCGGCGTCCTCGAGGAGGGCGGCCGGGTCGACGTCTCCCGCGTCGGCGAGATCGTCCCGGCCCACGACCACTACGACTTCGACGCGAAGTACCTGGTGCCGTCCCGGCTGGACGTCCCGGCGGACGTGGACGCGGCCACCGCCGCCGCGATCGAGGCACTGGCCCGCCGCGCGTTCGCCGCGCTCGAGGGCCGGGGGATGGCCCGCGTCGACTGCTTCCTCGCCCCCGACGGGCGGCTGCTCGTCAACGAGCTGAACACCATCCCCGGGTTCACCGAGGCCTCGATGTTCCCGCGGGTCTGGGCCGCGAGCGGCGTGCCGTTCCCCGCGCTCGTCGACCGGCTCGTCGCGGCGGCCCTCGCGGCGGCGTGACGGACGCCGCCCCGCTCCCCGCGACGCCGGCGCTGCTCGACGGCCCGGTCACCGCGGTCCCCGGCATCGGTCCGGCGGCGGCCCGGCGGCTGGCCGACCTCGGGGTCCGCAGCGTCCGCGACCTGCTGCACCACCTGCCCCATCGGCACCACGACGCCGGTGAGGTCGTGGACCTCGACGCGGTCGAGGTCGGGGCGGCGGCCACGCTGATCGGCGAGGTCGTCGACGTCGGGACCCGATCGCTGCGGCCGCAGGGTCGGCGCCGGCGCAGCCTCACCGAGCTGACCGTCCGGCAGGCCGGCGGCGCCGTGTTCCGCGTCGCGTACTTCAACCAGCCCTGGCTGGCCGACCGGCTCGCGCCGGGGACGGTCGCCGCGTTCAGCGGCCGCGTCGAGGCGTTCCGCGGGCAGCTGCAGCTGGCCTCGCCCCGCACGGCCGTGCTCGGGCACCTCCGGACCGGCATGGACGTCGCCGAGGCGACCGAGGCGCTGTCGCACCAGCGGCTGCTCCCGGTCTACCCGGCGACCGGCGCGCTGCCCGCGGACCGCGTCGCCGAGCTCGTCGCGAAGGCGCTCGACGCCGTCGGGCCGCTCGAGGAGTGGCTCGACGCCGAGCTGCTCGCCGCCGAGGACCTCCCGACCTACGACGCGGCGCTGCGGGCGTACCACCGGCCGGCCGACCGGGCCGAGCTGACCCGCGCCCGCCGACGGCTGGTGTTCGACGAGCTGCTGGCGCTGCAGCTCGGGCTGCAGTGGCGCCGGCGGCGGCTCGAGGCCGGGACGGTCGGCGTCGACAACGCGCCGGACCCCGACGGGTACGGGGCGCGGCTGCTCGCGGGGCTGCCGTTCGCCCCGACCGGGGCCCAGCGGCGGGCGTTCGACGGCATCGCGGCCGACCTCGCCGCCGAGCGGCCGATGCACCGGCTGCTCCAGGGCGACGTCGGGGCCGGGAAGACCCTGGTCGCGCTCTGGACGATGCTGGCCGCCGTCGACCGGGGCCGGCAGGCGGCCCTGATGGCGCCGACGGCGCTGCTGGCCGAGCAGCACCTGCGGACGCTGGCGGCGCTGCTCGCGCCGCTCGGCGTGAACGCGCCGGGCGGGCTCCGCGTCGAGCTGCTGACGTCGGCGACGACCGCGGCCGAGCGGCGCCGGATCCTCGACGACCTCGCGTCCGGCGACGTGCAGCTGGTCGTCGGGACGCACGCGCTGATCGAGCGGGGCGTGCGGTTCGCGGACCTCGGCGTCGTCGTCATCGACGAGCAGCACCGGTTCGGTGTGTCGCAGCGCGTCGCGCTGCGGCAGAAGACCGCCGAGGGCGACGCGTCGGTCCTGCCCGACGTGCTCGTGATGACCGCGACGCCGATCCCGCGCTCGCTGGCGCTGACCGTGTACGGCGACCTCGACGTCACCGTCCTCGACGAGCTGCCGCCGGGCCGCACGCCCGTCCGGACCACCCTGATCGACCCGTCGCAGGACGGTCGGCGCGAGCGGCTGTACGCGCACGTCCGGCGCGAGGCCGCGGCCGGTCGCCGGGCCTACGTCGTCTGTCCGCTGGTCGAGCCGTCCGACGCCGCCGGTGACGACGGGCCGGCCCCGACCTCGGCCGTCGCGCACCACGCGCACCTGTCCTCGGACGTGTTCCCCGATCTCGAGGTCGCCCTGGTCCACGGCCGGCTGCGGCCCGACGCGAAGGACGCGGCGATGGGCCGGTTCCGCGCCGGGGAGGCCCAGGTCCTCGTCGCGACGACCGTGATCGAGGTCGGCGTCGACGTGCCGGAGGCGACGACGATGATCGTCGAGGACGCCGAGCGGTTCGGCCTCAGCCAGCTCCACCAGCTCCGCGGTCGCGTCGGCCGCGGCGCCGACGTCAGCGACTGCGTCCTGATGACCGCGCAGCCGCTCGACGACCTGACGCCGGACGCGCGGGCCCGGCTGGACGCGCTGGTCGCGACCACCGACGGGTTCGTGCTGGCGCAGCGGGACCTCGACCTGCGGGGTGCGGGCGAGCTGTTCGGACGGCGCCAGTCCGGCGCGCCGGACCTGGTGGTCACCGACGTCGCCCGCGACCTCCCGATCCTCGAGCGGACCCGGGAGCTCGCCGCCGCGATCGTCGCGTCGGATCCCGGGCAGGACGACCCATCGCGTGCGAGGATGCACGCCGAGGTCGCCCGACGGTTCGCCGTCGACCTCGAGGAGCTCGAGGCCCTGGAGACCGGATGAGCGCGGACCCGACGGGAGCGCGGCGCGTCGCGGTGGTGACCGGCGCGTCGGCCGGCGTCGGGGCCGCGACGGCCCGGGCCCTCGGGGCGCGCGGCTGGACGGTGGTGCTCGTCGCGCGTCGTGCCGAGCGCCTCGCGGCCGTCGCGGCCGAGGTCGGGGCGGCCGGCGGGACGGCGGTCGTGGCGCCGCTCGACGCCGCGGACGGTCCCGCGGTCGACGCCATGGCCGCCCGGGTGCTCGACGAGCTCGGCGCCCCCGACGCGATCGTCAACTCCGCCGGCGCGGGGGTGTGGCGGTGGCTGGAGGACACCGGCCACGACGACCTCGCGGGCATGCTCGGTGCGCCGTTCCTCGCCGCCTGGAACGTGACGCGGGCCTTCATGCCGGCGCTGCTCGCGCGTCGCCGCGGCGTCGTCGTCCACGTCGGATCGCCGGCCTCGCTGGCGCCGTGGCCGGGGGCGACGGGGTACACGACGTCGCGGTGGGCGCTGCGCGGCCTGCACGAGGCGCTCCGCCAGGACCTCGCCGGGACCGGCGTGCGGTCCTGCCACGTCCTGTTCGGCGAGGTCTCGAGCGAGTACTTCGACGCCAACCCGGACTCGCACCAGCACATCCCGCGGGTCGGCCGGCTGATCCCGGTCATCACGCCCGAGCGGGCGGCCCGGATCGTGCTGCGCACGATCGACCGGCCGCGGGCGCAGGTGTTCGATCCCCCGATGCTGGCCGCGCTGCAGGTCGCGAACCGGATCTCGCCGCGGCTGGTGGCGCTGGTGGCGCGCCGGACGGGACGGCGGCGGTCCGCTCCGTAGGCTCGCGCGCCGGTCCCGCGACCCCGACCACCGCTCCGGAGCGCCCGTGCCCCTCGTCCCGCCCGACCTCGCGGCGCCCGCCGCGCCGCGCCGACCCCATGCGGTGACCCGGGCCGACGGCACGGTCGTCGACGACCCGTGGCACTGGCTGCGCGACCGTGAGGACCCGGCGGTCCGAGCGCACCTCGAGGTCGAGAACGCGTACGCCGCCGCGCTGCTCGCGCCGCAGGCCGACCTCGTCGAGGCGCTGTTCGAGGGCATCCGGGGCCGCGTCGAGGAGACCGACGCCTCGGTGCCGGTCCTGGACGGCCCGTGGCTGTACTACACCCGGACGCGGGAGGGGCTCGCGTACCCCATCCACTGCCGCCGCCCCGCGCCGGCGGGGGTGACCGATCCCGGCGACCTGCCCGACACGCACCGCCTGCCGGTCGACCCGCTCGCGCCGCCGGACGACGAGGTGGTCATCCTCGACGCGAACGCCGAGGCCGAGGGCCTGCCGTACTTCTCGCTCGGCACGTTCGCCGTCAGCCAGGACCACCGCCTCGCCGTCGTCGGCATCGACGTCGACGGGTCCGAGGAGTTCCGGCTGGTCGTCCGGGACCTCGCGACCGGCGAGGTCGTCGAGGAGGTCACCGACCGCGCGTCGTACGGCGCGGTCTGGTTCGACGACCACCGCACCTTCCTCTACCTCGTCGCCGACGAGGCGTGGCGGCCGTACCAGGTCCGCCGGCACCGCCTCGGCGACCCGGCCGGCGCCGACGAGGTCGTGATGGAGGAGCCGGACGAGCGGTTCTGGCTGGGGCTCGGCCGGACCCGCGACGACCGGTTCGTCGCGATCCACGCCGGCACCAAGCTGGTCGACGAGTGGCACCTGGTCCCGGCGGACGCGCCCGACACCGCGCCGCGGTGCGTGGTCCCGCGCGCGCTCGGCGTCGAGGCCGACGTCGAGCACCGCGACGGCCGGCTGTACCTGCACACCAACCACGGCGGGGCGACCGACTTCCGGCTGGTCACCGCGCCGCTCGACGACCCGGACCCGGCGCGGTGGACCGAGCTGGTCCCGCACCGACCGGGCGTGCGGCTCGAGGGCGTCGAGGTGTTCGCCGATCACCTGGTGCTCGAGGAGCGGACCGGCGGCCGGACCCAGGTCCGGCTCTGCGACCCCGACACCGGCGCGGGCGAGGTGCTCGAGCTGGGTGAGGAGGCGTCGGTCGTCGGGCTCGGCAGCGTCGCGGCCTTCGCCGCCCGGACCCTGCGGTTCGGGTACGGCTCGATGACGACGCCGGGCCGCGTCATCGACCTCGACACGGCGACCGGTGAGCGGCGCGTCCTGAAGCAGCAGCCGGTCCGCGGCGGGTACGACCGCGACGCGTACACGACCTTCCGGACCTGGGCGACGTCCCATGACGGCGCCGAGGTCCCCGTCAGCGTCGTGCACCGCGCGGACGTGGCGCTCGACGGCACCGCGCCCTGCCTGGTCTACGCGTACGGCGCGTACGAGCACTCGATCGATCCCGTGTTCTCGGCCGGCCGGCTGAACCTGCTGGAACGGGGCGTCGTGTTCGCCGTCGCGCACGTCCGCGGCGGCGGCGAGATGGGCCGGGCCTGGTGGGAGCAGGGCCGGCTCGCCGCGAAGGCGAACACGTTCCACGACCTCGTCGCCTGCGCCGAGCACCTCGCCGCGATCGGTGCGGCCGACGCGACCCGGATGGCCGTCCGTGGCGGCTCGGCCGGGGGACTGACCGTCGGGGCGACGCTGAACCTCCGTCCCGACCTGTTCGCGGCCGCGGTGGCCGAGGTCCCGTTCGTGGACGTCGTGAACACGATGTCCGACGCGACGCTGCCGCTGACCGTGACCGAGTACGACGAGTGGGGCGACCCGACCGACCTCGCGTTCCTCGACGTCATCCGCGCCTACTCGCCGTACGACAACGTCCGGCCCGGGCCGTACCCGGCGCTGTACGTCACCGCCGGCCTGAACGACCCCCGCGTCCAGTACTGGGAGCCGGCGAAGTGGGTCGCGGCGCTCCGGGCGGCCACGACGTCGGGGCGACCGATCGCGCTCGAGACCGAGCTCGAGGCCGGTCACGGCGGCCGGTCCGGCCGGTACGACGCCTGGCGCGACGAGGCGAAGGTCCAGGCGTTCGTGCTGGCCGCGCTCGGGGTCGCCTGACGATGCGCATCGTCGCCGGCGCGGCCCGCGGCAGGCGGCTGGCCCCGCCGCCCGACGGGGTGCGGCCGACCGCCGACCGCGTCCGCGAGGCGCTGTTCGCGAGCCTCGGTCCGGACCTCCGCGGCGCGTCGGTCCTCGACGCGTACGCCGGGTCGGGAGCGCTGGGTCTCGAGGCGCGATCGCGCGGCGCGGCCGCGGTGACGCTGGTCGAGCGGGACCGGCGGGCGCTCGAGACCGTGCGGGACAACGTCGCCCGCGTCGGCCTCGACGGCGTCACCGTCCTGGCCGGCGACGCGGCCCGGCTGCTCGGCGCCGCCGCCGGCGGGGCGCCCCCGGCGGGCGCGCCGTACGACCTGGTGCTGCTCGACCCGCCGTACGCGCTGGACGAGGCCGCGCTGGCCGCGGTCCTCACCGACCTCGTCGCCGTCCTGGCCCCCGACGCGACCGTCGTCGTGGAGCGGGCCGCGGCGGCGCCGGCCCCGACCTGGCCCGTGGCGCTGCGGCCCGACGAGCCCCGTCGCTACGGTTCCACGCGGCTGCACCGCGCCGTCCTCGCCGGTGCCCCGGAGGGGCCGTGACCGCGCCGATCTACCCCGGCAGCTTCGACCCCGTCACGCTCGGGCACGTCGACGTCATCGCCCGCGCCGTGGCCGCGCTCGGCCGGCTCTGCGTCGCCGTCGTCGCGAACCCGTCGAAGACGCCGCTGCTCCCGGCCGACGAGCGGGCCGCGCTGATCCGGACCGAGGTCGACCGCGTCGGCGTCCCCGACGTCGAGGTCGTGACGTTCGACGGCCTGCTCGTCGACCTCTGCACCGACCGCGGTACGACCGTCGTCGTGAAGGGCCTGCGGGACGGCGCGGACCTCGCCGGGGAGGCCGCGATGGCCCGCATGAACCGCGCGATGACGGGACTGGAGACGCTGTTCCTCGTCTCGGCCCCGGCGCACGTCCACCTCTCCAGCAGCCTCGTGCGGGAGGTGGCGCGACTGGGCGGTCCCGTCGACCACGCGGTCGGCCCGGCGGTGGCCGCCGCCCTGGCCGCGTCCCCGGCCCGGACGCGGACACCCGGGGCGGGGGAGGCCCGTCGGTAGGCTCCGCGCACCCCCGCCCGGAGCCCCCGTGACCGACGAGCCCGACGCCGCCGTCGTGGCCGCCGTCCCCGCCGAGGACGCCGCCCCGACCGCCCCCGGTCGCGTGGAGGACGTCCTCGACGAGCTGGACGCGATGCTCGACGACGCCCGGACGATGCCGCTCTCGGCCTCGGTCCTCGTGAACCGGGCCGAGGTCACCGCCCGCCTCCGTGCCGTGCGGTCGCTCCTCCCCGAGGAGCTCGCCCAGGCGCGGTGGGTCGTGCAGCGCAACGACGAGATCCTCGCCCGGGCCGAGGAGGACGCGGCCCGGACCCTGGCCGACGCCCGCGAGGAGTCCGCTCGGCTGGTCAGCAAGAAGCACGTCGTCCGTGAGGCCGAGGAGGAGGCCGCGCGCATCCGTGCGGCCGCCGAGGACGCGGCCCGTGGCATGCGGCTCGAGGCCGAGGACTACGTCGACGCCAAGCTCGCGAACTTCGAGGTCGTGCTCCAGAAGACCCTGGCCACCGTCGAGCGCGGGCGCGAGCGGCTCCGCGGCCGGCTCGACGCCGACGACCTGGCCGACGGCGACCTGCTCGACGACGGGTCCGACGCCGCCGGGGAGCGCTGACCCGTGCGCGTCCCCGTCGTCGGCCTCCTCGGCCGGACGGGCGGGCGCCGCGAGCTGGACACCGCGGTCGACCCCGCCGCGTTCGGTGACGACCCCTGGGGCGGCGGCGTCGAGGGCGTCGAGGGGCCGGTCGGGCTGGAGCTCCTGCTCGAGGCGGTCAGCGACGGGATCCTCGTCCGCGGCGACGTCACCGCCGAGCTGCGCATCCCCTGCGCGCGGTGCCTGACGCCGACGCTGCACCCGCGCCGCGTCGGCCTGGCCGAGCTGCACCGCCGCACGGTCCGCGGCCCCGTCGGACGCCGCGGGGACGACGTCGACGACGCGGACGCGCCGGACGACGAGGAGTACGTCCTGGTCGAGGGGGACACGGCGCTGGACCTCGACCGGATGGTCCGCGACGCCCTCGTCCTCGACGTCCCCGTCCGGGTGCTCTGCCGGCCGGACTGCGCCGGGCTCTGCCCGACCTGCGGGGCCGACCGCAACGTCGCCCCCTGCGCCCACGGCGACCGGCCGACCGGGGACCCGCGGTGGGCGGCCCTGGACGCCCTCCGGGACCGGCTGGCCGCGGACGAGGGCGGCGCGGCCGGGACCGGGCCGGACGGCGCCGGCGGACGCGGGTAGGCTCCCCGGACCTCATCACCCCGCGCGGCGGCGCCGCACGGCCGCGCCAGGAGTCCCCCATGGCTGTCCCGAAGCGCAAGCTGTCCCGCGCCCGGACCCGGCACCGCCGGTCCAGCTGGCTGCGCACCGCCGCGCCGACGGTCGCGACCTGCCCGCGGTGCCGTTCGCCCCGCCGGCCCCACACCGTCTGCGCGACCTGCGGCACCTACGCGGGCCGGACGGTCGTCGAGGCCTGAGCCGGCGGGGGCCGCGATGACGGGGGGGCCGGGGTCGGACGCCGACCTGGCCGCCCTCCTCGCCGACCTCGGCACCGACGGCGTCGACCCGGACGTCCTGCGGGCCGCGGTCACGCACCGCTCCTACGCGTTCGAGCATCCCGGCGAGCCCGACGGCGAGCGGCTGGAGCTGCTGGGTGACGCGGTCGTCGAGCTGGCCGTGACGCGACGGCTGTTCGCGGCCGATCCGGGCGCCGACGAGGGGCTGCTGTCGCGGCGTCGCAGCGCGGTCGTGAACCGCGACGCGCTGGCCGCCGCCGCCCGGGCCGTCGGCCTCGGCGCGCACCTCCGCCTCGGCCGGGGCGAGGCGGCCTCCGGTGGGGCCGAGAAGGACTCGCTCCTCTCCAACGCGCTCGAGGCCGTCGTCGGCGCGGTGTTCCGATCGCGCGGCTGGGACGTCGCCGACGCCCTCGTGGGACGGCTGCTCGCCGACGCGATGCACGCGGTCGGCGGGGCGGACGGCGGCGACGCCCGGGACGCCAAGACCACCCTGCAGGAACGGGCCGCGGCGCTGGGCCTCGGCGTCCCCGCGTACCGCGTCGACCGGACCGGACCCGACCACGCCCCGACCTTCGCCGTCGAGGTCGCGGTCGGTGACGTCACGGGCCACGGCACGGGGCGCAGCCGCCGCGAGGCCGAGCAGGTCGCCGCCCGGGAGGCGCTCGGCGGCCTCCGGTAGGGTTCGCGGGCCCCGGTCGGGGCACGCCGTCTGGCGCACGGGGGAGGGATCCGCGGTGCCCGAGCTGCCCGAGGCCGAGGTCCTGCGCCGCGAGCTCGAGCGCGAGGTCGTCGGGAAGCGCGTCGGGGAGGTCGAGGTCCGGACCCCCGGGGTGCTGCAGCCCTGGCACCGCACGCGGCCCGACTTCGCGAAGCAGCTGACGGATGGCCGCGTCGGGGCGGTGCGGCGCATCGGGGTCCGGCTGCTGCTCGACCTCGACGACGACCGCAGCTGGCTGGTCGATCCCGGCCCGACCGGCTCGCTCCACGTCGAGGCGCCGGACGCCCCCGTGAAGGCGCCGACGCACGCCGCCGTGCGGTTCACCGCCGGCGGGGCGCTGCATCTCAGCGACGCCGGGAAGCCCGTGGGGCTGCGCACCGGCGTCCTCCCGACGGCCGAGGCCGAGGGCGAGGCCGAGGTCGCCCCGGGCGCCATCGACCTGCTGGCCGACCCGCCGCCGTGGCAGGACTTCGCCCGCCGCCTCGCCGACCCCGACGATCCGCTCCGCGTCGGGCTGGCGGACCCCCGCCGGTTCGTCGGCCTCGGCGACGTCTCGAGCGACGAGATCCTCTGGGAGGCCGGACTGCGTCCGGACCGCGCCCCGTCCTCGCTGAGCGCCCAGGAGTTCCGGCGCCTGTACCGCTCGGCGCAGGAGGTCCTCGTCGCCGCGATGAAGGCGTCGGGGTCGGTGCTCGACGACATCGACCCGGACTCGCCGGTGGACGAGGACGGCACGCCGGCCGGGCACCTGAACGTCCACGGCCGCGACGGGATGCCCTGTCCGCGGTGCCGGACGTCGATCCTCCGCACGAAGCTGCGCAGGGACGTGCACGCCCACCACTGCCCGCGGTGCCAGGGCTGATGTTCCTCACGTCGCTGACGCTCCGCGGGTTCAAGTCCTTCGCCGACCGCACCACCCTCTCGGTCGAGCCCGGCATCACCGTCGTCGTCGGACCCAACGGGTCCGGGAAGTCGAACGTCGTCGACGCGCTGTCGTGGGTGCTCGGGACGAACTCGGCCCGGAAGGTCCGCGGCACCGCGATGACCGACGTCATCTTCGCGGGCTCGCCCGGGCGGGCGCGGGCGCGTCGGGCCCGTGTCGAGATCGCGATCGACAACTCGGACGGTCGGCTGGAGGGGCTCGGCATCGGGACGGCCGGCAGCGCCGGCTCGTTCGGCGAGGTCCGCGTCGCCCGGACCGTCGACGAGGACGGGCTCGGGACCTACGAGATCAACGGCGAGGAGGTCCGGGCCCTCGACGTCCAGGAGCTGCTCAGCGACACCGGGCTCGGTCGCGAGCTCCACACCATCGTCGGGCAGGGGCAGCTCGACGAGATCCTGAACGCCCGGCCCGAGGAGCGGCGGCGGTACATCGAGGAGGCGGCCGGCGTGCTGAAGCACCGCCGTCGCCGCGAGCGGGCCGTCCGGAAGCTCGAGGCCGTCGACGGCCACGTCGAGAAGCTCCGGACGGTGCTGCGCGAGCTGCGGCGTCAGCTCCGTCCCCTCGAGCAGCAGGCCCGGGCCGCCGACCGTCACGCGGCGCTCCAGGCGGAGCTGCGCGAGGTGCGCGTGCAGCGGGCCGCCCGCGAGGCGGCGCTGCTGGAGCGCGAGGCCCTCGCCGCCGGGCGCAGCGAGGACGAGGCGACGGCCGAGCAGCAGCGGCTCGAGGACGTCCTCGCCGCCGCGCGGGCCGAGGAGGCCGCGGCGGCCGCCGCCCTCGACGAGGCCGCCCGGGTCGGCGGGGTCGAGGAGGATCGGTACCACGCGCTGTCCCGGCTGGGCGAGCGGCTCCGCGGGACCCACGACCTCGTCGTCGCCACCCGGCGCCGGCTGGCCGAGGCCGTCCGCGAGCCGCTGCTCGAGCGGTCCGGCGCCGACCTCCGCGCCCGGGCCGACGAGCTCGTCACCGCCCGGCCCGAGCGGGAGGCCGCCCGCGACGCCGCCGCCGCGGCGGTCGCCGAGGCGCGCGACGCCGCCGCCGCGGCCGAGGCCCGCGGCC
>JAFMLG010000030.1 GCA_017852335.1 Actinomycetota bacterium | reverse complement strand
TCGGCCGGATCGGCGGGCGCCGCGGGCGGCGGGGGCGGTGCCGGTGGCGGCGGTGGCGGTGGCGGCGGCGGGGGCGCGGGCCCCGGCAGCGCGGAGATCAGCGAGGACGTCCTCGACGCGCTGGCTGGGGCCGAGTACGACCTGCGGACCAGCGTCGTCGTCGAGCCGGGCGCCGGCGACCGGCTGGGCTGGTTCGCACTGCGCCCGCTCGTCGCCCTCGACCGGCCCTCCGAGCGGCTGATCCGTCGCGCCGCCCGACCCTCCCCCCTGCTCGCGAAGCTGCTCGGCGACGGGATCCACCTGCGCGCGATGCTCGGGACGCTCGGGTTCCTGCCGGCGCTGGTCGGCGTCGGGCTCGGGCTCGCGGCCCTCGCGCAGACCGGGGGCGCGTCGGACCACCCGCCGGTCCCGCTGTTCATCGCGCTGGTCGCGCTCGGGATCGTCGACGCGCTCGGCGGCGCGGTCGGCGTGCTCGTGTTCGCGGCGGGGACGCTCGCGGGGCTGGACGGCGCCGGGGTGACCGACCTGCGGCTGCTGGCCGGCGTCGTCGTCGCCGGGTTCGGCCCGATCGTCATCGCGCGCTCCACGCGGGAGTTCCGCCGCGAGCCCGGCGTCCGGGTCGCGTGGACCGAGCGCGTCGGCGACCTCGCGTTCGCGGCGCTGCTCGGCGGCTGGGTCGCGAGCCTCGTGTTCCGCGCCCTCCCGGCGCTGACCGGCCTGGCGCTGCCGGCCGGCGACCACGTCGCGACCGTGCGGGTCGTCGCGACGGCCGCGGTCGTCGTGCGCGTCCTGCTCGAGCTGGCGGCCGGCCGGTGGTTCCCCGCGCGCGTCGAGCTGCTCTCCCCCGACGAGCTGCCCGACCCCTACGGCTGGCAGCCGCGGCTCGCGACGGTCGTGCGCGTCGGCGCGTTCCTGTTCGTCGCGAGCGCGTTCATGGGGACCGGCCCGGCGCTCTGGCTCGCGACCGCGCTGTACCTGCTGCCGAACGTCATCGACGCGGTCGGCGAGCGCCTGCCGACCCTGACCCCGGTCTGGCACTGGCTCCCGACGGGGACGCCGGCGCTGGCGATGGTCCTCGGGCTCGAGATCCTGCTGGAGGGGTCGCTCGTCGCGATCCTCGGCGAGCACCCGGACTTCTCGGTCATCTTCGTCTGCGCGCTGTTCACGCTGCTGGCGCTGCTCGGCCTGCTCGGCGTGCTCGGGCGCGACGGCCCCGACGGCGGGTGGCGGCGGATCGCCGCCGGACGTCACGGGCGATGGCTGGTCCCCGCCGGCGGCGCGGTCACGTTCGCCATCGTGGCGCGGTTCACCTTCATCCTGTGACGTCCGCGGCCGGCCCGGCCGCGTCGGTCGTCCCCTCGGCCAGCCCCGCGAGCAGCGCGGCCGCGGCCCGACGGTCGGCCGCCCCCAGCTCGTGCCACCGGTCGAGCAGGGCCCGCAGGTGCGCGAGGTGCGGGGACTCGGGCGCCGGCTCGGGCTCGGCGCCGCGGAGGAAGAACGTCGCGACGCTCCCGGTGATCAGGCCGATCAGCCCGATGCCGACCGTCATCAGCACCAGGGCGATCAGCCGGCCCCCGGGGGTGGCCGGGGAGATGTCCCCGTACCCGACGGTCGTCGCGGTGACGAACGCCCACCACAGCCCGTCGCCGACGGTCCCGATCTCGGGTTCGACGGTCTGGATCGAGAGCCCCGCCAGCAGGATGACGACCACGACCACGACGACGGCCCGGCCGAGCCCGTTGGTGCCGAGCACGCCGCCGAGGGTCCGGTAGGCCCGGCCGAACACGATGCCGAGCCGCAGGACGCGGACGAGGCGGACGATGCGCAGCGCCCGCGCGGCCCGCAGGAAGTCGACCGGCAGGATCGCGACCAGCTCGAGCAGGTGCCCGCGGACGAACCGACCCTTCTCGGGGGCGACCCAGAGGGCGGCCGCGTAGTCGACGACGAACACGGCCCAGACGACGAGGTTCACGGCCTCGGCGGCCCGGGTCTCGGGCAGGATCAGCAGCACGACGGCGAGCAGGGCCAGCGCGCCGAACACCAGCTGGTACGCGGTCGTGGCCTGCGTCGCGGCGACGCGTGCGCGGACGGTCATCACCGGGCTCCCCCCTCGGGCGGCGGGAGCCTAAGCGCAGGCCGCCCGTGAGCGTGGCGTGCCCCCGCCGCGAGGCGGAGCGCCGAGCCTCCGCCGTGCGGACCCGTCGGGGTCCGCACGAGCCGGGAGGGGCCGATGCGGACCGGTCCGCTGCGGACGCGTCGCACCGGGACCCGGCGACCGCGCCGGCCGGGGCGTGCGGTGCTGCTCGTCGGCGCGGTCGGCCTGGTCGTGGCGCTCCCCTCCCACGGGCCCGCCCCGGCGGCCCGCATCCTCCATCCCCCCGACGGCGCGGTCCTCGGCTCGCCGGTCCCCGTGGTCCTCGCCGCCGACGGGGTCACGCTGCGGCCCTGCGACGTCCCCGCCCCGTGCGAGGGACATCTCACCGTCGTCGTCGACCGCCCCTGCCTGCCGGCGGGCGAGCTCGTCCCGTCGGGCGCGCTCCGCGCCGACGAGCTGGGGGTGCACGGACTGACCGACGGCGGACGCGTGGCCCTGCTGCACCTCGCGCTCGGGACGCACACGCTCTGCGCGCAGCTGGCCGACGGCACCCGCCTCGCGTTCGGCGCGACGCAGACGGTGACGGTGACCGTCGACCGACTGGTGGCGGACCCCAGCCGGAGCGTCGTCGCTACGGTCCCGCCGGACGTCGGGGCGACCGACGTCGTCGGCAGCCGCGACCCCAGGAGTGCCCCATGGCCCGTGTCGAGCTCGGCGACCGCATCCCGGACCTCGCCGTGACGACCCACGACGGCACGGCGACCACCCTCTCGGCGCTGGCCGGCGAGCGGGCGCTGGTCGTCTTCTTCTACCCGAAGGCGTTCACGCCGGGCTGCACGGCCCAGGCCTGCCACTTCCGCGACCTCGTGGCCGAGTTCGCCGAGGTCGGCGCGGCACGCGTCGGCGTCAGCCGGGACGGTGGTGACACGCAGGCCCGGTTCGCCGAGCGGCACGAGTTCGACTTCCCGCTGATCGGGGACCGCGACGGCGCCGTCGTGTCGGCGTTCGGCGCGAAGCGGATCGGGCCGAGCCCGAGCCGCCGCTCGACCTACGTCCTCGACCGCGACCTGACGCTGCGGCACGTGGTCGCGAGCGAGGTCGACATGGAGCGTCACGCCGACGAGGCGCTGGCCTTCCTCCGGGAGCGCGCGACGACCTGAGTCCCCGACCACGAGGCACCGTGCACGACCGCTCCCACCGTCCCGATCGTCCGGCCCGCGTGACCGCCGTGCTGGCCGCCCTGCTCCTCGCCCTCACCGCCGGCTGCGCCGGCGACCCCGGCGCCTACGGCGTCGACGACCAGCCGGCCGACGCCGCCGCCCGGTTCGTCTCGCCACGGGACGGCGACGAGGTCACCTCGCCGCTCCTCGTGGTGCTCGAGGCCGACGGGATCGACCTCGTCCCCTGCGGTCCGGCGGCCGAGTGCGAGGGACACCTCAACATCCTCGTCGACCGGCCCTGCGTCGCCGCGGGCGACCTGGTCCCGGCCGCCGCCCTCGACGCCGTCGGGCGCGGCGTCGTCGCGCTGAACGACGGCTCGGACCGGCGCACGATCGAGCTGGAGCCGGGGCCCCACACGCTCTGCGCGCAGCTCAGCGACGGGACCCAGCTGGCGTTCGGAGCGACCGAGACGATCACGGTCACCGTGGTGGGATGAGCGCGGTCAGCACGGCCGCGGCGTCCTCGGCGCCGTCGACCGTGACGACCAGGTCGGCCCGACCCCGGCGGCCGACGCGCAGCCCCTCGCCCCGCCGCACGACGACGGCGCGCACCCCGGGCATCGCCCGGTAGCCCCAGCCGCCGTGGGCCATCGGCTCCACGTGCTGGACCGCGACCGACGTGACCTCGGCGAGCGGCACCCGGATCCGCGGCCAGCCGAACGGTCCCAGCCGGACCGACAGCCCCCGGTCCGAGACGTCGACCGCGACCCGTGTGAACGTCGCGAGCGCGACCGCTGCGACGACCAGCGCCGGGACGACGACCGCGGCCGGGCCCGGGACGATCGCGACCAGGACCGCGGCGACGACGACGGCCACGGCCGGCACGACGAGGGCGGGTCCGGCGGTCTGCCGACCGATCCAGACGACGTGATCGCCGGGGGCGACCGGGACGGGCGCGACGGTCCGCGTCGCCGGCGGGTGCTCCGGGCGCGTCCGGGCCAGCCACGCACCGAGCAGGCCGGCGGCGACCCCGACCCCGAGCGCGACGAGGACGTCGCCGGCGAGCAGCGGTCCGGCGTCGCGCCAGGTCGCCGCGTCGGCGTTCGCCTCGAGCGTCCACCACCGCAGGAGCGCGAACAGGGCGGCGCCGCCGTGCGCGAGGCCGACCAGCACGCGGGCGGCGGCCCGGTCGGCCCGGGCCGCCGCCAGCAGCGGACCGAGCGCGACGAGCAGCGTCGCGGCCAGCAGCACCAGGTGGTCGACCGGGATCGGGAGGTTCCCGTCCGGCACGCCGCCGAACCCCCAGTGCGACGCGACGGGGTCGGGCAGGCGACCGCCGTACGCGAACGGCAGCACCGCGGCGACGGCGAGGCCGGCGACGGGCAGCACGAGCTCGGCCGGGCGGGGCCGCACGGCGGGCGGTCGGGGCGGACGGGTGGTGGTCATGACGGGGCCTCCTCGGTGCTCGGACGGGGGGTGGTGGACGATCGGGAGGTGGTGCCGGGCCGTGCGCGCGCCCGGACGAGCGCGAGGACGCCGTCGAGGTCGACGCCGGCCCGGGCCGCCGCGGCGAGCAGCGCGTCCACCGGACCGGTGAGCGCCGCGGGGGCGTCGGCGCCGGGCAGCACCCGGGCGCCACGACCGGCCCGGAGGTCGACGAGCCCCTCGTCGCGGAGCGCCCGGTACGCGCGGAGGACGGTGTTCGGGTGGACGTCGAGCGCGGCCGCGAGATCGCGGGCCGGCGGGAACAGTCCGCCGGGGGCGACCTGCCCCTCGGCGAGGGCCCGCCGGAGCGCGGCCGCGACCCGGGCGTGCAGCGGCAGCCCGGCCGCGTCGGCCGGGTCGGCGGGGAGCCGGAGGGTCACCATAGTGACACGGAGCGTATCACTTTCGTCGGGGTCCGTGGCCCCCGCGTCCACCCCGGGACCGACGGAGGCCGTATCCTCCGCCGACGCACCCGCCCGGGTGCGGACCCGGTGGGTGTAGCTCAGCCTGGTTAGAGCGCCTGGTTGTGGTCCAGGAGGCCGGGGGTTCAAGTCCCCTCACTCACCCCGGGACCGCGGCCGGCACCGACCGCGGTCCAGCACGCGCCGCTAGCTCAATTGGCAGAGCATCCGGCTCTTAACCGGCAGGTTCGGGGTTCAAGTCCCTGGCGGCGCACCAGCACGACGGCCGGCCCTCGCGGCCGGCCGTCGCGCGCCGGGCGAGCGTGGCGGAACCGGCAGACGCGCTGGGTTTAGGTCCCAGTGGGCCCTGGCCCGTGGGGGTTCGACTCCCCCCGCTCGCACGCCCGCACCGCGGACGCCCGCACGCCCCTCCCCCGGACCCCGTCCGACCTCCCCCGCGCCGGAGCCCCCATGACGGCGACGCCACGGCTCGACGCCGCGCGCACGCCCGCCGCCGCCCGCGGCGGCATCGCGATCGCGCTGGCCTCCGCGGTCACCTTCGGCAGCTCGGGGACGATGGCGAAGGCGCTGATCGCCGCCGGCTGGAGCCCGGCCGGTGCGGTCCTCGTCCGGCTCTCCGGCGGTGCGGTCGTGCTGCTCGCCATCGCCGCCGCCGGACGGCGCACGTGGTGGCCGCTGCCCCGGGGCGCCGCCCGCGTGGTGCTCGCGTACGGCGTCGTCGCGACCGCCGGCACCCAGCTGGCCTACTTCAACGCGGTCGAGCGGCTGGACGTCGCCGTCGCGCTGATGCTCGAGTTCTCCGCCCCCGTCCTGCTGCTCGGCTGGTCGTCGCTGCGGACCCGGCGCGCGCCGGCCGCCGCGACGCTGCTCGGCGCCGTGGTCGCCGTCGCCGGCCTCATGCTGGTCCTCGAGCCGTGGGGCGTCGGCGGTCTCGACCTCGTCGGCGTCGGATGGGGGCTGCTCGCGGCCGTGTTCCTCGCGACGTTCTTCACGCTCGGCGAGCGGGCCCGCGACACCGTGCCGGTGATGGTCCTCGCGGCCGGCGGCACGACCGTCGGCGCGCTCACGATCCTCGTCGCCGGTCTCGCCGGCGTCGTGCCGCTCGAGGTCGCGGCGGTCACGACCGAGGTCGTGGGACGGACCGTGTCGTGGCTGGTCCCCGCCGTCTGGCTGGCGCTGGTCGCGACGGCCGTCGCGTACCTCACGGGCATCGCGGCCGTCGCGCGGCTCGGGCAGCGGGTCGCGTCGTTCGTGGCCCTGTCGGAGGTCCTCGCCGCCGTGCTGATCGCCTGGGCGGTGCTGGCCGAGCGGCCGGGTCCGCCGCAGCTGGTCGGGGGCCTGCTCCTCGTCGCCGGCATCGCCGCCGTCCAGCACGGCGAGCAGCCGCCCGGTGCGGCACCGTCCCCCGCCGCCTGACGCCCCCCGGAGCCCCGATGCCCGCGCCCGCCCGCCCGGACCGCGCCGCCCGCGCCGTCGGGCTCGCCGCCGCCCTGACCGCCGTCGACGCCTGGCCGGTCCCCCACGCCGCGGCCGTCGTCGTCGATTCCGAGGGCGAACTGGCCGTCCGCGGCGACACGTCGACGCCGCGCCCGCTGGCCTCCGTCACGAAGCCGCTGACGGCCGCGGCGGTCCTGGCCTCGGCCGCGGCCGGCCATCTCGACCTCGACGAGCCGGCCGGACCGACCGCCGCGGAGGGCGCGACGGTCCGGCACCTGCTCGCGCACACCGCCGGTCTCGGCTTCGACGCGGGCAGCCGGACCATCCCGCCGGGCACGCGCCGGACCTACGGCAACTGGGCGTACGAGGTCCTCGGCGACCTCGTCGCCGCGCGGGAGGGCCGGCCGTTCCCCGCCGTGCTCCGCGACCGGGTCACCGGCCCGCTCGGGATGACCACCACCGTCCTCGAGGGCTCGCCGGCCTGGGGGGCCGAGGCCAGCGCCGAGGACCTCGGCCGGTTCGTCCGCGAGCTCCTCGCCCCGCGGGCGCTCGGCCCCGACGTCCACGCCGCCCTCACGACCCCGGCGTACCCCGACCTGGCCGGCGTGCTGCCCGGCTTCGGCCGGCAGCGCCCCAACCCCTGGACGCTCGGCCTCGAGCGGCGGGGCGCGAAGGACCCGCACTGGGGCGGGCCGCTGCCGCCGGACACCGTCGGCCACTTCGGACGGTCGGGATCGCTGATCTGGGCGGCACCGGGTCCGGGACTCGGGCTGGCGACGCTCTCCGGTCGCGACTTCGACGCCTGGGCCGCGGACGGCTGGCCGGCGCTGGCCGCGGCCCTCGTCGCCGCCGGCTGACGTCAGCCCGTCGGGGCGGCCAGGAGGACCGGCGCCAGGGCGCGGAACGCCGCACCGCGGTGGCTGATCGCATCCTTCTCGGCCGGCGTCAGCTCGCCGTTCGTCCGCCCGTCGACGGTCGCGTCCGCGACGAACAGCGGGTCGTACCCGAAGCCGTGGCGACCACGCGGCGCCGCGACGACATGGCCGGGCATCCGCCCCTCGACGACGTGCTCGGTGCCGCCGGGCCGCACCAGCGCCGCCGCGCAGACGAACGCGGCCCGGCGCGCCGCCGGCGACGTCGCCCCGAGGTCCGCGAGCCGCGCCAGCAGCAGCGCGTTGTTCGCGGCGTCGTCGGCGTCCTCGCCGGCGAACCGGGCGGACCGGACGCCGGGCGCCCCGTCGAGCGCGTCGACGACGATCCCCGAGTCGTCGGCCACGGCCGGCAGGCCGGTCGCCGTCGCGCAGGCCCGGGCCTTGATCAGGGCGTTCGCCGCGAACGTCGCGCCGTCCTCGACGGGCGACGGCAGGCCGAGCTCGGACATCGGGACCAGCCGCGGCACCGGACCGTCCGTCGCGGCGGCGAGGATGGCCGCGATCTCGGTCAGCTTGTGCGGGTTGGCCGTCGCGACGACGACGTCATCCACGGCGGGCCGCCGCGAGGGCCTCGCGCTGCAGCTCGCCCAGGCGGGCGCACCCGGCCAGGGCCAGGTCCAGCAGCTCATCGTGCTGACCGCGGGTGAAGGGTGCGCCCTCGGCCGTGCCCTGGACCTCGACGAGCGCGCCGTCGGCCGTGGCGACCACGTTCATGTCGACGTCGGCCCGGTTGTCCTCGGCCTGGTCGAGGTCGAGCAGCGCGACGCCGTCGACGAGGCCGACCGAGACCGCTCCGACCTGCCCGGTCAGCGCCGCCGGGGCGCCGACGGCGTCGAGCGCCAGCGCGAGGGCGACCCAGCCGCCCGTGATCGCCGCCGTCCGCGTCCCACCGTCGGCGGCGAGCACGTCGCAGTCCACGGTGATCGTCACGTCCGGCAGCGCGTCGAGGTCGACCGCGGCCCGGAGCGACCGGCCGATCAGGCGCTCGATCTCCTTGGCCCGGCCGCCGACGCCCCGGCGGTCGCGGGCGGCCCGGGTGTCGGTCGCGCCGGGCAGCATCGCGTACTCGGCCGTGACCCAGCCCCGCCCGTCGCGCCAGCGTGGGCCGCGGTCCTCGACGCTGACGGCGATCAGGACCGACGTCCCCCCGGCGTCGATGCGGACCGACCCGGCCGGGCTGCGCTGGACCCCCGGGACGAGCGTCACGGGCCGCAGGGCGTCGCCGCCCCGACCCCCGGCCCGTCCGTGCCGCTCCGCCATCTCGAACCCCCCGGTCGGACCGGCGGCGGAGCCTACGGGGGCGCCTGCCCCCGGTGTCGCCCCGACGCGCTAGCCTCCCTGCGACCCCGATAGTTGCCCGGCGCAGGTCGGCGTGCCGTCGGGGGGCAGGACCGGGGGGCGGTCCCGTCGTTCGCGAGGGGCCCTCCCGGTACCGACCACACCACCCGTGGACGTCGGAGATCCCGCGCCCACGGCAACCGGAACGAGGAGACACCGTGAGGAAGCGCAACGTCCGACTCGCGTCGGTCGCGCTCGCCGCCGGCCTGGTCCTCGCCGCCTGTGGCGGCGAGGAGGAGGCCGCGGAGGCGCCCGCCGAGTCCACCGAGAGCGGCTCCGAAGAGACCGTCACCGTCGAGCCCGCCCAGGACGGCGGCAGCCTGCTCGCCGCCGTGCAGGAGCGCGGCACCCTGAAGTGCGGCGTCAACACCGGTCTGCCGGGCTTCGCCGCCCCCGAGGGCGACACCTACGTCGGCTTCGACGCCGACTACTGCCGCGCCATCGCGGCGGCCGTGCTCGGCGACGCCGAGGCGATCGAGTGGATCCCGCTGTCGGCGTCCGCCCGGTTCACGGCCCTCCAGTCCGGCGAGATCGACGTCCTGATCCGCAACACGACCTGGACCGCCACCCGTGACGGCAGCGAGGGCGCGTCCTTCGCCGTCACCACGTTCTACGACGGTCAGGGCATGCTGGTCGACACGGACAGCGGCTTCGACTCGATCTCGGACATGGCCGGCACGACCGTCTGCGTCCAGGCCGGCACCACGACCGAGCTGAACCTCGAGACGTACTTCGCCGCCGCGGGCCTCGCCTACGAGCCCCTGGTGTTCGAGGACAACGACCAGCTGCAGGAGGCCTACTACGCGGGCCGCTGCGACGGCTGGACGTCCGACCTCTCGCAGCTGGCCGCCTTCCGTGGCACCTGGCCGGCCGAGCAGGGCGGCACCGAGTCGGTGAAGATCCTCTCGGACGTCATGTCGAAGGAGCCCCTCGGCCCGCTCACCAGCGACGGTGACACCGAGTGGTTCGACGTCGTCCAGTGGGTGACCTTCGCCACCATCCAGGCCGAGGAGTTCGGCATCACGCAGGGCAACGTCGACTCGCTCGTCGCGTCGACCGACCCCGAGGCCAACCCCGGCATCGGCCGGTTCCTGGGCCTCGTCGCCGACTTCGACCCGGGCCTCGGGCTCGACGCCGAGTGGGCGGTCCGCGTGATCCAGGCGGTCGGCAACTACAGCGAGATCTACGAGCGCAACGTCGGCCCGGACACGGCCCTGGGCCTGCCGCGCGGCGTGAACTCGCTCTGGACCGAGGGCGGTCTGCTGTACGCCCCGCCGTTCCGCTGATCCACCCGCACCAACGCCGAGGGGCCGCGTCTTCGGACGCGGCCCCTCGGTCGTCGGGGTAGGGTTCCAGACGCCGCGCACCGGGGGGTGCGCGCAGGACCGCACGGGGGGGACATGGCAGGGGTCGGCCTGTCGGCCACCGACGCCCCGCGCGTCGCCGTCTGGCGCGACGTCCGCATCCTCCGCGGGGCGCTCCAGGTCGGATTCGTCGTCGGCGTCGTCGCCCTCGGCGTCTGGCTGGTCTCGAACCTGACGACGAACCTCGACCGCCTCGGCATCCGGAGCGACTTCGAGTTCCTCGGCGCGCCAGCCGGCTTCAGGATACTCGGCTCGGACTTCGAGGCCTCCGGGACGATCCGCGAGGCGCTGATCGTCGGGATCACGAACTCGATCCGCGTCGCCGTGATCGGCATGATCCTCGCGCTGCTGCTCGGGATCGTGGTCGGCGTGGCCCGCCTCTCGCAGAACTGGCTGATCGCCCGGGTCGCCAGCGGCTTCGTCGAGCTGCTGCGCAACGTGCCGCCGCTCGTCCTCGTCATCGTCTTCTACCAGGTCACCCTCGAGGTGCTGCCGCGCATCCAGGACGCGGCGGTCAGCAACGGGTTCCTGTTCTCGAACCGCGGGGTCTGGATCCCGTGGGTCACCCTCGGCGAGGGCTCGCGGACGTACCTCGCGGTGCTGCTCGCCGGCCTCGCAGCCGCGATCGTCGTCGCCCGGGCCCGCCGCGCCCGCTTCGAGCGCACCGGCGAACCGGCCCGGGCCGGCCTGCTCGCGACGGCGACGTTCCTCGTCGTCGCGGGCGTCGGGTGGCTGGTCCTCGACCCGCCGATCACCCCGTCGCTGCCCGTCCTCGACGGCCGGCTGGTCGAGGGCGGCGCGTCGCTGTACCCCGAGTACCTCTCGCTCCTGCTCGCGATGGTCCTGTACACCGCCTCCTTCATCGCCGAGATCGTCCGCGGCTCGATCCAGGCGGTCCCGAAGGGCCAGACCGAGGCGGCCGACGCGCTCGGCCTCTCCCCCGGGCAGCGGCTCCGTCAGGTCACGCTGCCGCAGGCGCTGCGCATCGCGGCCCCGGCCACGGGCAACGAGTTCCTGAACCTGACGAAGAACGTCTCCCTCGGCGTCGCCGTCGGGTACGCCGAGCTGCTCCGCGTCGCGCAGACCGCGACGGGGAACGGCCAGCCGGCGCCGCAGTCGCTCAGCCTCGTGCTGCTCGGCTACCTCACGCTCTCGATCATCATCTCGCTGGTCGTGAACGTCGCGAACCGGCGCCTCCAGCTGGTGGAGCGCTGATGGCCGCCGCGATCGACGCCCCCGCCGCCGTCCCGCCGGTCCGGCCCCGCGACCCCGTCGTCTGGCTGCGCCGGAACCTGTTCTCGTCGTGGCCCAGCGCCGTCGCCACGCTGGTCCTCGCGCCGGCGGTCGCGATCACGCTGTTCCGGTTCGTACGGTTCCTCGTCGTGGACGCCCGGTGGGAGATCGTCCGCGTCAACCTCGCCCTCTACCTGATCGGTCCGTTCCCCCGCGACCAGGTCGGGCGGCTCTGGATCGCGCTGGCCGTCCTCGCCGTGGCGCTCGGGGCCGGCGCCGGCGCCATCGCCGCGACCGCCCGTGAGACCGCCGAGGCCGCCGGCCGCCCGCTGAACGCCGGCTGGGGCGAGCGGATCCGCCGCGCCGGCCCGCCGGTCCTGCTGGTCGTCGGCATCCTCGCGTTCGCGTCCGGCGTCGAGCCCGTGCTGCTGACCGTGGGGGCGCTCGGCCTCGGCGCCGCCGCGGCCGCGGTCACGCAGCGGCTCTCCCCGCGCGGGCGTCGGGCGGTCCCGGCCCTGACGGTGCTGGGGATCGGGGCGTCGCTCGCGATCATCAGCCGGTTCGGCGGGGTGCCGGCCACCGACTGGGGCGGCCTGCTGATCACGATGTTCTACACGATCGGGGCGCTGCTGCTGGCGTTCCCGATCGGCATCCTGTTCGCGCTGGGCCGACGCTCGACGCTGCCGGTGGTCCGGTGGGGCTGCACCGCGTACGTCGAGTTCTTCCGCGGCTCGCCGCTGATCACGCTGCTCTTCGTCGGGTGGCTGATCCTGCCGTTCTTCCTCCCACCGGACTTCCCGACGCCGGGACTGGTCACGCGGGCCCTCATCATCTTCGTGTTCTTCACCTCGGCGTACGTCGCCGAGATCGTCCGCGGCGGCCTCCAGGCCGTCGGACGGGGCCAGCGCGAGGCCGCCCAGGCGCTCGGGCTGACCCCGTGGAAGCAGACCCGACTGGTCATCCTCCCCCAGGCCCTCCGCGCGGTGATCCCGGGCCTCGTCGGGCAGGCGATCAGCCTCTTCAAGGACACGACGCTCGTCCTCATCATCGGCCAGTCCGACCTGCTGGCCGTCTCCCGCTCGGTCACCAAGCAGGACCAGTTCCTCGGGCAGGGGTACATCGTCGAGTCGCTGACGTTCGTCGCGATCGTGTACTGGGTCATCAGCTACTGGATGTCGCGCGAGAGCCAGCGCCTCGAGGCCCGGCTCGGCGTCGGCACGCGCTAGGAGGTCCTCGTGGACACGCAGCACGGGCAGGACGAGCTGATCGGGAAGCGCCTGGTGCCGGGCGGCACCGGCGAGGTCATGATCGAGCTGCGCGGCGTCGAGAAGTGGTTCGACGACTTCCAGGCGCTGACGGGCGTCGACCTCGTCGTCGGCCGGCAGGAGACCGTCGTCATCGCCGGTCCGTCGGGCTCGGGGAAGTCCACCCTGATCCGGTGCATCAACCGCCTGGAGCAGCACGACCGCGGCCGCATCGTCGTCGACGGCATCGAGCTGACCGACGACCTCAAGGACATCCAGGAGATCCGGCGCGAGACCGGCATGGTCTTCCAGTCCTTCAACCTCTTCCCGCACCTCACCATCCTCGACAACATCACGCTGGCCCCGCGCCACGTGCGGCGCAAGCCGAAGAAGGAGGCCGAGGAGCAGGCGATGCAGCTCCTCGAGCGGGTCCGGATCCCCGAGCAGGCCCGGAAGTACCCGGGCCAGCTCTCGGGCGGTCAGCAGCAGCGGGCCGCGATCGCCCGCTCGCTCGCGATGGAGCCGAAGGTCATGCTGTTCGACGAGCCGACGTCGGCCCTGGACCCCGAGATGATCAAGGAGGTCCTGGACACGATGGAGGAGCTGGCCGAGTCCGGCATGACGATGATGTGCGTCACCCACGAGATGGGGTTCGCCCGCCACGTCGCCGACCGGGTCGTGTTCATGTCCGACGGCGGCATCGTCGAGGTCGACGACCCGGACACGATCTTCTCGAACCCGCGCGAGGAGCGGACGAAGCTGTTCCTCAGCCAGATCCTCTGACGCACCGGTCCCGCGTCGGGGCCCGACGCAGGGCGCCGGCGCTCAGGCCCAGAGGGTCCCGCTGATCCGCTCGGCGATCGCCGCGACGTCGCCCGGGTCGTAGGCGCCGGTCGAGAGGTACTTCCACCCGCCGTCGGGCGAGAGCGCGACGATGTCGGACCCCTCGGGGAGCCGGTCGGCCACCCGGACGGCGACGGCGACCGAGGCCCCGGTCGAGACGCCGGCGAAGATCCCCTCCTCGCCGACGAGGCGGCGCGTCATCTCCAGCGCCCGGAGCGAGTCGACCTTGATGCGCCCGTCGAGCACCTCGAGGTCCAGCACCTCCGGGACGTACCCCTCGTCGAGGTTGCGCAGGCCGTACACCAGGTCGCCGTACTCGGGCTCGGCCGCGTAGACCTTCACGTCCGGGTTCCACCGCTTCAGCCGCTTCCCCACGCCGGTGACCGTGCCGCCCGTCCCGAGGCCGCCGACGAAGGCGGTGACGTCCGGCAGGTCGGCGATGATCTCGGGCGCGGTCGTCTCGTGGTGGGCCAGCGGGTTCGCCGGGTTCCCGTACTGGAACGGCATGAACAGGTCGGGGTCGGCCGCGGCCATCTCGCGCGCCACCCGGACGGAGCCGTTCGAACCCTCGATCGCCGGGGACAGCACGATCGTCGCGCCGAGCATCTCGAGGACGCGGCGCCGCTCCTCGGACGTGTTCTCCGGCATCACGCACGTCAGCGGGTACCCGCGGACCCGGCAGATGGCGGCCAGCGCGATGCCGGTGTTCCCGCTGGTGGGCTCCAGGACACGGCGACCGGGCCGGAGGTGGCCGGCCCGCTCGGCCTCGCGGACCAGCGAGGCCGCGACGCGGTCCTTCACCGATCCCGTCGGGTTCTGCCCCTCGAGCTTGAGGTGGATGGTCCGGCCCGGCGGCGAGATCCGCGGCAGGGCGACCAGCGGCGTGCGCCCGACGACCTGCGCGACGTCAGCGAACCGCACGGATGACCTCCGGGCCCGGCGTCGCGACGCGGCCGGCTGAGGGAGCGCTCAGCGGGCGCCGCCGGCCACCGCCGGCATGATCGTGACCTCGGCGGCGTCGCCGACCGGGGCGTCGAGCCCGCCGAGGTACCGGACGTCCTCGTCGTCGACGAACACGTTCACGTACCCGCGGACGCGGTCCCCGTCGAGCAGTCGCTCCTCGAGGGCCGGATGGACCGCGACGAGGGCCCGCAGGACCTCGCCGAGGGTCGCGCCGGCCACCTCGACACGGGCCTCGCCCCCGGCCTGCGGGCGGAGGACGGTCGGGATGCGGACGACGGCCACGGGGCACCTCGGAGGGGCTCGGGGAGCGGGAACGCGTCGAGGGTACTCGTGGCCCCCCGGCGCCCCCCGGCGGGGGTGCGAACGGTCCGAACCCGCCCGCGCCCCGGGACCGTCCGGCCGCGACCGGCGGCGGGCGTCAGCCGGCGATGCGGACCGGGACCTCGGTGATGACGCCGTCGTGGATGCGGAACGCCCGCACGTCGGGGGCGTCGCGGTCCTGCAGGGTCACGATCGCGTACAGCGCCTCCGGGTAGGCGGCGAGGTGGACGTCGGTCTCCGACGGGTACGCCCGGGTGTGGGTGTGCGAGTGGTAGATGACGAGGCCGAGCCCCCCGTCCTCGACCCGGCGCATCGCCCGCAGCAGCTCGCGGGGCTCCATCACGTAGTAGCGCATGCTCCGGTCGGCGTTCGCGACCGGCATGACCTCGGCCGCCCCGTCGGCGCCGAGGCCGACCAGCCCGCAGACCTCGTAGGGGAAGTCGGACCGGGCGTGCGCGATCAGGGCGTCGAAGGCGCCGCGGGGCAGCACCAGCTCGTCGAGGTCGGCCGCGACGACGGCCGGCGCCGGGTCCCCCGTCATGCCACCGCCCTCCGGTCCGGTCCGCGGACGCTGCCGACGGCGCGGCCCCGGGAAGAAGGCGTTGGTGCGGCGGACGTACTCGTCGTACCCCTCGCGCTTCGCGCCGGAGCGCGCCATCCGCTTCTCGGTCAGCGCCAGCCCGGAGACCCGCACGATCAGGAACGTCATCAGCAGCGTGCCGGCCGCCGCCCACCACGCCCCGACGGCGAGCGCCAGCCCGAGGTACGCCCACCACACCACCGTGTCACCGAAGTAGTTGGGGTGGCGGGTCCACCGCCACAGCCCCCGGTCCATCACGCGACCCCGGTTCGCCGGATCCGCGAGGAACCGTGCGAGCTGCTGGTCACCGCCGGCCTCGAACACGAACCCGACCGTCCAGAGCAGCACGGCGACGGCGTCGATCCACCCGAGGTCCCCGCCGGCGACGGCCGTCGCGGCCAGCAGCGGCGCCGAGATCAACCAGGCCAGCACCGCCTGGAGCAGGAACACGGTGACGAGGCTGCGGACCGGGAACGTCCCGGGCCGCCGCTCGCGCATCGCGACGTACCGGGGGTCCTCGCCGTGGCCCCAGTTCCGCCTCGTGATGAACGCCGAGAGCCGCAGCCCCCACACGGTCACGAGCACGAGCGCTAGCGTCGGTCGGGGCCCCGGCGCCGCCCCGACCAGCCAGTAGGTCCAGGCGAGGACGACGAACGCCAGCCCCCAGACGCGGTCGACGAGGCTGGCGTCACGGCGCACGAGGCTGGCGACCCAGACGACGACCATCAGGCCGGCGGCCGACGCCAGACCCGACAGCCAGATCCCGACGAGCGACACGGCGACTCCGGGGACGGGGAGGGCCCGAGCGTACGCTGCCCCCATGGTCGCGGCGGTGGTCCCGGAACCGGTCGGCTCCCTCGCGGAGCTCGAGGACCGGATCGTGACCTGCCGCCGCTGCCCGCGTCTCGTCGCCTGGCGCGAGGAGGTGGCGCGCGAGAAGCGCCGCGCCTACGCCGACGAGGAGTACTGGGGCCGTCCGGTGCCCGGCTTCGGGGACCCGGCCGCGGCGCTGCTCATCGTCGGCCTCGCCCCCGGTGCGCACGGCGCGAACCGGACCGGCCGGATGTTCACCGGCGACCGCTCCGGCGACTTCCTGTACGCCTCGCTGCACCGGTGCGGGATCGCGTCCCAGCCGACCTCGACGGGTCGCGACGACGGGCTGCGACTGACGGGGGCCTGGATCACCGCGCCGGTGCGGTGCGCACCGCCGCAGAACCGACCGACGACCGTCGAGCGGGACGCCTGCGCCCCGTTCCTCGCGGCCGAGCTGGCCCTGCTGCCGTGGCGGGCCGTGCTCGCGCTCGGGGGGTTCGGGTGGGACGCGGTGGTCCGTCACGTCGGCGTGGACAGTCCCCGGCCCCGGTTCGGCCACGGCACCCGCGCCCGGCTCGCGGACGGGCGGCCGCTGATCGGCAGCTACCACGTCAGCCAGCAGAACACCTTCACGGGACGGCTCACCCCGGCGATGCTGGACGAGGTGGTGCGGGCGGCGCTGGCGCTGGCGCGTGGCGCGACGCCGGACCCGGCGTCGGGGGGACCCGCGTGACCGAGCTGCTCACCGCGGACGACGCCGGCGTCGCGCGGGCGGCGGCGGTGCTGACCGCCGGCGGCGTGGTCGCGATCCCGACCGAGACCGTGTACGGCCTGGCCGTCCGGGCCGACGACGCCGACGCGGTCGCACGCGTCTTCGCCGCGAAGGGCCGACCGGCCGACAACCCGCTGATCGTCCACGTCGCCGACGCCGCCGACGCCGCGACCGTCGCGGCAGCGGTCACGCCGCTCGCCGTCCGGCTGCTCGCGCGGTTCGCCCCGGGTCCGCTCACCGTCGTGCTGCCCGCACGCCCCGGGCTGCCGCGCGCCACGACCGGCGGCCTGGACACCGTCGCCGTCCGCGTCCCGGCGCACCCGGTCGCGCGCCGCGTCCTCGCCGCCTGCGGCCTGCCGCTGGCGGCGCCGAGCGCGAACCGCTCGGGCCGGCCATCCCCCACGACGGCCGCCCACGTCCTGGCCGACCTCGACGGTCGCATCGACGCGGTCCTCGACGGCGGCCCGACGGAACTCGGCCTCGAGTCCACGGTCGTCGACGCGCGCGGCGACGTCCCCGTCGTCCTGCGGGAGGGGTCGGTCAGCCGTGAGGACCTCGCGGCGACGGGCGCCGCACCGGCGGAGGTCGGAGCCGCCGGGACCGACGCACGGGCCCCCGGGACCCGCCACCGCCACTACGCGCCGGGGCTCCCCGTCCACGTCGCCCGGCCCGGGACGGGCGACGGGCTGGCGTCCCGACTGGCCGCCGCCCCCGGACCCGTCGGCCTGGTCCGCGTCGGACCGGCCCGATCGGACGGCGGCCCCGACGGCGGCCCCCCCGGCGACGTCCGCGTGCTGGCCGACCTCCCCGACGCCGCGGCGCTCGGCGCGGCGCTGTACGGCCTGCTGCGCACCGCCGAGGACGTCGGACTCACGGCGCTCGTCATCGAGGGCGTCGCGCCCGTCGGGATCGGACGGGCCGTGATGGACCGGCTGACGCGGGCCGCGGCCGCGTCCGGCGGGTCCGGCGGGTCAGGCGGCGAGGACCTCGTCGGCCGCCCGCCGGCCTGAGACCAGGGCCCCCTGCAGCGACCCGGTGTCGCGGTGATCGCCGCAGACCCAGACGCGGTCGCCCCGCCGCGTCGACCGGGCCAGCGTCGGGAGGTCCCCGGGGTCCTGCCGCGGCTGCGCGTACGGGATGCGACGGACGTCGAGCACCTCCCAGTCGTCGACGGCCGGGCCGAACCATCCGCGCGCCTGGCGCCGGACGTCGGCGACCAGTCCCGCGTCGTCCGTGACGGGGACGCCGCACGTGGAGACGCTGACGAGGTGGCGGCCGGCGGGCGCGTACGTCGGGGCGACGTCGGACATCGTCGCCAGCGTCGCGATCGGACCGTCCCCCGGACGCCCGAGGTGCAGGTCCGGCCGGCCCCGCGTCGGCGACGTCCCCGCCGCGAACTGCACGCCGGCGGTGCCCCGGGCCGGTGCGGTCGCCCCGTCCGACGGCAGGCCCGGCAGACCGGACAGCGCCGGCGCGTCGACGGCGACGACGACCCGGGCCGCCCGGACCTCCCCGTCGTCGGTCGCGAGCCGGACCCCGTCGGCGCCGGGCGCGACCGCCCGGACGGGCGTCGCCAGGCGGAGGCTCCCCGCGGGCAGCCGTCCGGCGAGCTGCACGCCCAGCTGTCCCATGCCGCCGGCCGGGACGGCGACGTCGCCGCGGAAGAAGCACCGGAACACCAGCTCGGTGACCCGCGACGACGTCGTCAGGTCGGGGTCGAAGAACGTGCCGGCGAGGAACGGACGGAAGAACCCGTCGACGAGGCCGGCCGAGAACCCGACCTCGGCCAGCCGTTCGGCGGTCGTCACCTGGGTCCGGGCGGCGACCGCCGGTCCGGACGGTCCGAGGATGCGACGGCGCCAGCGCAGCAGCCGCACCGCGTCGGCGGGGGTGACCAGGGACGCCAGCAGGGATCGGGCCGCGGCGACCGGCGCCCGGAACGGGTCGGCGAGACGGACCGTCCGGCCGGCCCCGTCGTGCACCACCACCCCGGGCGCGAAGGCGCGGAGGTCGAGCGCCGCGAGGTCCAACCACCGCCGGGCCGCCGGGTAGGCGGTGAGCAGCACCTGGAACCCGCGATCCAGCAGGAACCCGTCGACGACGTCGGTCCGGACCCTGCCGCCGACCCCGTCGGAGGCCTCGAGGACGACGACCTCGCGACCGGCGGCGGCCAGCGTCAGCGCGGCCGCGAGCCCCGCGAGCCCGGCGCCGACGACCGCGACGTCCGCCCCGGCCGCCGGCACGCTCAGGCGGCCGCCGGGCGCGCGAACGCCTCGGCCAGCGCCTCCTGGATCGTCGTGTGCCGGAACCGGAACCCGGCCGCGAGGAGCCGGGTCGGGAGCACCCGCTGGCTGATCGTCGCGAGGGTCACGCCCATCTCGCCGTACAGCGCGCGGACGGCGAGCGGCGGGATCGGGAACACCGTCGGGCGTCGCAGCACCTTCCCGAGGGCCCGCGTCAGCTCGCGGTTGTCGGCCGGCGTCGGCCCGACGAGGTTGACCGGCCCCTCGAGCGGCGTGTCGACGAGGAACCGCAGCGCCGCGACCTCGTCGTGGAGCGAGATCCACGGCACCCACTGGCGGCCGGACCCGACCCGACCGCCGACGCCGAGACGGAACGGCAGCTCGACCTTGTCGATCAGGGGGCCGTCCTTCGCGATGACCACGCCGGTCCGGGGGTGGACGACGCGGATCCCGGCGGCACGCGCCGGATCCGCCGCCTCCTCCCACACGACGCAGACGCGGGCGAGGAAGTCGTCACCGGCCGGGGCGTCCTCGGTCAGCTCGTCGGCGCCGCGGTCGCCGTAGAACCCGACGGCCGAGCACGAGACGAGGACCGCCGGGGGTCGCTCCAGCCCGGCCAGCGTCCGGGCCAGCAGGTCGGTGCCGCGGGCGCGGGAGTCCATGATCCGACGGCGCACCGCGTCGCTCCACCGGGCGGCGCCGATCGGCTCACCGGCGAGGTGGACGACGGCGTCGAGGCCCTCGAGCCCGGCGGCGTCGATGGTGCCACCGGCGGGGTCCCACCGGACGTCGGAGCCGGCGCCGGGGCCGCGGACGACGCGGACGACCTCGTGCCCGTCACCGGCGAGCGAGGCGGTCAGCGCGCGGCCGATCAGTCCGGTCGCGCCGGTGATCGCGATGCGTGCCATGGGGCCCTCCGTGCGCGCCCCGCCGTGCGCGGTCGCCGCGCTCCGAGGCTAACCGCGGACCCCGCCCCGGGCCGCGGGTGCGGCCGGCCGCGCCGCGTAGGGTGCGGCCCGACGAGGAGATCGACGGGTGGCGCGCGACGCGGGGGCGGTGGTGGGCGACGAGGTCCGTCCGGTGCGGCTCGGGCGGCTCGACGCGGCGGCGGCGGCCGAGGCGGCGAGGGCCGAGAGCGTCCTCCACGCGCTGCTCGACGAGCTCGGACCGGGGCTGCGGGCGGCGGCCGGCGCGGTCGCCGTCGAGGCGAAGTCGGACGGGACGCCGGTCACCGCCGTCGACCGCGCCACCGACGAACGGCTGGTCGCCGGACTGACCGGGGCGCTCCCGGGCCATGGCGCGGTCAGCGAGGAGACCTCGCGGGTCGTCCCGGGGACCGCCTGGACCTGGGTCCTCGACCCGATCGACGGCACCTCCAACTTCATCGCCGGCCTGCCGTTCTGGTGCGTCTCGGCAGCGCTCTGCCTCGACGGCGCGCCCGTCCTCGGCGTGGTCGACGCGCCGGCGCTCGGGCTGCGGGCGATGGCGACGGCCGGGGCGGGGGCCCGGACGGCCGCGGGCCCGATGCGCGTCGGCGCCGGTGTCGACCCGACCGACCGCCGGTCCTCGCACGTGCCGGCGCTGTACAGCGGCGGCGCGGCCAGGCGCATGGTGGCCGGTGGCGCGGTGCTGAACGCGCGCCTGCTCGGCTCGACCGCGCTCGACCTCACGATGGTCGCACGGGGCGCCTCACCGCTCGCGGTGACCCTCGCGCCGCACGCCTGGGACGTCGCGGCCGGGGTCGTCCTGGTCATCGAGGCGGGCGGGGCCTGCGCCGGGTTCGGGAGGACGCCGCTGCTGCCCCTGGTCCCGGGCACCGACCTCACGGACCGGGTGGAGCCGACGGTCGCGGCCGCGGACACCGAGCTCGCGGCGCGGGCGGTGGCGCTGGCGAACGGCTGACGCCCGCCCCCGGCCGGCCCGACGGCCGGCCCCTCGGCCCCGCGCTACGCGGCGCCGTCGTCGTGGACGTCGTAGGTCGGGTCGAGGACCGCCCGGAGCATCGCCGTGTACGCCTCGGCGAGCGCCCGCCGCTGCCGGGCGGTCGGCTGCGGCCGGACCATCGCGAGCCCGAGCGGGACCGCGACGACCAGCGTCGCGATCGCCTCGTGGTCCAGCGGTGTCGTGACCGAGCCGCGCTCGACGGACGCGGCCAGCAGGGCGCGCCACCGCTCGACCGTCCGGCCGTGGACCTCGGTGACGGTCCCACCGAGCGACTCCGAGCGCTGCCCCTCGGCCGCGGCCCGGACGTGGGCGAGGTGAGTCGCGTCGCGGCGCGACGCGAGGATGTCGCGGACGAGACCGGCGACCGCCTCCCAGTCGCTGCGCTCGGCCGCGTCCGCGATCCGGGCGAGGTCGTCCTCGACGAACTGCTCGAGGAGCTCCTTCCACCCCTCCTCGACGAGGTGCTGGCGGTCCCCGAAGTAGAAGTGGACGAGCGCCGGCGACGTGCCCAGCTCCTCGGCGATGTCCATGATGCGGACGTCCCGACCCTCGGCGAGCCGAGCGGCGGCGCTGCCGCGCATCTTCGGGACCCAGTCGTCCTTCGGGGGACGTGCCATCGCAGGACTCCTCGCGCCCGACGCGCGGCCGTCCGGCCCCGCGCGACCGCAGGCTAACGACCCGTCCGCGGCGACCGGACCGACGAGGCGCCGGACCCGGAGCGGCCGCGGGCCGCCGCGAGCAGCGCCAGGACCTCGGCGTCCTCGGTCTGGCGGAAGTCGACGTAGGCGCTCCCGACCCCGCCCGGACCGGTCAGGTCCTCGGAACACTCGACCCGGTCGGCGACCGTCCGGAGCGCGGCCGCGACCGCGGGCCCGGACCGATCCGCGCCCGCGACGCAGGCGACCCCCGACCGTGAGGTCGGGGGTCGTCGCGCGTCCCGCAGGGTCGATCGCACCGGTGGTCCGCATGGACGGACGCCGTCCGGGGCCCTTGATGGC